>PMHU01000047.1 GCA_003156795.1 Acidimicrobiaceae bacterium
TCTACCGGTTCCGCCGGGCCGACGTGGCCACCTTCTTGCGAGCCGGCACGCGATTCGAAGCGGGCCGGGTGGGCCTCTATGCCAACTTCAGGACCGTGGCACCCGTCGTGGATTGGGTCAACCACGCGTTCGCCCGACTGTTCGAGCTGCCCGCTGACACCGACACCGAGTTGGCGTCCCAGCCCGAGTACGAGCCGCTGGTGGCCACCAGGCTGGAGCCGCCCCCTACCGGGCCGGCGGTATCGCTCCTCGGGCGCCAGGAGGCTGAGGGCGAGGGAGCCGACGCCTTGCGGGCCATGGAGGCCAGAGCGGTCGCCGAAACGGTCGATCGAGCCATCATCGAAGGGTGGTCCGTTGCTGACCAAGCGGGCGAGACCGGTGACGCGGGTCCGTCCGGTCACTGGCGACCGGCCCGGCCCGGCGACGTGACCATCCTCGTGCCGGCCCGCACGTCCCTGCCCTACCTCGAAGACGCGCTCGAGGCGAGGGGGATCGCCTTTCGGGCCGAGTCGAGCAGCCTGGTCTACGCCACCCGGGCCGTTAGGGACCTGCTGATGGTGGCACGGGCCATCGACGACCCGACCGATCACCTCCGCGTGGTCGCCGCCTTGCGCACGCCACTACTCGGGTGCGGCGACGACGACCTGTGGCGGTACCGAGTGGAACGCGGCGGCCATTGGGACTACCTGCGCGACCAACCCGGGACGGTTCCGGCGGGCGACCCGGTCGCCGCCGGGCTGGGCTTCCTCCGACGCCTGCACCGGGACCGAATCTGGTTGGCCCCGTCGGAGATCCTCGACCGGGTGGCTCGAGAGCGGCGGGCGTTCGAGCTCGGTCACGCCACCGGCCGACCTCGCGACGTGTGGCGCCGGGTCCGCTACGTGATCGACCAAGCTCGAGCGTGGAGCGAGGCGACCAGCGGCACCCTTCGCCAGTACCTGGCCTGGGTCGACCTCCAAGCGACCGATTCGGCCCGAGTGTCCGAGCCGATCCTGCCAGAATCGGACCACGACGCGGTGCGCATCATGACCATCCACGCAGCCAAGGGCTTGGAGTTCTCGATCACCATCCTGAGCGGGATGTCCACCCGGCCGGGCGGGCGCTTCAGCCCGGTCGAAGTCAGATTCCTCCCGGGGGGCGGAGTGGGTTACAACCTCGGCGCCAAGGTGGCGACCCCCGAGTTCATCGATCAGAAGCCGATCGACGAACAGATGGCCCTCGACGAGCGCATCCGCCTGCTCTACGTGGCCGCCACCCGAGCACGAGACCACCTCGTCATCTCCTGCTTCCGCAACGCTCGCAGCGCTGTCCCAACTGCGAAGAGCAAGCTGACGAACGCCGAGCTGCTGATCGAGGGCATGGGTGATCGCATAGACGAGCTGCCGGACGCTGATGGCCAACCCGCGGGACGTCACGGCGAGGGCGGCGACGGTCGCGCCGGATCGGGCGACATCGGTTCGGGCGACAGCCCGGCCATCGCCCTCGTGCCGAGGGTCGAGTGGGAGGTCGAGCTGGCGACGGTGCTGGCTCGGGCCAACCGCCCAAACACCGTGGCCGCCACCGCTCTCACCGCGGAAGGCCAACCGGACCCAGCCGAGGAACCGGTGCTAGACCCCTTCGAAGATTCCCGCGCCGCGGACACAGGCACCGCTGGGCTTGTCCTCGATCCCGGGCCTGACGCGGATGCCGGACTCCAAAAACGCCCGCGTGATATGGACCTCCCCCCTTGGCTCAAAGGTCGCTACGGCACTTCGGTGGGGAGGGCGGTGCACGCCGTGCTTCAGACCATCGACCTCGAGACCGGTGCCGGACGGCAAGCTGCGGTAGCCGCCCAGTGCGAAGCCGAAGCGATCCCGGAGCACGTGGGCGACGTGAACGAGCTCGTCTCGCATGCCCTTTCATCAGATGTGGTCAGGGAAGCGGCCCGGTGCCCCCATTGGCGGGAGGTGTACGCCTGTGTTCCGGCCGCCGGTGGCCGGCTGCTAGAGGGTTACATCGACCTCCTATTCCGGGGTCCGGATGGTCTGGTGGTGGTCGACTACAAGACGGCCTCGACAGCCGACGCGGCCGAGCTCGACCGCCGGGTAGAGGGCTACCGGGCTCAAGGGGCGTCCTACGCCATGGCCGTGGAAGCGGCCACCGGGGAAAGCGTGGCGCGGGTCGCGTTCCTGTTCTTGACGCCGAGCGGCGCCGTCGAGCGTGTTCTCGGCGACGTGGAGTCGACGATCGCCGGCCTCGTAGAACGCATAGGGACTGGGACAGAGACGGTCACCTCCTGATCCAGAAAAGGCGTGGCGAAGCGCCGGACGCCAGCGGCCCCCGAGGCCGAGCCCGGTATGGTGACCCGGTGACAGACTGGCGTTTCGGCGCGGACCTCCGGGAACTCCTCACCGCCAACCTGGCCCGCCACGATCGGTCACCGATACCTCTCGATGGCCGACGCCATGCGGCGGTGGCCGTGGTGGTGGTTGACAGCGACGCCGCATCGGACGGTGGTGATGACCACCCCTTCTCAAACGAGCGACTGAACGAAATTCCTGGCGCGTCCGGCCTGGCCCTGACCGGAAGCGTGGCCGGCACCGCCGGTGGTCCCGCATTCCTGCTCACCCGGCGGTCGGCTCGCCTGAAGTCTCATACCGGGCAGTGGGCGCTACCCGGTGGGCGCGTCGACGAGGGCGAGTCTGCGCTCGACGCGGCGCGCCGGGAGTTGAGGGAGGAGCTCGACCTGGACCTCCCGGCGTCCGCTCTGGTGGGCATGCTGGACGACTACGCGACGCGCTCGGGATACGTGATCACTCCGTTCGTGTTGTGGGGCGGTACGCACCCGAGCATCCGGCCCAACCCCGAGGAAGTGCTGTCCGTGCACCGCATCTCCTTTCGCGAGCTCTGTCGACCTGACTCGCCCCGGTTCGTTTCGATCCAAGAGTCTGATCGGCCAGTGGTGCAGATCCCGATCGGCGGCGACCTGATCCACGCCCCTACCGGAGCGGTCCTCCTGCAGTTCCGTCGCGTCGCCTTGGAAGGCCGATACGAACGGGTGGCCGGCTACGAGCAGCCCGTGTTCGCCTGGCAGTAGGGGCTGGTGGTTGCCGCCCGTGAGGAATATCCGCGAACTTTTCTCGCCTTTGCTGCGTCATACACATCGATGCGCCTCATGGGGAAGGACTCGAAGCACGAAGAAGGCGACGAGCTGGCGGCGTGGTTGTATGACGGGTACTCCGCCGCCTACCGAACCGCCTACCTGATACTGCACGACCGGCAGGATGCCGAGGAGGTCGTGCAAGAGGCATTCCTCCGCGCCTGGCGGTTCCGGGCCGCGGTCCCCGATGGGGCAGGAGTCCACCCTTGGCTGTACCGGGTGGTGGTCAACGCCTGCCTGAGCAAGCTCCGGTCAGATCGGTCCCGCCGCCAACGCGCCGCGACACTCGAAGACGACCTGGCATCGGCGAATGCGTGGCCGGGGGACGGCCGGAGCCCCGAGGAGCCAGAGATGACCGTCGAAGCCCACGAGACCCAGCGAGCGGTGGTCGAGGCCATCGGCAAGCTCCCAGAGCACTTGAGGGTAGTAATCGTGTTGCGCTTCTACGGCCAGCTCGCAGAACGCGAGATCGCGGCCGTCATCCACCGGCGGCCTGGGACGGTAAAGAGCCGTTTGCACGAGGCCAGATCCCGCCTGGGCGCCGACCCCCTCCTAGCCGACTACCGCCCGATTACCGTCTCCAACTCCTTGGGGGGCCGCGATGATTGAAGACGCCCTGCTCGAAGACCTGATCCGACAGGCGGGAGAAGCGCTGGCCGTTCCGACCGACGGTCCCGAACGGATACTCGCGGTGCGCGACGCCACCGCGCCGCGTCGGGAGCGGCGGCAGCAAGGCGAGCCCCGAGCGGAGCGTCGCGCCCCTGCGGGCTGGATCCGCCGACGCCCGGTCCTCGCCGGCGCAGCCGCCCTGATGCTGATTGCCGGCGCAGTGCCGGTTGCCACGAGCTTCGAGCGGACTGGCACCTCGAAGGCCGCCGACGCCGCCAGGGGCGCGGCCTCACCGAGCCAACTCCGCTCAAGCGCCCACACGAACCTGAGTGGCGCAGGTGTCGCCGCAAGCGGCTCCAAAGCCGTCTTCACACCGACGGCGGCCCCGCTCCTCCAGATCAACGGAACCAGCGAGGCCGCCGCCGCCACGAACGACGCGGTGCCGGCCTTGCCGTCGAAGGTCATCAAGACGGGTGCGGTCACGCTTCAAGTGGGCCAGGGCAAGCTCGGCGACACCATGGGCCGGATGGCAGACCTGGCCACCTCGCTCGGCGGGTTCGTGGCCAGTTCCTCATCCGACACCATTGATACGGGCTCCGCGCCCTACGGTGACATCACTCTCCGGGTGCCTGTTGCATCGTTCGAGTCGCTTCTCGAGCAGGTCCAAGCACTCGGAACCCCGACGTCGGTGACGTCGTCCGGTCAGGACGTGACGTCGCAGTACGTCGACCTGCAAGCCCGGATCCAGTCCCTGGCCGACACCCGCTCGCAGTTCCAGCAGATCCTGACCAAGGCCGAAAGCATCGGGGACATCCTGGCCGTGGAGCAGCAGATCGGCGACATCCAGACCCAGATCGAGCAACTGCAAGGTGAGCTCGAAGTGATGACCGACCAGACCAGCTACTCGACCCTGAGCGTCCACGTCTTCGAGCGGGGCAAGCAGGTGGCCGCCCCGACCCCGCGCCCGGCGCCTAGTGGCGTCTCCAAAGCGTGGAGCCACGCCCGGCACAGCTTCGCCCGGGGGATCGAAGCCGTCATCGCAGCTTCGGGCGGCGCAGCCGTGTTCCTCGTATTCCTGGGTCTCGTCGTCGGACTGGCCCGTTTCGGCTGGATCCTGGTGCGCCGGCGCCTGGTGTGAGACGGGGCTCTACCCTGGTGATGTGATCCCGGGACCCGGCCGCTCGATCACGGCCTTCGCCCCGGGACGGGTCAACCTGATCGGCGACCACACCGACTACACCGGCGGATGGGCGTTGCCCATGGCGATCCAGTTGGGCACGACCGTCACCCTGGCGCCTGGTGGGGACCGAGTCAGGCTCAGCTCGAGTGTCGAAACGGCGACCGCCGACGTAGGCGTCGACGTCGTCGACCCCGCCGCCGAAGACGGGTGGGTCCGATACGTCGCCGGCGTGGTCGCGGAGCTAAGACCGCCGAGCGGCGGCGTGGGAAATGTGACCACTTCCCTCCCGATCGGCGCCGGCCTTTCCTCCAGCGCGGCCCTCGAGGTTGCCTTGGCCCTGGCTCTCGGCTTCACGGGCACGCCTCTCGAGTTGGCGATGACCTGCCAGCGGGCCGAGCAGCGCGCGTCCGGGGTTCCCTGCGGCCTGATGGACCAGCTGGCATCGGCGGCAGGAGTGGAAGGCCACGCCCTCCTGCTCGACTGCGCCACCAACTCGGTCGAGCCCGTCCGAGTCCCCGAAGGCTGCGAAGTGGTCGCCGTCCACTCGGGCCGGGCCCGGACCCTGGCTGACTCCGACTACGCGGAGCGACGCAGGCAGTGTGAGGCGGCCGCAGCCGAAATCGGCCCTCTTCGTGACGCGACCGTCGCCGACTTGAAGGCCGTCGTCGACCCGACAGACCGTCGCCGGGCGCACCACGTAATAACCGAGAACGGTCGGGTGCTCGCGTTCGTCGACGCTCTGAAGTCCGGAGACTTGGAGGAGGCGGGCGCCCTGATGGTGCAAAGCCACGAATCGCTAAAGGTGGACTTTGCCGTGTCCACGCCGGGGCTCGACGAGCTCGTGGCCGATCTGATCAGCCGTCGCGGCGTCCACGGAGCCCGGTTGACCGGGGCCGGGTTCGGAGGATGTGTGGTGGCCCTGACCGAACCTGGCGTCCTTGACCTCGGCTGGCGGCTGACGCCTTCCGGCGGGGCCCATGTGGTGCCTGCCTGACCTCCGGCTCACCATCCGTCCCGCTCGCCGGGACACCCGGACTTGGTGGTGTCCCATCGCCACCTACGCTTTCCACGAGGCGAAAGAAGGAGACGACCATGCCCGTCCGTTCACTCGGCTACGTGAGGATCGGCACCGAGGACATCGATGCCTGGCGCCAGTTTGGCGGCGGGTTCCTCGGCATGATGGAAGACAAAGGCGACAACCCAACGTCCCTGTACTACCGGATGGACGACCACCCTTCCCGCTTGGTGATCTCCGTCGCGGCCGAAAATAAGGTCGAAGCGATCGGCCTCCAGGTCTTCGGTAAGGAAGAGCTCGCCGAACTGGTCGCCGCTGTCGAGCAGACCGGTACCAAAGTCACCCCGCTCGACGCGGCCGAGTGCCGGGATCGGCGCGTCACCGAGGCGGTCCGCTTCGACGACCCCGCCGGGAACCCTCTCGAGCTCTTTTGGGGTGTGGCCCTGAGCCACACCGAAGTCCAGACCCCGACGGTGAGCTCCTTCGTGACCGGCGAACAAGGCATGGGTCACGTCGTCGTCACGGCTCCCGACGGACCGGCCGCCTACGCCTTCTACACCGAGGTCCTCGGCTTCAGGCCCCGCAACACCTTGCGCCTGCCGGGGCCGCCCGCCGCCGACGGGACCCCTCAGTTCGAGACCCTTTGGTTCCTGGGGTGCAACGCCCGTCACCACACGGTCGGTATCCTCCCGATGCCAGGGCCTGGCCGGCTCGTGCATTTCATGGTCGAGGGCGGCATGCTCGACGACGTGGGTCGGGCGTGGGACCGGGCCGAGAAGCTCAAGGTGCCGGTGATGCAAACGCTCGGTCGGCACACCAACGACAAGATGGTGTCCTTCTACGTGATCAGCCCCGGCGGCTTTGCGGTGGAGTTCGGCTACGACGGCCTCCGGGTCACGGGTGACGAGCCGGTGTACGAGATAACCGAAGGGGCCTTCTGGGGCCACAAGTTCATCAACTTCCCGACGCTGTAGCCACCAGGTCCGAGGGGGCGTGGGCCGAACCAGCCGAACCCACGCCCTCTACTTGGAGACCTAGCTTCCCAGGGCGCTGAGCGGGACGTTGTGGTAGACCCCGTCGCATTCGAAGCCGGACTTCGGGTCGATGCGGGTCCACTGCCCGTTCTGGATCCCGGCGATCACGTCGCACGTGGCGCCCAGGCGTTTAGCCGGGTTGGTGTCGGCCGTGAGGCCGCTGGAATCGAAGGTGGTGATGTTGTCGAGGGCCCGGATCACCGCGGCCTGGGTGACGTTCGGCCCAGCCGCGGCCATGGCCTGCGTCAAAAGGGTCCCCGCCCCCCACGACGACACGCTGAAAATGCTCGCCGACTTGTTGGGGTGGGTCTTGTTCAGCCAGGTAAGGAAGGTGTTGACCGCGGGAACAGTTGTCCGGTCGGTCCCGAGGTACAGGGAGTAGCTCAACGGGGAGTAGAGCAGGTTGTTGGCTATCGACGGATTGCCGAGCAATTTGAGCAGGTGGCCGTCGTAGGCCGCGGCCGAGATGACCGCGTCCAGGTGCAACCCCTGCTGGTTGGCCTGCTCGATGAAGTCGGCGACGTCGTTCGCGGTGACGGCTCCGAGGTCGACGATCTTCACCCCGTCGGACTTCATGCGCAGTATGTCGGCGGTGAAGTTGGTCTCGATGGGTCCGATCACCCGCGAGTAGACGAACTTGTAGCCGATGGACTCGGCCGTCAGCTCCTGCTCCTTGCCGTTGGCCAGCGCCGCCCCCGGGATAAGGGTCGCCGCCTTGGTGATGGCGGTGGGGAACTTGTCCTTGATCCACTGGTATCCGGTCGTGGCGTATCCCGCGGGGTCGGGCGTGGGCGTGAACACGTTGGGCAGCGAATACAGAGCCGGGGTGAGCACCGTGCCCTGCACGTCGACGAGGTTCGGGTCCGCCTTCAGGGTCGCCGTTCCGCAGCCGTCGTTGAGAGTAAACGTCCCTACCATGGCGAAGACTTCGGTGCTCATGGTCTTGAGCTCCTGGGTGTACACGTTGCAGTTGAACTGGTCGTCGGCCCGCAGGATCTTCACGGTGCGACCGTCAATGCCCCCGTTGGCATTCAAGTAGGCGACGTAGGCGTCGAGGCCGTCGTTGGAGTCCTGGAACAGGCCCGGCACCGGTCCCGAAATGGTGGTTATCTGGCCGATGGTGATCGTCTTGGCGGTCACCCCAGGCCCGCTCAGCGTGCCCGTGACTTTTGCCGGCGGTGGGATGGTTGGGCCGGTCGAACCACCGGACCCGGTCGGGGAGTTGGCCGCGTGCGTGCTGGAGCCGCATGCCGCCAGAGCCAGGGCGGCCAGACCGGTGAGCGCTCCCATCCGGATGGCGGCCCTCGTCTTGTGTTTCACGCCCAGAGCGATGGGATGGTGGCGGTTGGGGCGGGCATGGGGCACGTGGACTTCCCTTTCATTCTGTTGTGGACCCTTCAGCTCTGATTGATCCGAGGTATAGGTCGCCCACGGCCGGGCCGATCTCGGCGGGCGTTCCCTCCATGTCTATGCGCCCCTGGGTCATGACCGCAGCGCGGTCGGCTACTTGCAGGGCGGTGTGGGCGAATTGTTCGACCACGAGGATGGCAAATCCCTCGGCCGCGATGCTCGCTACCAGCTCGTAGAGCTCGGCGACTATCAGGGGCGCCAGCCCCATGGAAATCTCGTCGAGTAGCAGCAGCGTGGGCTTGGTGGACAGGGCCCGGGACATGGCGAGCATCTGCTGCTCGCCCCCCGACAGGGTCCCGGCCAGCTGGCGCCGGCGATCGGCCAAGCGCGGAAAGCGGGCGTAGGTGACCTCTTCGACGTCGCTGCGACGCAGCCCGCCGCGGTATGTCCACATGCGGAGGTTCTCGGCGACGGTGAGGTTCGGGAAGACGCCGCGGCCCTCTGGCACGCTGCAAACCCCCTGCCGGGCCAGCTTCTCGGGGCTGGTGCCCGTGACGTCGTTGCCTGCCACCAGCACGCGGCCGGCCGTCGGCCGCATGCGACCGCTGACGACGCGCAGCGTGGTGCTCTTGCCGGCCCCGTTCGGGCCGAGCAGGGCGAATACCTGGCCGGCGCGGACCGACAGCTCGACGTCGTGCAGGACTTCGACCCGCTCGTAGGCCGCCCGTATGCCGATGAGCCGCAACGCGGGCGGCGCCTCGACGACGCGGTCGGCCCCCGGCTCGGTGGCGGCCGTCATCGCTCGGCTCCGGTGCTCGCCCCACCCAGGTACGCCGCTTGCACGGCGGGGTCGGTGCGCACCTCGGCGGGTGCGCCGACGGAAATGATGCGGCCGAAGTCGAGCACGTGGATCCTGGTGCAGACCCTCATGACCAGGTCCATGTCGTGCTCCACCAAAAGCACGGCCATCCCCTCACCGGCGAGATCGACCAACAGCCGGCCCAGCTGCGCGCTCTCGGTGCCATCGAGACCGGACGAGGGCTCGTCGAGCAAGATCACCCTGGGACGGCAGGCCAGGGCCCGGGCCAGCTCCAGCAGCCTCGCCATGCCAGTAGGCAGTACGTCGGCCTGGGTGAGCGCGGACCTTTCGAGTCCGACCCTGCGCAAGAGGTCGATCCCTGCTTCGCGAGCGTGGCGGCCGCGCAGCCCACCGTTTTCCAGGGCCACCAGAACGTTGTCCAGGACGGTCAGGGAGCCGAATATCTCCAGGCGCTGGAAGGTGCGGCCGAGACCGAGTCGAGCGCGCTTCTTGGGCCCGGCATGCGTCACGTCGCGCCCGTCGACCAGGACCTCCCCATTGTCAGGACGCTGGAAGCCGGTGATGACGTTGAACAAGGTGGTCTTGCCGGCCCCGTTGGGTCCGATCAGACCTGTGACCTGGCCGGTGTCGACGTCGATGTCCACTGCATCCAGGGCCTTGAGGCCGCCGAAGCTCACCGATACCTCGTCAACCCGCAGCACTCGTCAGCCTTTCTCCAGGCGGAACCTCTGCGGATGTGGACGGCGGGGAACCGGCCCGGCCCGCCCTGTCCCGCCACATCCGCATGACGGTCCTGCCCCCAAAAGGGCCTTCGGGATTCTGCGACACACCGATGGCGGCCACGCCGACGAGCAGCGCGAAGGCGTCACGCGGGTGGGTCAAATGGGCGTCAAGGAGCGATCCAAGGGAGAAAACGACGCCTCCGACGAGCATGCCGGTCGTGGTGCGGATGCCCCAAGCCACGGCCAGCAGGAGCAGGGTGAGGCTGAGGATGAAGGGAAAGTCGTTCGGCGATACGGCGGACTGGGCCCCTCCGTACAGAGCCCCACCGAGCCCCGCTATAGCGGCCGAGAGGGTGAAGATGGCCAGCTTCGACCGGGTCATGTCGACGCCGAGGGTGAGGCAGGCGCTCGGGCTGTCGGTGATGGCGAGCATGCGTCGCCCGAAACGGGATCGGCGCAGCGCCAGCAACCCGATCGCGATGGCGGTGAACACGATGCAAAGGAAGGCGAAATACCGCCGGTCGCTCGTCACCGAAACGAGCGGCAGGTGAGGCCGGGCGACCGACAGCGAGAGCGACACTCCGAAGACGTCGATGTTGTTGAAGAAGGCGGCATCCATGCCCTGAGCGAAGGCCAAGGTGGCCAGAGCCAGGTAGAGGCCTCGAAGCCTGAGCGCCGGTAGAGCGACCACGGCGCCCACGGCCGCCGACAGCCCGACGGCCGCCAGGATCCCGAGGAGTGATCCCCCAGTGCCGCCGACCTTGCTCATGGCGAAGGCGCCCAGCCCGGCGAAGCTCAGCTGACACAACGAAACCTGGCCGCCATAGCCCGTCAACAAGGTCAGCGACAGCATGATGATCGCTAGGGCGATCCCCCGGTTTGCGTAGCTGAAGCTGGCGGCGTTGAGCGTGAAGGCGAGCACGACCGCGATCCCGATGAATGCCGTGCCCCGGACCAGCGACTCCCTGCGGCCTACCACCCTCGGGGCTCGCACCCGAACCCGGCGGGCCAGGCTGGCCCTCGACTGTGGCAGGACCAAGATGACCACGAGCAGGAACAGCATGGGGATGACCTGCTCCAAGTCGCTCCAAAGGACGCTGATCGGCAGGTAGCCAACGCCGTAGGACTGCAGCAATCCGAGGACGATGGCGCCGACGAAAGTGAGCGGCAAGCTGCGCAGCCGTCCGACCATGGCGGCGGCGTATCCGTTGACGACGAGCAGGGTGAGGTTGTTGATGTCCAGGTTGATTTGCGACGCGATGAGGATTCCGGCGACCGCCGAGAGAGAGCAGCCCATGGCCCAGCCCAACTCGGCGTAGCGGGCCGGCGCCGCGCCGGTCAGCGCGGTTAGCTCCCGGTCGTCGACCACGGCCCTGGTCGCGATGCCGGGCCGGGTCCGGTAGAAAAAGAGACGGAGCACGACTGCGGCCGCCGCCGACGCGCCGACGATGATCAGTTGGTGCCAAGTGAGCACGACCCCGCCGATCGATACCTGGTGCCCGGCGAAAAACGGCGGGACCGTACGGGCCGTACTGGGATTCCAAATCGCAGTCGCAACAGCGATGCCGAGCAGCAGAAGCGCGATGGTCACCGTCAGCTGGGCTTCGAGCCCGGCGTGTTCCAAGCGCCGGAGAAGGATCCGCTCGAGACCGGCTCCGAGCAGGGGCATGACGAACAGGACCACGACCGTGAAAGCCGCCCACGACGGCCAACCGTGGACTTGCGAGAGCTCCCAGTACAGAAAGGCGCCGATCATCCCGATGGCGCCCTGGGCGAAATTGAAAATGCCTGACGTGGTGTAGGTGACCACCAACCCCATAGCCGTGAGGGCGTACACGCACCCATAGGTCGCGATGCCAGCGACCGTTAACGCCAGGAATTGCGACATCTAATCTGCGAGAGTGAGCGCGAACCCGCGATAACCGTCGGATGCGACCCCGTCGCAAATCTCGCGGTATAACGCGAAGCCACCGAGATATGGCATGAACACCCGGGGTTTGCCTGGCACGTTGGCCCCCATGTACCACGAGTCTGCTTGGGGGAACAGTGTCAGGTGAGCCACGTCGTTGACGTGGCTGACCCAGAAGTCCTCGGCCTCCACTTCGGGATCGATGGCGATGGCGCCATTCGATCGCATGTTGTCGATACAGTCGGTGACCCAGTCGACGTGCTGCTCGATCGACACCAGCATGTTGGTCAGCACCGATGGGCTCCCGGGGCCGGTAATTGTGAACAAGTTCGGGAAGCCCGCCGTCGCAACCCCCAAGTAGGAGCGAGGCCCGGCGGCCCACTTGTCACGGAGCGACCGCCCTGCGGCACCCCGAATATCCGGCTCCAGGAACGGGCCGGTCATGGCATCAAAGCCGGTGGCGAAGACGAGCGCGTCGAACTCGAAATCGGCCGCGGCGGTGCGCAAGCCATGGGAAGTCACTTCCACGATCGGGTCGGCGCGCACGTCCACGAGGACGACGTTGTCTCGGTTGAATGTGGCGTAGTAGTTGCTGTCGAGACACAGCCTCTTGGTCGCGAACGGGTAGCTCCGCGGGGACAGCGCCTCGGCCACGTCCGGGTCGTCGACGATCGAGCGGATGCGTTCTCTGACGAACTCGGCAGCTGTTTCGTTGGCCTGCCTGTCGATCGCGATATCACCGAAGCTCGAGGCCATCCCGAACAGGTTGCCCGCCTCCCAGGCTTCCCAATACCTTTTATGGCGCTCCTCCTCGGTCACGCTGAGGGCCGGCTGATCGTTGGCCCTGATCACAATTCCAGCACGCGAACTAAACATCATCTTTCGGTGTTGGCGATAGGACGCCTTCCGACCCTCTACGAAGGTCGGGTCGAGCGGGGCGTTCTTCGCTGGCACGGAGAAATTGGGCGTCCGCTGGAACACCGTCAGGTGAGCGGCCTGCTCGGCGATGATCGGTATCGACTGAATCCCCGACGATCCGGTTCCGATCACTCCGACGCTCCGTCCGGTGAAGTCGACGCCTTCGTGGGGCCACCGGCCGGTGTGATACATGTCGCCGGCAAACCTCTCGATTCCCGCCAACTCTGGAAGCTTGGCCGCGGAGAGGCAGCCCACCGCCATGATGAGGAACTGGGCCCGGACCCGATGGCCACGGTCCGTCTTGACGAGCCAACGGTTCGAGCCCTCGTCCCACGCCGCAGCCGTGACCCTCGTCGAGAATTCGACGTCGCGGCGCAGATCGAAGCGGCTGGCCACGTGATCGACGTAGCGGAGGATTTCCGGCTGGGTGGCGTAGCGCTCCGTCCACTCCCATTCCTGTTCCAAGTCCGGGGAGAAGGAGTAGGAGTAGTCCATGGACTCGACGTCGCATCGGGCACCCGGGTAGCGGTTCCACCACCAGGTGCCTCCCACGTCGTCGGCCGCTTCGAAGCCTTGGATCGTCAGCCCGAGCCGTCGAAGCCTGTGGTGGCTGTACATGCCGGCGAAGCCGGCTCCGACGACTACGGCGTCGACGTCACGCTCATCGAGGTCAGGCATCGGGGCCCCCGGCTCCGACCTGCGATCGGCCTCTGGCGAACACGCCGGGGACTCGCTCAGCGATCCCTTCGCTGCCCCCGCTCTTACGCCAGTCTCGGGAGGTGTGGGCTTCCACTTGCAGACCGGCGCCTTGGGCTTCGGCCTCGATGGCCCGGTACGAAGCGAGCAGGCGGGCCACCGCGGGCCTGTTGTTGGCCGCAATGGCGGACGCCACCTGTCGAGCCGCGGGCAGCAGGTTCTCGTGGGCGACCACGTCGGTGACCAGACCGGCCCGCAACGCCTCGCTCGCGGCCAGGAAGTCGCCGGTGAAGCTCATGCGACGGGCCAGGGCGAAGCCGACGCGCTGGGGAAGCAGAACCGACAAGCCCCAGCCCGGCAGGACCCCGACCCGGGTATGGGTGTCAGCGAAGGCCGCCCGCTCCGATGCGATGAGGAAGTCGCAGTTGAGGGCCAGCTCGAAGCCGCCTGTGATCGCCACGCCGTTGACGGCGCCGATCAGCGGCTTGTCAAGCGGCTTCCACGGGGCGCCCGTCGGCAGGTCGGCGGACGCGTCGTCGTCGAGCTGGCGACCGCGGCGGCCTCCTGAAGGCCGGCTGCGAGCCCCGAAACGAACAGGATTGGGTTGCCGCCACGGGCAACGAGGCTGAGGCTTCGCCTAACGGCGGCGCACCCGTAGAACTTTCTCAAGGAGTTCTCTTTCATGCGTAGTGTTCTCGCTCGACTTGCCTTCTGGGGGTTAGTCGGTTTCTCACTTACCGGATGCGGAGGCAACGGCACCGCGCTTCCGACCGGCGGTCTTCCGAACAACAACGGTGGCGGATCAGTCAACGTATCGACGCAAAATCCGCCCGGCGGCGACATTCCCGGCGTGCTTATCGACGGCGGCATCGTCGCGACGGCACACTATAGCGGAATCAATACGACGGCGACCGACACGCAGAGCCCCTCCGACGCGGGCACGGATCCCAAGACCGAGGGCTCCGGCACGCCGCCGGCCGATCCGCTCGGTTCGCATTCAATTACCTTCACCGGCAGCGGTGTGCCCCAGGTTATCTTCTTGTACAGCGGCGCACCACCGGCACTCTATTACACCTCAACGATACCGGGGCAAATTCAACCGGCCGACTACGGCGCGATCGTTCTGTACGCGACGCCGGTGACCGCCGGTGCGCCGGCACCGGCAACGGGGTCCCCGTCGGTTGCGATCGAACTGACGGGCGGCGCCAACTTCTCCAGCTATGACATGCGCTCGACCTGCGGACACCTCGCCGCGACGGGCGCGACGCCGACCGGTGGCCTCGAACGCTACGTCTGCGCATTGCCGGCTTACGGCTCGGCGAGCGGGACCACCGCGACCGTAACCCTCGCCGCAAAAACCGACACCACGGCGGCAGTAACGAGCGCCTACAACGTCGACACGAACATCGGTAATCCGCGGACGGCCAATCCAACGGGCTCGTTCGTGCCGGTCAGCGGTGCCAAGTTGTACGTCGAACTGATCTACGGATCGCCGACGACGACGGCATCGACGGGGAACACCTTCGGCGTCGACTACGTCTACGCGGAGGCCGGAACGCACTAACCTCGCGCTCGCGCGACCTCGGGCCGGGCACGTCGGTGCTCGGCCTTTTTTTGTGCAAGCCGGAGGCGCAGCCTGCACGCAAGCGAACCCCCCAACAGGAGATGGACGAAACGAGATACGCGTCTCCGTTTTCGCGGCGATACGGTCGGCCCGAACTGCGCGAACTGTTTTCGGAGCGTGAGCGGCGGCTGCTGTGGCGGGCGGTCTGGGTCGCGCTCGCACGTTCGCAAGAACGCAGCGGGCTCCTTAGCAAAGCCGAAGTCGACGATCTCGCGGCTCATCAGAATGATGTCGACATCGAGGCAGCACTGGCGATCGAGCGCGAGATCGGGCACGACTTGATGGCCGAGATTCGCGTGTTCGCTTCTCAGGCAACGATCGGCGGCCCGAAGCTCCATCTGGGCGCAACCTCGATGGACGTCGAGGACACCGTCGAGATCTACCGGATGCGCCGGGCGATCGGACTGATCGGCGAGAGCCTGCACGCGTTGCTCGCGGCGTTTGCCGCGCGAATCGAGCAGTACCACGAGCTCGTCGCCATGGGCTACACCCATCTGCAGCCCGCCGAACCCACGACAGTCGGATACCGGCTGGCCGTCTACGCTGCGGACTTGCTGATCGACGAGCAGCAGTTACGAACGGCGTACGACGCACTCGCCGCTAAGGGGATTCGCGGTGCCGTCGGCACCTCGGCGTCATTCGAGCGCCTCTTGCGCGGCAGCGGACGGCGCGCGCGCGATCAGGAAGACGACGTGCTCGCACATTTCGATCTGGTCGCAAGCGACGTTTCCACGCAAACCTACGCGCGCAAACTCGACTATCTCGTCCTGGCCGCGCTCGCGGGCCTGGGCGCATCCCTTTCGAAGTTTGCCGCCGACGTGCGCATCCTCTCCTCGCCCGGTTTCGGCGAGCTTTTCGAACCGTTCGGCTCGAAGCAAGTCGGTAGCTCGTCGATGCCCTTCAAGCGCAATCCGGTCCTCTCCGAACGAATTTGTTCGCTCGCGCGGCTGCTTCCGGGCTATGCCGATACGGCTTGGCAAAACGCGGCGACGAATTACTTGGAACGAACCCTCGACGACAGCGCGAACCGTCGCGCGATTCTGCCCGAAGCGTTCTTGTGCTCGGATGAGTTGCTCACGCTTGCGCGCCGGATCGTCGAGGGGTTGCGCGTCGACAAGGGCCGGATCGCGCAGAACCTGCGCACCTACGGACCGTTCGCCGGCACCGAGGCGGTCCTGATGGAAGCGGTCAAAGCCGGCGGCGACCGCCAAGCGTTGCACGAGTCGCTGCGCCAGGCCGCGATGGCGGCCTACGACCGCCTTGCCGCGGGCGGCGATAATCCGCTCGCGCAACTGCTCGTCGACGACGAGCGGCTCGCGAAGGTCCTCGATCCGGCCGAGATTCGTGCGCTCCTGGATCCGACCGATCACATCGGCGACGCTCCCGAACGGGCGCTCGCGCTCGCGGCGCGCTTACGAGCCTTGGGGCCTTTTCCGCGCCCGCGTTCCTTGACGGAATCGGCATGAACAAAGGCCCCGAGGTCGCCCGCGGCAAGACCAAGGTCCTCTACGAAAAGCCCGGGCAGCCGGACGTGCTCGTGGTCGTGGCAACGGATAACATCACCGCGGGCGACGGCGCGCGCCGCGACGAGATCTCGGGCAAAGGCCGGATCGCGGCGAAGACCGCAGCGCGCGTCTTCCGCTTGCTGAATCTGTGCGGGTTGCCGACCCATTATCTTTCCGGCGGCGAAGACGACGACGACAACGAGATGCTCGTCCGGCGCGCGCAGATGATCCCGCTCGAGGTCGTGGTGCGCGGCGTCGCGGCCGGCTCGCTGGTGCGGCGGCGG
>PMHU01000027.1 GCA_003156795.1 Acidimicrobiaceae bacterium
ATCGCCCGCAAGAGTGAGAACCCGTCCATCACGAGAGACGTTTCCGGGGAGGGTGTCCAGCAGGCCCTTCTAAAGATCCTCGAAGGCACGACCGCTTCGGTCCCGCCCCAAGGTGGGCGCAAGCACCCCCATCANNAACATCCTGTTCATCTGCGGCGGCGCATTCGCCGGACTGGATCGGATCATCGACAGCCGGCTCGGCCGGCAGGGGATCGGATTCCGGGCCGAGATCCGCCGAGCCGAGGACCGGGCCGAAGGCGATCTCCTCGCCCAGGTTCTGCCCGAGGATCTGCTCAAGTTCGGTCTGATACCGGAGTTCGTCGGGCGTCTGCCTGTCATCGGCGCCGTGTCCAACCTCGACCGAGAGGCCCTGGTCCGCATCCTGGTCGAGCCCAAGAACGCGCTGGTCAAGCAGTACCGCCGGGTATTCGAACTAGACAACGTCGAGCTGGTGTTCACCGACGACGCCATGGAAGCGGTCGCCGAGCAGGCCCTGCTGAGAGGCACCGGCGCCCGCGGTTTGCGAGCCATCCTCGAAGAAGTGCTGCTGGAAGTCATGTACGACCTGCCCAGTCGCAGCGACATCGGCCAGTGCGTCATCGACCGATCCGTGGTGCTGGAGCGGGTGGCTCCGACCCTGGTTCCGCGCGCCGAGGCGATGAACCGGGTTCCGCCCCGTTCGCGCCGGGCCGCGTCCTAGATGGGCGAGACGGACCGGCTCCCACGATTAGATGCCGACGTCAACGATCCGTCAACTGGGATCCGGTCGGCGCCGCACGAGTTGCGTCGACCAGCCCGCTAAGTACCAGGTAGGTGCTCAGCCTGGGCGACGCCCTCGCCTGGCTCGACAGCCACCAGAACATGGAGCGGATGCTCCCCGATTCGAGGCGGGTGGCCCCGGACCTCGGTCGCATGCGGGCGCTGGTCGACGTGCTCGGCCACCCTGAGGCCTCGGCGCCGGCGATCCACGTGACGGGAACGAATGGAAAGACTTCTACGGCGCGCTGCGTGACCTCGCTGCTGACCTCCAAGGGTCTCCGGGTCGGCACTTTTACCAGCCCTCACCTCGAAGCCATCAATGAGCGGATCGCGGCCGACGGAGAGCCCATAAGCGACAACGACCTGGCCGAGGTGCTGTCCGAGCTGGCATCTATCGAGCCCCTCCTGGGTGACGGCGTGCGTCTCACCTGGTTCGAGATCCTCACGGGCGCCGCGTTGCTGTGGTTCGCCGATCGCCCCGTCGACGTGGCTGTTTTCGAAGTGGGCCTCGGAGGTAGATGGGACGCCACCAACGTCGTCGACGCTGACGTCGCGGTCGTCACCAACGTGGGCCTGGACCACGTGGAGTTCCTCGGGCCGACTCACGCCGATGTAGCGGGTGAAAAGGCGGGCATAGTGAAACCCGGCAGCACGCTGGTGCTGGGCGAGCGCGACAGCGAGCTCCGGCCGATCTTCGAGCGAGAGAGACCCGAAGCCGTGTGGCTGGCCGGGCGGGACTATGGCTGCGTGCGCAACCAACTGGCCGTGGGCGGCCGGTCGCTCGACCTTCGAACGCCGGGGACGACCTACGAGGGGGTGTGGTTGGATCTGCACGGCAGCCATCAAGGTGAAAACTTCGCGGCCGCCCTGGCTGCGGCCGAGGCTCTGTTCGGCGAGCCCCTCGACGACAACCTGGTGAGGGAAGCCGCGGCCCTCGTGCGGTCGCCGGGGCGTCTGGAAATCGTGGGGCGGGAGCCCCTGGTCGTGCTCGACGGGGCCAAGAACCTCGAAGGGGCCCTGGCCTCGGCTGCCGCCGTGGCCGAGGAGTTCGGCGCGGTCCGGTCGGAGATTCTCGTGGTCGGCATGCTCGAAGGCAAGGATCCGGCCCAGATGCTCGAGGCCCTCGGCGCCCGACGGGCGCGACTGGTGGTCGCCTGCCCGGCTCCGTCGCCCCGCACCCAATCGGCGACCGTCGTGGCGGACGCGGCCCGGCTGCTCGGCGTGGACGCACAGGCGACCGACTCGGTCGAGGAAGCCCTCGAAGTCGCGTTCGCCGAAGCGGCGCCCGACGACCTCGTCCTCGTCACCGGGTCCCTGTACGTGGTCGGGGCGGCCCGGGCCGCGCTCGCGGTCAAGCGGGCGTGACTGACGAGAGCGCCGGAGGCTAGCCTCCTCCGCTCGTGAATCGCACCCTTGTCATCTGCAAGCCCGACGCCGTCGAGCGAGGCCTTTCCGGAGAGATAATCGCCCGCCTCGAGCGCAAAGGCATGCGCCTGGTGGCCGCCGAGCTCCGCGTCCTCGACCGGGATACCGCCGCCAGCCACTACGCCGAGCACGAAGGGAAGGGCTTCTATGAGGACCTCCTATCGTTTATCACCCGTTCCCCGGTGATGGTCATGGTCGTCGAAGGGCCCGACGACACGTGGCAGGTCGTGAGGACGCTCATGGGCGCCACCAATCCGGCGGCCGCCGCTCCGGGCACGATCCGCGGCGACCTGGCGATCGAGACGACCGAGAACCTCGTGCATGGATCCGACAGCGCCGACTCGGCCCGGCGCGAGATCTCGCTCTTTTTTCCCGATCTGGGCTGACGCCCGGCGGGCGACATTTCGGTCGACTCTGGGCGCGAGTTCGTACTCTCGGCAGCATCCAGGCAGGGAATCCCGCGAATTTGCTTCCCAGAGTGGGAACTCGCGCCCGGACGTAAGCCATCCCCGGCCCCGGCCCCGGCCACCAAACGATTGAATCGCGCATCCTCCAGCACTCCCCCAC
>PMHU01000340.1 GCA_003156795.1 Acidimicrobiaceae bacterium
CGTAATGGCCCGCGACCTCGCTGGTGCGCAAGTCCTTGCGCATATCGGTGCTGGTGAGGCCACAGTGTTGACCGGCCCGGCCCGTCCGATCGTGCTGCTGTCCCGTCGATCTCGCACTCCGCTAAGCGACCTGGTGGCGCCGGGCAACCCTTACGTGGGGGCCATCTTGCCCTACACGCCCCTTCACCATCTTCTTTTCCAGCCCGTTCCCGGTTGTGACGACCCGCCCCCGCAAGTGCTGGTAATGACCAGTGGTAACTTGAGCGACGAGCCGATCTGNNGACGGCTGGCTGGTACACGACCGACCGGTGCATGTGCCCTGTGACGACTCGGTTGTCCGGGTCGAAGGAGGCCATGAGCTACCGCTGCGGCGCTCACGGGGTTATGCCCCCCTGCCAGTGCGGTTGCCGTTCGAGTCGGTGCCATTGGTGGCGGCCGGAGGTGAGCTCAAGAACACCTTCTGCTTAGCGGTGGGTCGTGACGCCTGGATGAGCCAGCACATCGGCGACATGGGAAGCCTGGAGACTCTCGACGCGTTCGAGCGCTCCACCCGGCAGTTCTCGAGCTTCTACCAGGTCGACCCGAGCGTCTTGGTGGCTGACGCTCACCCCGGTTACCACACGAGGCGGTGGGCCGAGGACGGGGGACCGGCCCCAGTGGAACTCGTGCAGCACCACCACGCCCACGTCGCCGCGGCAATGGCGGAACACAACGTCGGGAGCGACGAGGTCGTCATCGGGTTCGCCTTCGACGGAACCGGCTATGGAGACGACGGCGCCATCTGGGGTGGTGAGGTGCTGTTGGCGGGGTACTCCGGGTACACGCGACTCCGCCACTTGCGCTATGTCCCTCTCCCCGGCGGAGACTCCGCCATACGCAAGCCGTACCGGGCGGCTCTGTCGCAGCTCTGGGCGGCCGGCATCGATTGGTCGCCCGATCTGGCGCCGGTCGAAGCGGCCGGGACAGTCGAGCTGGTCCTGATCCGCCAACAGCTCGAAGGTGGGCTCGGATGCGTGCCGACGTCGAGCATGGGCCGGCTGTTCGACGGGGTCAGCTCCCTGCTAGGCATCCGCCAGGTCGTCTCCTACGAGGCGCAGGCCGCGATGGAGATGGAAGCCTCGGCGGATGGCTGCTTCGACGACGCCCCCACCTACCGGTTCGCGGTGGGGGAGTCCGATTTCGATCCCGGACCCGTGTTGCGCGGTCTGGTGGATGACTTGAGGGATGGAATGGAACCGGGCCGCGTGGCGGCCGGGTTCCATTTGGCCGTGGCCCACCTGGTCGGCCAAGTTGCCTCCCAGGAGCGGACGGAGTCGGGCGTCGAGACGGTCGTACTGACTGGGGGGGTGTTCCAAAACGCCATCCTTGCGTCCCTGGCTCGGAAGGAACTCGAAGGTAGAGGTTTCCTGGTGCTCGGCCATAGGCTGGTTCCACCCAACGACGGCGGGATCGCGTTGGGCCAGGCGGCCGTGGCCGCCCACCGCCAGGCCCAGCCATCTGGGGTGGGGAGAGGGGAATGATGTCGACAGAAGCGGCGGCGCCAGAGGGGGCGACGGACGCGGCGGCCTGGGGGCTCGCTCTGGCGTCGTTGGCGATGGCCCGGAGGTTCGCGGCCGGCGCCACGATGTGGTGCGTCGCCCCGCGGTGGCCGGCGCACGGCAGTCATGTCGCGGTCGAGTTCGTGCACCCGGTGATCGTCGGCAAAAGGGCGCTCCCGGCGGTCCACCTCGAAGCCGGGGAGCTGGTTGGTGCGGTTCGCCTGCTGTCCTGTCCCGGCGACATCCTCCTGGCTATAGGCGGATCGGGCGATGCTGCAGTCGAAGCGGTCGTCCGCCGCTGCGAAGCGTGGGGACTGACGACCGTGTGGATCGGCGCCGGTCCGCATCCGAGCGGACCGGGGGCCGACCACTTGATCTGGGTGGATGGCGTCGACATGGCCCGGGCGGCCCGATCGGGGGAACTGGTCCTGCGCTACCACTTGCTTTGGGAACTCACCCACGTAGTGTTCGAGCACCCAGGTCTTCTCACCACCGAACAGCAGTGCCGTGACGACGTCTGCATCGCGTGTTCGGACGAGGGCCGACTGGCCGAGATCACCTCCGTCCACGACGGAAACAGGGCCGAGGTCGTGGCCGAGGGCAACGTCGAGACGGTGGACGTGAGCTTGGTGGATCAGGCCCGGCCGGGTGACCTGGTGCTCGTCCACGCCGGGGTGGCCATCACGCGAGTGGAGGAAGCCCGATAGTGAGCCAGGAGCCGACGTCCTTTCTTTACCCCTTCATCGACAGCGAAGAGCGGGATGAGGTGGCGCTGGTCACCGACCTTTCCAGATCGGCCGCGGCCAAGATGGCCGAGAGCCGCCAGTTGGGGACCGTCACGATCGAGCGGTCCTTGACCGAGTTGCAGCGGGCCGGGCAGGAGATGGCCGAAAGGTTTGGGCTCGGCGGTCGACTCTTCGCTTTCGGCAACGGTGGTAGCGCAACCGACGCCGCCGGTATGGTCGACCTCTTTCTCTGCCCTCCCAGTGGGGTCCCGCTCCCGGCTCTCGCCCTCGTGGACGACCGGGCCGTGCTGACCGCCCTCGCCAACGACGTCGGCTATGAACTGGTCTTTTCCCGCCAGATCATCGCCCACGCTCGATCTGGAGACATCGCCGTCGGCTTCTCGACCAGCGGCGGCTCGGTCAACGTGCTGAACGCCTTCGATGAGGCGGCCAAGCGAGGCATTCTCACGCTCGGTTTCTCCGGTTACGAAGGAGGGTCGATGGCGACCAGTTCGAGCGTCGACCACCGCTTGGTGGTCGGCTCGGACAGCGTCCACCGGATCCAAGAGGCCCAGTCCGCTCTCGTCCTGGAATTGTGGTCGATCGTGCAGCGCGGCCTCAGAGACGGGGACGGCCAGTGACCGACGCAGTCAAGGACACTGGATCGCCAACCCGTGAGCCGCCGACCCGTGAACCCCCAACCCGTGAATCGGCCGTCTTCGAGCGGATCGAGGCCTTTAGACGGCGGAAGCCTCGGCTGCGCGACGAGGTCGTGACCCTGGCCCACGGCGCGGGGGGGAAGGCATCGGCGGCCCTGCTCGAAGCGGTCTTCTTCCCGGCCTTCGGCGGTGACTCGGTCGCCACGCCTACCGACGCCGCGGTGGTCACGCTGGCCTCAGGGGAGCGCCTGGCCTTCAGCACCGACTCGTTCGTGGTCCATCCGCTGAGATTCCCCGGTGGGTCCATCGGGCATCTGGCCGTGCACGGCACCATCAACGACCTGGCCATGATGGGGGCCCACCCCCTCGTCCTGTCGGCCGCGTTCGTGCTCGAAGAGGGGTTCCCCGTTGAAGACCTCAAGTCGGTGGTGGCCGACATGGCGGAGGCCGCAGCCACGGCCGGAGTCCCCATCGTCACGGGGGATACGAAAGTGGTGGACCGGGGGGCGGCCGATGGGATCTACATCTCGACGTCGGGTATAGGCGTCATCCCCGAGGGGCGCGATCTGGCGGCCGCTCGGGTGATCCCGGGGGATGTCGTGATCATGTCGGGGACGATGGGCGATCACGGAACCGCCGTCATGCTGGCCAGAGGGGACCTGGCTTTGGATGCCGACATCGCATCTGACACGGCGGCCCTTCACGGCCTGGTGGAGTCGTTGCTTTCGAGCGCGCCCGCGACGCGCTGGCTGAGGGATGCCACGAGGGGGGGAGTCGGGACGGTGTGCAACGAGCTGGCCCGCGCCGCCGACGTGACCGTGGTGTTGGAGGAGTCGCTGCTCCCGGTGCTACCGGCAGTTGGTGCGGCCTGTGAGCTGCTTGGGATCGACCCTCTCTATGTGGCCAACGAAGGCAAGTTCGTGGCCGTGGTCGCGCCCGGCGAAGCCGACGCCGCGCTCGCCGCCCTTCGCGCCCATCCGCTCGGCCGGGATGCGGCCAGGATCGGCGAGATCAGGGAGGAGCCCCCCGGCATTGTGGTGCTCCGTACCCCGATCGGGGGGACCCGGATCGTAGACATGCTGGTGGGCGACCCGCTGCCCCGCATCTGCTAGGGCGGAGCCGGCCCGTCCGGGCCGCTCGGGATGTGGATCCCGAGCGCAAAAGCGGCGGCCGAACACCCGACCGCCCGGAAGGGTGGCAGGCTACACGGGTGCCGGAGGACTCGACCCGCATCACCGGGCCCTTGCGGCCGATAGAACTCGCCACCGCGGCCGTCATGGCCGGCGTCAGCGTCGTCTTGACGGTCGTCGGTTGGTTCCTTCCGCACCTGGGCCTGATCGCCGCCTTCGCGGTGGTGCCTCTAGGAGTGGTTGCGTACCGCCATCGATTTCGGGCCCTGGCTGCGTCGGCATTCGCCGCTTCGTTGCTGAGCTTTCTCGTAGCGGGAACCGGGACGTTCTCCAACATCGTCGAGTGCTCGATCATTGGCGGCTTGGTGGGGATCGCCAAACGTCGCGGCTGGTCTTTCGCCGCGGTCGCGCTCGGAGCGTTGATAGTGGGACCGATCCTCGGAGCCGTGAGCGTCGGTCTTCTGGCGTTGTTCGGATCCCTGCGGAAGCTCACCCTCGATCAGATCCGCAACACTTGGAAGGGCGTCCACAAGATCCTCAGTTCGGTGCCCCAACTGGCGGGGCCCCTCCACCAGATGGACCAGTTCGTCAACGCGGCCGTGCGCGACTGGTGGATCACTGTCGCGGTGCTCGTGGTGTTGACGACTCTATGGTTCGCGGTACTCGGGTGGGTGGTGCTCGGCGCCGTCCTCGAACGACTCGACCGCGTCCGGGCCACCGACCGCCTGGACCTGACACCGAGCGACGCAGCCGTCGGGCCGCTACCAATGTCGTTGCGAGACGTCTGCTTCCGCTATCGGGGCGCAGATGACGACGCGCTGCAAGGCGTGACCCTTGACATCGAGGCGGGTGAGCTGATCGCCCTGCTGGGCGACAACGGCTCCGGCAAATCGACGCTGGCCCGGGTCCTCGCGGGCCGGCCGCCGACGTCGGGGGAAGTCGACCGCCCGGGCGACGCCGGTTTGGGCCGACCCGGGGGGACGGCCATGATCATGCAGCACCCCGAAACTCAAATACTCGGTGTTCGCGTGGCCGACGATGTCGTCTGGGGTTTGCACGACGACCATGGCGTGGACGTAGCTGCGCTCCTGGCCACGGTCGGCTTGGGCGGCATGGAGGACAGAGAGAGCTCGACGTTGTCGGGCGGGGAGCTCCAGCGGCTGGCCGTCGCGGCCGCCCTCGCCCGTAGGCCCGGGCTGCTCATATCTGATGAATCGACGGCAATGGTCGACGAGGCCGGCCGGCGGGTTCTGACGGCGCTGCTTCGCGAGCTGCCTGCGAGTCGGCGGATGGCCGTCGTGCACGTGACGCATCGTCGCGAGGAGGTCGCCGCAGCCGACCGTAGCTTCCGCCTGGCGTCAGGCCGCCTGGTTACCGGTGACGCCGTCGCCGACGGAGCCGACGGACGCGAGTTTGATGCCACGCACTTTAAGGAAGCGCCGCCCATCAAGATCGCGCCAGCGGGCGGCCCCGGCGCATTGGCCCACCCGGGGGGTCCGAATTTCGAACCCTCCCGCTTGGAAGTCGTGGGTGTGGGCCATACGTACTCGGTCGGGAGCCCGTGGGCCCAGCCTGCGCTCCACGACGTCAACCTCACCATAGAGCCGCACGAGGGAGTGCTGGTCGTGGGGGGTAACGGATCGGGCAAGTCCACCCT
>PMHU01000319.1 GCA_003156795.1 Acidimicrobiaceae bacterium
GAGAACCCATGCATTGAGCGAGGTTCCGACGAAGGTCAACACGGTGCCGGCAAGGATCCAGTACAACCCGCCCCCTGAGCCGGCCAGCAGGCTCCAGCCTCCGCCCGCGTAGGCAAGTGCGGGGAATAGGAGAATCGGAAGGTTCCCGAGCGTCCAGCTGAGTGGATCTCCTTGACTCGGCTTCCTCACCGAAACCCAGATGGCCTGAATGGCAACGACGGCACCGGTCGCCAGGATCTCCACGCCGAGGGTTCGATTGGACTGACCGGGCGCTAGGCCGAAACTGCACACCACCAAGACGCTCAGCAACGTCCCGAGTGTCCCGGCCGCCCTTCCGGGCAAGTGGCGGTGCTTAAGGATGAGCTTGAGGTTGATTGAGATGGCTACGAAGAGCAGCCCAAGAAGAGCCGCCGAAGCCCCCGCGGCTGCGTCGAAGAACTCATGCCAATCGGCCGGCGCGTATCCGCTCACGCCCGCAGTTTGTCATCCTGATCGGACCAGGGCTTGTTTCGCCTTTCCGAAGGAAAGACATGGAGACGGCACCATGGTTAGGCTAAGCAGTAATTGTTAGTTCGCTCGGTTCCTGCCTCGACGGTCAAATCGACCGAGAAGTCGCTGGTATCGCATCCGTCTGCTCGGTTGCGACACTTTCGACCAACGGCACACTGTCGGCAGAGACTCTCGCTTGGGGTGTCGGGCGGATGAGTGTTGCGAGTCCGGCTCCGGCGAGTAGTAGCAGCCCGGCGATGAGGAAAGCCCGGTCGTAGCCGAATGTGACGGCGGCTTGGGCGGATCGGGCGGTGGAGTGGTCGTGTCGTGTGGTCCCGGCCGCCAGGGTGGCTAGCACGGCGAGGCCGACTGCTCCTCCCATCTGCCGGGTGGTGTTGATGAGGCCGGAGGCGAGACCGGCTTCCTTGGGTGGTATCCCCGCGGTGGCGGTGAGCGTCATTGGCACGAACGACAGTCCGATCCCGAGTCCGAACAGGGCGAGAGGTCCGAACATGTGGGCCCAGTAGTTGGCTCCGTAGGTGAGGGTGGACATCCATAGGAGGCCGACGGCGGCCAGTGTGGGTCCGAGTATCAACTGTCGTCGCGGCCCGATGGCCGCTACCAGTCGGGGTGCGGCCAGCGCGCCGAGCAAGGTCATGGTTCCGGCGGGCAGGATGGCCAGGCCGGTACGAAGAGGAGTAAATCCGACCAGTTCTTGGAGGTAGAGCGAGACGAAGAAGTACATGCCGAACAGGGCTGCGCCGATGGTCGCGCCGATGCCGTTGGCTGCGCACAGGGACCGCCGGCGGAAGATGGCGAGAGGGACTAGCGGCTGACCGGCCACCCGCGCTTCGATGAACACCGCCGCCGCCAGGAATGCCGCACCCCCGAGGAGCGCCATGACGGTCTGGGTGGAGGCCCACGAGTGGGTGTCGGTGCCGACGATCCCGTAGACGAACAGGGCCAGTCCGGCGGTGATGGTGAAAGCACCCTCGATGTCGAGGCGAGCGCGGGGTTCCTGGGCTCGGGATTCAGGGAGTACCCGCTGGGCCGCCACCAGCATGACCAGGCCGATCGGCACGTTGACGAAGAGGACCCAGCGCCAGTTCAAGAGATCGGTGAGAATTCCGCCGGCCAGCACACCCGCGGCTGACCCGCTCGCTGCGGTCGCCGACCAGACGCCTATAGCTCGGCGCCGTTCGTTCATGTCGGTGAAGGTGGAAGTCAGGATGGTGAGCGAGGTCGGGGCCAAGATGGCACCGCCGATCCCCTGGGCGGCGCGGGCTGCGATCAGCCACGCCCCGCCTTGTGCCAGTCCACCGATAAGGCTGGCGCCGGTGAAGAGGGAGAGGCCGAGCATGAAGACCCGGCGGCGTCCGAACAGGTCGGCCGCTCGGCCGCCGAGCATCAAGAATCCGGCGAAGGTGAGGGTGTAGGCGTTCACCACCCATTGCTGGCCGGTGATCGACAATCCGAGGGCGTCGCGCATCTTGGGGAGTGCGACATTGACGATGGTGACGTCGAGCACCACCATGAACTGGGCGACGGCGCAGATGGTGAGCACCCCCCATTTCGAAAGGGTTCGGTCGGTGCTTGGCAGTGAGGTCATTGGAAATCTCCTGAGGCGGGTCGTCTGTCCGAAGGCAGGCTCTGGGAAGGAAACGGAACAGCTCTGTTCCGATAATAAGGGACCTAATAACGGAACGCAACAGCTTTGTTTCGTTTAGAGTATTGTGGAGTCATGGAAACGATCGAACGCCCTGGGGGTCGCCAACGCGACCCCCAGACCGATGTAGCTCTGGTCGAGGCGGTACTGGACCTGGTGGGTGCGGGGGCGACGCTGTCGGGCCTTTCGCTTGTGGCGATTGCCAAGCAGGCCGGTGTGTCGCGCAACTCGCTCTACCGGCGTTGGAAGACCAAGGACGCCCTCTACCTCGATGTACTCGACTCGATCAACGGCCCTTTACCGGAGTTCATCGGTCCGACGGTCCTAGACGACATCGCGGAGCACGTGGCCGTCCTGGCTGAGCGCACCGTCGACAAGCGGGCCAGTCGCATGCGCCTGGCCCTCAACGCCGAGGCCGAGGTCTTCCCCGAGCTTCACCGCCGCTACTTCGAAGAGATCGTCACCCCCCGCCGCGAAGCCATGTTCAACGCCATCAGACGAGGCATCGAAACAGGCGAGATCCGACCCGACATCGACATCGCGCTCGTCAACGAGGTGCTCGTCTCACCCATGCTCGCTCGCATGGCGTCACGCAATCTCGACGACCTAGATCCGGTCACCACCAGTCGCCGCATCACCCAACTCGTCCTCGACGGAGCACGACCCCGCTGAACCTAGCTCGTCGAACGAGACCCGGCCCAGGGTTTCAAGTATGCGAAACGGGCTTCGGGCTATACCCGAACACCGCCGACCGCCACCACCGTTCGTTGGGTTCAAGTAACGCGCCGTAGGGAAGACCTTGACTGGCTTACTTGAACCCTGTGGTCCCAGCTTCCCACAATGCGAACCAGGCCCTGATTTTCGTCGGCCCGGAGATCGCCCTGACCTGAGCATTGCGTGTTGCCCTTCCGTCTCCCCCTTCGTCGCAGCCTCCGTGTTAGCGCCAAAAGGGGAGAGACGGTCACCAGCGGGCGCCTGGTGGGACACCAGCCAGGGCTCGGCAGTGACCCGACGGACGCGAATAGGCACGTCACCGGCTCGTTATTGCCTGTCGGCCGAAATCCCGACTCCCTACAACATTCCCCTAGCTGCGCGTCTGATCCGTACCCGACCGAGGCGGCGGTTGCGCCGGTACGCTCCTGCTCACCTTCTGTGCTGACGCGATCGGCACTTCCGGTCCGTCCTCGGCTGAGCGTGTGCTTCGGATATTGAGACGGTGCCCCCTGTTGCCGTAGGCCTCGCCGCTCGTTCGGCCGGTGGCGTTCTACCAGGTGGCCACGAACCACGGTCCGGCGGCGACGATCTTGACTGATGAGCCGTTATCGGTGCTCCGCAGGATCGAGAAGGTATAGGGATTGCTCCCGATCTCCGTGACGAATAACAGGTCCTGGCCGTCGCTGTCCAACGATTGTGGGTAGTCATCTGAGGGCAGGTTGGCGATGGTCGTGACGTTGACTTGGTCGCCGGTCACCTTCAGTTCTACCAGTCGAGTCGCCGGTGAGGTCCCGCCTTCGAATCGTTGAATGGCGGTAATGAGCGTGCCCGGCTTGTTGGCTCCAGCGAGGAAGTTGGCGCCGGAGCCCTCAACGATGGATTGAGAGTCCCCATCGAACTCGAGTGACCGTGGGCCCAAGCGCGACGTCGTGTCGATCAGGAACAGGCGGGCTTGATCGGGCAGTGCCGCCGGAGGGACGGTGGCGGGGAGGCGAGTGGCCTCGCACCCAGGAGGGATCGCGAGAGCATCCGGCGGCACGAGCCGGGCCGCGATCGGGGGCGATGCCCGCGGCTCGAGCCCAGCGGGGCACTCGACCGCGTTCGTCCCGACCGCATTCGGAGCGGTCACCGCGGCGGCCTCGGTGTTGGATGCCCATCCAAGGGAATCCAACTGGTCGAACTGGACATCATGAGGTGTCAGCACTTGCAGGGGCCATCCGCGGCTGGTGCCGGACGCGAGATCCATCACGAACACGCGGACCCCGCTGAAGGTCGTGTCTGCCCGGCCAGAATAGGATGAGTTGACCGCCACACCCCAAGCCAGCCGGGTTCCGTCCGGACTCATAGCCAGGTCTGTCGCGTTGTCGGTCGAGATACAGCGCGCCGCTCCACCGCCAAGTGGCACTTCATAGATTCCGGTTTGGTCGCTGAAGAACACGTCGTGGGCGTTGCTGGCGATGGCTTCAACAAAGTGGCTGTCGGTGTAGACGTGACGGATGACCGTGCCGCTGTTCGAGTCGAGCAGGTCGACGTTGCCCTTCAGGTAGGCGGCGACGAAGGTCGATGGCATTCCGGCTGAGCCGGGAGTTGAGGTGAAGACGACCTTCTGATCCCTGGCGCCGCTGTCATGGACGGCCAGCGGGATCGCGACCGCGGCCGCACCGATCAGGGTGACTGCTAAGGCCTGGGCAGCTCGCCTCTGATGGTGCCGGCGCCGGGCTCGCTGGCGGAGCCGTTCTACCGGAGGTGGCTCCGGGACCATAGCGACCAGGAGGTCGAAACGGTCGCGTTCATTGCTCATATGACCTCCTTGAGGGTGATCGCCAGCGACGAGCGGGCGTCGGAAAGAGTGGAGGCCACAGTGCCCCGCCGGATCCCCATGGCGGCGGCGACCTCGTCCTGGGGCAGGTCGGCAAAATACGTGAGCACCACCGCCATCCTTTGGCGCCGGGGAAGAGCCTCCACTGCCCCACGAAGCTCCACTGCCGGCTCGGGAATCGAGGCAGGTACAACACGCCTCGGCGCGAGCGACAGCAGCNNCTACTGCGGCTCTTCGGAGGCGTCGGCGTTGGACGTTCAGCCCAACCCGGAAAAGCCAGCCGGTGCGATTGTCTGTGCACGCAAGGCGAGGCCAGTCGGCCAGGGCCCGAGCGAACGCCTCACCAGCGGAATCGCGGGCTGCCTCCATATCACCATCCACCACGGCCAAGGCAGCGACGAGGCGGCCCCACTCGGCCCGGTACCAATCTTCGAAGCCGTCGTAGCCATCCACCATCCACTATCTAAGTCACAGCCCGGCTCCACCGTTGGGTCGCGATCTGTGGTTGGGTGGCTTACCCGTCGTGAAGCGACGAAGATCCGCTCGGCCCCGAAGAGGTTAGTGCGGTGATCTCTCGTTGCCGGTCTCGATGCCAGTCTCAGCGCCGGTCTCGTTGTCTGCCTCAGAGACCGGCAGGAAGACCTACAACCTGCTGGATGCGAAGTCGCACGTCAACGGCCGGTTGCCGCCTTCCGGCAAAATACCGACTCGTGACGTCAAGTCCGTCTAGCTCTCCGATCCGGCGCCGAGACCGGCGGNNAACCGACTCCGTCTAGGCGAACCCAATCGCATCGTGGCCCGCCCCCACTCCGACAATCTGTCGGCACGCTCTGGGGTCCCTGGCGAAATCGCAAAGATCGCCGAGCCGTCTGATCTGCGCTTGTCACGTTCCTGACGGTCGCGGGGCTCCGGCGACGCAGGTGAAACAATCTGCATTTATGAACGGCGGTTTGGTAGGTGGAGGCGAAGACGATGGTCGTAGACACGTCCGGCCGGGCGTCGCGGTCGTGGGTCTGGTCGCAGGGCTGCTTATGTCTGTGCTGACCGTCACCCAAAATCTCCACTCGCGGGTCCCCATATTCGTCGCCGTGATCTTCGCCATTGTCGAGCCGCCATTCGTCCTGGGCTTCCTCGGGATGACCGGCATCCTCTACCAGTCAGACCCGACAAGCTCCCCTTGGGTGGGACGGCGAACCGGGCGGCTAGCGCCACCACCGCCCACCCCGGTGTGGCCGCCTCCAGCGCCCAACGTTGGATGGCGTTGGGGAGGCGGGATCAACGCCCCTCACTGGCTTGGCTGGTTCCACAGCCCAGTGGCAAACATCGAAGTCGATAGCCAACGCCTAGCCATTCGGGTGCCGCTGGGTTGGTTGTTTCTTCTCCGCCCGCTGGAGTTGACAACCGCCGACCACCCAAGCTGCTTTCCCGTAAAAGCCCGGATCGGACGACGAGGGGTAGCGATCCAGCCCGCCGGAGGCAGACCTTGGTATTTCTGGACTCCGGCGGCATCACAGATCCTCTCAAGCCTCCAATGGGCGGGCTTCGAGGTCTCATGGGATGAGCGCCGACCTCGGTTCTTCTGAACACAGAAACTCCGGTGTGGACGCACAGGCAGGCCAACAATGACTGCGACTGAGTTGAACGGCATGGAGAGCCGTGGTTGCTTCAGGACGGCGATGATGCGGCGGGCGGCTCGTGGCTGCCGATGGTCATGCCGCATGACGTGCAGAACACCAACGCAATCCGCATCACGGGATCGTCGCCGTCTACGTTGTCAGCCGCGACCGCTGGCAAGCTCCCGTCCGCCGCCGGGCCTGGTACGTCAACGATCTGGTAGGTGAGTGACTCCGGCAACCTGGCCCGACAACCACTACAACGAGGGGCCGTCCGACGGTTGGAGCGCAAATCGTCTGGTGACCGGTTGGGCAATGGTGTCACGCCGGAGATGACCACCCCGGCGCTGTGTTCTCCCTCTTCGGCGGGCTGGTACCCGGAGAGCATTTCTACGACCCGCTCACGGACCCGGCCCAAGTCGCCCCCCAAACTCATCAGGACCTGAGCGGCAACGCCCTCCCCCTCACACACCAGGCCGAGGAGAAGGTGCTCTGTCCCGATGTACTGATGGCCAAGCTGGCGGGCCTCGCGTCGCGACAACTCCAACACCTTCATGGCTCGGGGGGTAAAAGGCGGCGACCCAATCGCCCGCCCAGCCGAGCCAACGGTCTCCTCGACCTTGGTTCGAACAGCGTCGAGGCTGATCCCAAGTGACTCCAAGGACTTGGCTGCCACACCTTCACCCTCGCGGAGGAGCCCGAGCAGCAGGTGCTCCGTCCCGATGAAGTTGTGACCGAGCAGATGCGATTCTTGGTGGGCCAATACGAGGACCTGCCGGGCCCTATCCGTGAGGTGAGCGAATGTGAACCGATCCGCCCGCGCAGACCCGCGCCGGGACCCTTGGCGAAAGCGCTGGAACATAGTCAGTTCATGATCCCACGCCGGTCAGCAAAAAGTGTTCGCCCTCATGCCACGATCACCAGAGCCATAACATTCTGATTGATAATCCACCTAGGCGCGATGGTCTTGGCCGCCGAATCCAGAGATGCAGATGATCGGGTCCGGCGTATCCATCTCCGGTCTGTCGGACCGCTGCCGCGATGGCGGCAAATAGTTCGGGTGGAATGACGCCTTGGGCCTTGTGACGCGGGAGGTCCATCAGGGCTGGTGGGAATCTGATGCGCTGAGTCTGGTCCATCGTTTCTCTCCTTTTGTCGCACCGGGGCGGGTCGCGGCCGGTTTGTTGGTGCTATTGGCGCGTTCTCGGTCTCGGGCCCACCCATGTCCAGCTCCACGGAATACCCAGCCGATCATCGGTCGAAAGGTGCCGCTCGCGATGCAGATGTCGCCGTGAACGCGGACTTCGTCGTCGGGTTAGAACAGACCCAGTACGCGCGGGCAGTCGCGGCCTTGGCGGACCTGCTGGCCGAACATGCTCGGGGTCGCTTGACAAGCGGCAGCGGCAGAGGTGGGCTCGTGGCCCCGCCCGAGAAAGGAACCCCGTGAGGGTCGCCACCTACACCCGCACTCCACCGACGAGGAGCATCAGCCCTACTCCCTCGACGCCCAGCACACCCGCCTCGACTCCTTCGTCGCGTCCCAGGGCGACTGGGAGCTGGTCCGCCGCTTCTCCGATCAGGTCTCGGGCGCCACCTTNNCCCTCACCGAGGCCACCGCTAGCCGGTACGACCTGCTGCTCGTATACCGAGTCGACCGCCTCGCCCGTTCGGTTCGCGGTCTGGCCCAGATACTCGAAGACCTCGACCACGCCGGCGTCGCGTTCCGTTCCGCCACCGAACCCTTCGACACCGCCAGCCCGGCCGGACGGATGATGGTCCAGATGCTGGGCGTCTTCGCCGAGTTCGAACGGGCCACCATCATCGACCGAGTCATCGCCGGCATGGAGCGCAAAGCCGCCCAAGGCNNAGGCCGTCTCACCCTCGACCCCTCCGAAGCACCGCTAATACCTGTCATCTTCGACCGCTACGTCAACGCCCGGCTCGGCTCCCACGCCCTGGCCGGCTGGCTCAACACCTCGGGACATCGCACCCGAGCCGGCCGGCCCTGGTCATACAAGGCCGTGCTCAACCTGCTCCGCAACCGCACCTACCTCGGTCAAGTCCACTTCCGCGGCGTCTGGCATCCCTCCACCCACCCCGCCCTCGTCGACACGGCACTGTTCGAAG
>PMHU01000130.1 GCA_003156795.1 Acidimicrobiaceae bacterium
GGGTGATTATGAAGCTTGACGGTACTGCTGTTCCCATTCGATGGGGGGGACTCCGTCGAGGGTGGTGTGAAGCCGTGACGTGTTGTACCAGTTGATCCATCGGAAGATGGCCCGGCGGGCCTCGGCCCGGGTGGCGAAGACCCGGCCCTGCAGGCATTCGCGTTTGAGCGATTCCCAGAAGCTCTCGGCCACGGCGTTGTCCCAGCAGATACCGGTCTTGCCGACCGAGGGGCGAAGCTGGCGGGCCTGGCAATAGTCCAGGTAGTCGTTGGCGGTGTACTGACCGGACTCAATCGATCGAAGCAACACCGGGGTTTTGTAAGGACAATAGAAGCTCGTTGAAGGTTTCCGCAGGTGTCTTCCAGCCGAGTGTCTTGCGAGGACGGCCGTTGAGCGTCGCAGCAACGGCTTCGATCTCCTCGGCATTCCAGCGCGACAGGTCGGTGCCCTTGGGGAAGTATTGGCGCAGGAGCCCGTTGGTGTTCTCGTTGGTGCCGCGCTGCCACGGGCTGTGCGGATCGGCGAAGTAGACGGCGGTGCCGGTCTCGACCTTGAAGGCAGCGTGAGCTGAGAGCTCTTTGCCGCGATCCCAGGTCAGTGATCGGCGCAGCTGGATGGGCAGACTCCCGATGGTGGTGACTAACGCGTCCTTCATCTTGATGGCGCCGTAGCCGGCCAACGCCGGCCCGTTCTTGGTCCGAGGAATGATCCCGAAACCTTCCTCGCGGGGAAGGTAGACCAGCATGGTGAAGCGGGTGGTCCGCTCCACCAGCGTGCCGATCGCGGAGCGTTCCAGTCCGATGATCAGGTCGCCTTCCCAATGACCGGGCACGGCCCGATCGTCGGCTTCGGCCGGACGCTCGCTGATCAGCACGTCCTCTGTGACGTGAGCCCACGGCTTCTGGTGAGACCGTCCACGTGGGACTCGCAACGCCCGGCCGGTGCGCAGGCAGCCCACCAGCTCGCGTTTGAGAGCGCCCCGGCCCTGGACGTAGAGGGCCTGATAGATCGCCTCGGGGCTGATCCGCATTGACTCATCATCGGGGAAATCGACTGTCAGCCGCTGCGAAATCTGCTCAGGACTCCAAGCCTCGACCCAGCGACGATCCCCGCGGTGCGGCTTGTTCCGGCCTTTCCATTCCGGACCGGGCGGGCCGACGACTCGACCATTCGGTGTCTTCACCGCACCCGACAACCGGTCCTGGACGTATTCACGCAGCCGCTCGTTGGCGATCAGCTTCGCTTCCTGGGGCCGGCGGGCGCGGCGCTCGGCGTGCCACTGCGCGGTGGACGCCCTATAAGTCGGCGGATATGCCCGTGAGGATGCGTTTCGACGCAACTCTCGAGAAATCGTGGAGGGGCTTCGCTTCAGCCGTCGGGCGATCTCGCGGACCGTCACCTTCTGGACGTGCCAAATCGCGATGTCCTCTCGCTCGGCGAACGACAGGTATCGGCCCGACACTGTCGGGGGAAGACAAGGGTTCACGCCGCCAGCGTGACGGAACCACCTGTACGCGACGGGGGATGACACCCCCGCCTCCACCCCCGCCTCCTCGGTTTTCACACCCCGAGCTATCGCCGCCCAGAACCGAACCCGGTCCTCCCGCCAAGCGATCGTCGGCGCACCCGGCGACGGAATCTGACCCCGATATGTGCGGACGTCCTTCTGTCGGTTCTTCTTCCGCACCGATGGGTGACCTTCCTTGACCAACCATCCTGACTCTCGTGCCATCGACACCTCCACGATCGAGGTGTTGCGACGGCCACTTGAATCCGCCCTGACTGCCCCTGTCGGCGTGAGCGATCACGCCGGCCACGGCGTGGTCTCCGCCGCGGGCTGCGACGGCCATGGCGAGGGCGTCGAGGACGAGTTCGCTGCGCATGTGGTCGGCCATCGAGTAGCCCAGCAGGCGGCGGCTGCCCAGGTCCAGGGTCGAGGCCAGATACAGCCAGCCTTCCCCGGTCGGGACATAGGTGATGTCCTGACACCAAGCCACGTCAGGGGCGCCGGGAGAGAAGCGCCGCCCGATGAGATCGGGGATCACATATCCGTCAGGGCCGGGGAAGGTGGTGCGGATGCTGCGACGGCGGAACCGGCCGGCCATGCCGTGCAGGCGCATCAGGCGGGCCACCCGCTTGACGTTGACGACCAGCCCGGCTTTACGCAGCGCCTTGTACATGCGCGGCACCCCGTAGTTGCCATCCGCGGCGTCGAAGATGTCGCGCATCAACGCCACCAGTTCGGCCTCCGCCAACTGGCGTGCGGTCGGCCCGGCTGCCTCCCGGGCGGCCCAGTCGTAATAGCCCGATGTGGACACCCCGGCCGCCGCGCACGCAACCGTCACCGGGAACCCGGCCGCCTTCTGGTTATCGACATGGCCGTAGCGGGTCACGATGTCGACGTCTCTTTGATCCAGAAGGCCAGAGATCGTTTGAGCAGATCTCGTTCCATCCGCAGCTGGGCGTTCTCCGCCCGCAGCTCGACCAGGTCGGCCCGGTCATCGGCTGTGAGCCCTTGGCGCTCTCCGCGCTCGATCCGCTCCAGACGGACCCAGTTGCCCAGCGTGCCTTCATTCACCCCGACCGCTCGGCCGACATCCGCGATCGGACGGTCCTCGTCGAGCACCATCGCCACCGCATCACGCCGGAACTCCGGCGGGAACTTCGAAGGCCGACCCCTCGACATGGTCTGCTTCCTATTGGACATGGACTACCTCCTATATGAGATGTCCGTCCAACGGGGGGATGCTCA
>PMHU01000301.1:0-9170 GCA_003156795.1 Acidimicrobiaceae bacterium
TCGCTCGGCAACAACTACTACCCCGACGACCAGGCCAGCCTCGACCTGATCAAGGCGGCCAACGACGCGGCCGTAGCGGCGGGAACCACGGTGACGGTCTCCAGCGGCGACGCTGGCGTGACCAGCACCATCGGCACTCCATCGAGCGACCCGAACGTCATTTCGGCCGGGGCCTCGACCACCTACGCGGTTCCGTCGCAGCTCGGATACGGCGGCTTCCAGTTCCCCGGGGTCACCGGCTTCCTCAACAACAACATCAGCGCCCTGAGCTCCAGCGGCTTCCAGCAGAGCGGGGCGACCATCTCGCTCGTGGCGCCGGGCGAGCTCAACTGGGCTCTGTGCTCGACGGACACGGCTGCTTATGCCGACTGCGTCAACTTCCAGGGCAATGCGAGCCCGGTCGAGGAGAGCGGCGGGACCAGCGAGTCCGCCCCTCTGACTGCGGGCACGGCGGCCCTGGTCATCCAGGCCTACAGCAAGACCCACGAAGGTGCCCTCCCGAGCCCGGCGCTCGTCAAGCAGTTCCTCACGAGCACCGCTGACGACATCCAGGCTCCGGCCGACGAGCAGGGCTCCGGCCTCCTCGACGCCTACCGGGCCGTGGTCGCCGCCGAGTCCTACCAGGCCCCGGCTCCGGCCAACACGCCCGACACGCTCCTCGAGAGCACGTCGCAGTTCAACTCGGTGGCCGCCGGCGGTACGCCGGAGACGTTCTCCGAGACCCTGACCAACCAGGGGGCCAGGCCGGACACGGTCAACTTGTCGAGCCGCACCCTCGGGGCGTACTCGCCGATCTACACCACGAATGTCCAGCTGAGCAACAAGAACAGTCCGAAGAGCGTCGACTATCAGGGCTACACGGACAACTACGAGGTGGTGCATTTCAGCGTGCCGGCCGGCGTAGACCGGCTCAACGGGTCGATCGCGTTCAAGGGCTCCAGCCCCTCACTGACGTCCCGGGTGCGCATGGCCCTCATCGACCCGTCCAACCAGCTCGCCGACTACTCACTACCTCAGGGCGTGGGCAACTATGGAGACGCTCAAGTAGCCGATCCGGAGCCCGGCGATTGGACGGCCTACATCTGGAGCCGGGACACCGCCGGTGGCGGGACCATCGGCTCGGTGCTGTTCGGCGCCAGCGTGGCCCATTACCAGAAGTTCGGCAAGGTCACCCCCGCCTCGGTGACGATCGCTCCGGGCGCGACCGCAACGGTTTCGCTGTCGGTCCTGACGCCAGCCACCCCGGGCGACGTGGCCGGTTCCATCGAGCTCGCGTCGGCCAACAACACCGCCCAGTCCATCCCGGTGACCTTGCGGACGCTGGCACCAAGCGGACCCACCAGCTTCTCGGGCGTCCTCACGGGTGGCAACGGCCGGGCGTCGTTCACCGGCGTCACCAAGTACTACCAGGTCAACGTGCCATCCGGAGCGCCGGAGCTCAACGCCTCGATCAACCTGGCGGACAACCCGAACAACCAGACCTACATCTGGTTGATCGACCCGTCGGGCCAGGCCCAGGCCTTCCAGAGCAACGGCTTGGTCACCGAGGACAGTTCCGGCGACCTCTCGTACACGAACAGCCTCGGGGCTGACGTCCACGTGGTCGATCCCGCCGCCGGCCTGTGGACCGTGATCATCACGTTCGCACCGACCGTGTCGGGTACGGCGCTCAGCGAGGACTTCACGGTCTCGTTGGACCAGAACGCGGCCGACGTCACGGCCCAGGGCGTGCCCGACGGAAACGCCATAAATACCGAGCAACCGGCCACCGTGACTATCAAGGTCAAGAACACGGGCACTGCGCCCGAGGCCTACTTCGTCGACGGGCGAACTGTCGCCACGACCCAGTACAGCTTGGCTGCGCTGGACTCTCCGCAGGCGACCGTGCCGTTGAGCGTGTTCGGAAACATCCCGTTCTACCTGGTTCCGAGCGAGACGACGTCCCTTGCGGGCGCGGCCTCGACCACCGGAACCGAGCCGATCCAGTTCGACCTGGGGGCTCCGACCGGTGACCCCGATGTGGGCTCCGGTCAGGCGTTGAGTGTTTCCGCTACGGTCACCGGCAGCCCGGTCACCGCCGGGGAGTGGGACATCGCCCCGGACGTGGTCGGCCCCTTCGGATCCACCGGGGCCACGCAGGAGACGGTCGACACGACCCTCACCGCCACCACCCAGGCCTTCGATCCGGCCGTCTCGAGCTTCGAAGGAGACCTGTGGCAGGCCAGCCTGGGCGCACCGATCACGGTGAGCCCGATAGTCGTCCAGCCTGGGCACAGCGCCACCATCCCGGTGACGATCGCGCCCAGCGGAGCCGTGGGGACATCGGTCTCCGGGTTCCTCTACCTCGACGACGACAGCCTGTTCTCCCTGTACGGAGGCCTGGCGCCCAACGCCAACACGGTCGCCGCCATCCCGTACAGCTACGTCATCAAGAAGTAATCCAGGGGGAGCCGACGGGGACGGTTGTTTGGTCCGGGTCAAACGGACCAAACAACTCGTCCCCGCCATCTCTCTTCTAGGGCGCAGCCAAGCCGCAGTGACCGCGAGACTCCGACCGCGCCATCTGCTTCTCAGTCTTGCGGTTGGGCCCGCCAGGCGAGAGCGACGAAGAGGTCCCGGCGTGTTGAGGGCTCGGTCCGTTTATCCCCGGACCGAGCCCTCAACGCGTGCCGGGACTGATAACGCCTAGGAGCCCGAAGCGTTCGAGCGCGTGACCCCACCCCACAGGTGCGAGGGCAGCGGGTCGTAGTGGTCGTGCTCGGCGTGGAAGCGGCCGCGGCCGCCGGTCATGGAGCGCAGGTCGATGGCGTAGCGCAGGATCTCTGAAGTGGGGACTAGGGCAGTGACGATCGACTCGCCGTCGTTGCCGGCTTCGGTGCCCTGCACCCGGCCCCGACGCCCGTTCAGGTCGCCCATGACGTCACCTTGGAAGGTCGATGGCACGTATACCTCCAAACGAGAAATCGGCTCGAGGAGGATCGGCCCCGTCTTTTCCATGGCCTCCCGAAAAGCCAGGGAGCCGGCCATTTTGAAGCTCATTTCCGACGAGTCCACACTGTGGTACTTGCCGTCGACCAGCGTCACTTGCACGTCGACGACGGGCCATCCGTGGACTCCGCCCGAGCCCATGGCCTCTTCGACGCCCTTTTGCACCGCAGGGATGAATTGGCGGGGGATGGCGCCGCCGACGATCCGGTCCACGAACTCGAATCCGGTGCCGCGCTCCCGTGGCTCCATCCGGATGTTGGCCACGCCGTACTGGCCGTGGCCGCCCGTCTGCTTCTTGTACTTGCCTTCGGCGTCGGCCGCGCCGGTGACGGTCTCCCGGTACGGGACGACGACGGGTTCGGTCTCGACTTCGACGCCGAACTTGCGGGCCAGGCGCTCGGTCACGATGGCCAAGTGGGTCTCGCCCATACCTCCGAGGAGGGTCTGGTGGGTCTCGTCGTCGCGCCGGAGCGTCAGGACGGGGTCCTCCTCCTGAAGCCGGTGCAGGGCGGTCATCAGCTTGTCCTCGTCACCTTTGGAGCGGGGGCGGATGCCGATGATCAGCGCCGGCTCGGGGGGAACTATGGGAGGGACGACGACCGGCGTTCCTTTGGGGGCCAAGGTGTCTCCGGTCACGACGTCGGCCAGCTTGGCCACGGCTCCGATGTCGCCGACAGGCAGCTCGTCGACGCTCTGCTGCTCCTTGCCCCGCAACGTGAAGGGGGCGTGCAGCCGCTCGTCGGTGTGGGTCCTGGCGTTTACGAGCGTGTCGTCGGCCTTGATGGAGCCGGAAAGCACCTTGAACAGGCTGATCTTGCCGACGTGGCGGTCGACGATCGTTTTCCATACCCACGCCAGGGGTTGGCCGGCCGGGTCGGGAGAGACTTCGGCCGTTCCGCTACCGGCGGTAACCTGCACCGGGCGGCGGTCCAGCGGGGACGGCCCTATCTCGCACACGAAGCTGGCCAGGCGGTCCAGGGCGATCTCTTTGGCCGCCGAGCCGCATACGACCGGAAACACCTGGGCGGACGCCACCCCGTGGGCGAGGGTGTCCTCCAGCTGCTTGACGCTCGGGATCTCGCCTTCGAGGTAGCGCTCCATGAGGTCGTCGTCGGCGACCACGATGCCTTCGACCAGCGAGTCGTGGACCGAATGCTCTCGGGCGGCCATGTGGTCGGGGATCGGCCCGGTGGTCGACACCCCGGACTCGTAGGTGATGCCCGTATCGGATAGCAGGTCGGCGACGCCGCAAAAGGAGGCTTCTTCGCCGATTGGGAGCTCGAGCGGGGCCACGCCCGCTCCGAACGCGGCCTGGAGCTGCTCTAGGGTCCGCTCGAAGGAGGCTCGTTCGCGGTCGAGCTTGTTGATGAAGATAAGACGAGGCAGCCCGAGCTCGGCGGCGGCTTTCCACATGGCCTCGGTCTGGACTTCTACGCCTTCGACGGCGCTCACGACGAACACGGCCAGGTCGGCGACCCGCATGGCGGCGATCGCCTCCGGTGCGAAGTCGGCGTAGCCCGGGCAGTCGAGGAGGTTGATCTTGTGGCCTTCCCATTCGATGGGTGCCAGACCGACGGAGATCGACAGACCGCGCTTGTGCTCTTCCGGTTCGAAGTCGGTGACCGTCGAGGAGTCTTCGACGCGTCCTTGCCGACCGATGGCCCCGGATCGGTGTAGCAGAGCTTCGGTCAGGGTGGTCTTGCCCGATCCGCCGTGGCCGACGAGGGCGACATTGCGGATCGCTTCGGGCGGGTAGACCTTCACTTCGGACGCTCCCAGGACACGTCTCTCCCCCAGGACAAATTGCCCTCCTCCCTGGTCCCGGGCGTGTCCCGAGCCCCCACTGCCGCCAGAGTAACCGCCCCCGGTGGTAGCCTGGTAACCAACTGACAGGCCAGCTCCGGTCCGGGTTCCGACCTCCTGATCGGCATGGCGCGAGGAGATACAACGAGTGTTTGACGGACGTTTCCGGTCGGGCGTGGACAGGGCGGTCAGGCCCGTTGGAAGCGCCCTCAGGCGGACAGGTCTCGCTCCTGATCACTTGACCGCCTTGGGCCTCGCACTGGCCTTCCCGACAGCTTGGGCCATAGCCACGGGGCGCTTGGGTCTGGGCTTGGGCCTGCTGATCGCGTCGGCGGTCCCGGATCTCTTGGACGGGGCCCTGGCCAAGGCCTCCGGACGGGCCAGCCCGCGGGGCGCCTTTTTCGATTCAGTATGCGACCGGGTGACCGACACCCTCGTGCTCGGCAGCATGGCCTGGTATCTGCAGGACCAACATCGCGGCCACCTAGCGCTGCTGCCGGTCGCCGTGCTCGGTGTGTCTCTGCTCGTCTCCTACGAGCGGGCCAAGGCCGAGTCCCTCGGGTTCTCGGCCAGGGGCGGGCTCATGGAGCGGGCCGAGCGGATCGTGGTCTTGTGCGCCGCCTTGGCTTTCAGCTTCTTGATGATCCCGTTGCTGTGGCTGATGCTCGGTCTGACGACCGTGACGGCCGTGCAGCGGTTCGTGATGGTTTGGCGTCAGGCCAATGAAGCCGGCCACGGACCGCCTCCAGCCGAGCGGAAAGTGTTCGTGCGCCGCGCCGGGTTCGACCGCCACGCCACGGGGATGGAGTCTCCGGCCGTTGCTGCCCGCTGGAGGGCTTGGCGTGAGGCCAACGGTTGGGTGCCGCGTTCGGAGCGGTATGCGGGCGGCTCGCGCCGCGCCGGTGCCACTGCCCGGTGGCAGGAGCGCCGTCAGGCTCGGATCGCTCGCCTGGCCGATGCCGACGCCGATGGCGACCGGGCCGTCGCCGCGCCGCTCCGTCGCCGCCCAGGCACCCGTCGTCCTTAAAGACGCACCTGATTCGGCCCTCCCGGCCGTCGCCGGCCCTCAACGCCTTTCGGACCGGTGCCGTCGCCGCGGCCGCGCTTCCCGCTCCGGTGAGTCGGGCCATCGCCGAGGCGGCGGCGGTCATGGTGTCCCGAGGGCCGTCGTTCCCCGGGCGGGTGGCCGGGATGTCGAAGCGTCGCCAGATGGTCGGCCGCCATTTGCGGCGGGTGTACGGACCGGGAATCGGGCGGTGGCACTTGACGCGATTGGTCGACGAAGCGTTCGCGTCATACGCCAGGTACTGGGCTGAGAGCTTGCGCCTCCCGAGCCTGAGTCCTGATCAGATCCGCGCTGGCATGTCCTACGAGGGCTTCGAGCACATAGAGACCGGCCTGGCGGCCGGGCGCGGCACCATCCTCGCCCTGCCTCACCTCGGCGGATGGGAGTGGGCCGGCACCGAGTTGGCTGTTACCGGGCACCCCATAAGCGTGGTCGTCGAAAGGCTCGAACCTCCGGAGGTATTCGAGTGGTTTCAGTCATTCCGCGAGCGCCTCGGCATGTCGGTCATACCGACGGGCCCGGGGGCCGCAGCCCGGTGTTCTCAGGCGCTGGCCTCCAACCATCTGCTGTGCCTCTTGTCGGACCGAGTGGTGGCCGGAGCCGCCGGCGTGGAAGTCGACTTCTTCGGTGAACGAACCCGGCTGCCTGCCGGGCCGGTCACGTTGGCGCTGCGAACCGGCGCGACCCTCCTGCCGTGCGCGGTCTACTTCGGCCGTGGGTCCAACGAGCACGTGGGAAGCATCCGTCCCCCCCTGGCCTTGCCACGCGCCGGCCGCTTGCGAGACGACGTCCAGGCGGGCACGCAGGCGCTGGCCATTGAGTTCGAGGGCCTGATCCGCCGGGCGCCCACGCAGTGGCACCTGATGCAGCCGAACTGGCCGTCAGATGTTCAGCCGCAGGTTAGAGGCCTGTTCGGCCGCCAGTGAGCGCAAGTACCCTCTAGAGGTGCGGGTCGGACTGGTGTGCCCATACAGCCTCACCATCCCTGGTGGGGTGCAGGGTCAGGTGCTCGGACTTGGGCGCGCTCTGCGGAACCTCGGTGTCGACGCCCGCATTCTGGCTCCTTGTGACGGACCGCCTCCTGACCCGGCGGTGACACCCCTCGGCAACTCCGTCCGCGCCGCGTCGAACGGATCGATGGCAGCCATCGCCCCGGACCCGTCGGCCGCGATGCGCACCATCAGGGCCCTGCGAGACGAGGACTTCGACGTCGTCAACCTCCACGAGCCGCTGGCCCCCGGGCCCACCCTCACCGCCTTGGTCTTCAGCGACGACCCGATGGTCGGGACCTTCCACCGGTCCGGTGGCAGTTCCTGGTACCGGGCCTTTCGGCCTTTGGGAGTGTGGGCCACCGGCCGTCTGGCCGTGAGGGCCGCCGTCTCAGTAGAGGCGCGTGAGACCATTTCCAAGGCGTTTGGCGGCGTCTACGAACTGGTTTGGAATGGAATCGACGTCGGGCTCTACCGCAGTGCTGACCCGTGGCCGACGCTAGGCCCGACGATCATGTTCATAGGCCGTCACGAGCCGCGCAAAGGCCTGGCCGTGCTGATCGAAGCCATGGGATCGCTCGGGCCGGACGTTCGGCTGTGGATAGGGTCGCATGGCCCGGAAACGGAGCGGCTGCGCCAAGAGACGGCCGGGGACCCTCGAATCGAATGGCTCGGGGTGCTCGGCGACCAGGAGAAGATCCGCCGGATTCGAGGCGCCCATGTGCTCTGCGCCCCGTCCCTCCACGGCGAGAGCTTCGGGGTGGTGCTGCTCGAGGGGATGGCCGCCGCGACCCCGGTGGTGGCGTCGGATCTGGCCGGCTACCGCAACGTGGCCCGACCGCATCAGGACGCCCTGCTTTCGCCTCCGGGTGATGCCAGAGCCCTGGCCGCGGCGCTGGAAGTCGCCCTATCGGGAGGCCCAGAAGTGAGCAGGATGGTCGAAAGCGGATTGGAGCGAGCCGCCGCCTTCTCCTTGGACGGCTTGGCTTGCCGGTACGTCGAGCTCTACGAGAAGGCGATGGGCAAGTGAGCGTGCGCCGCCAGGTGGTGTCCGGCCGGGCGTGAACCAGTCGGAGCCGCGCCAGTAGTTTCGGCGAGGGCTCTTCGGCGCCTACGATCGCCACCTTGACGTTCGGAGCAGGCCTGTTGATCGGATCGACACAGTGACACCGGGCACCCGAGCGGTGCGCGCCGCGGCGCCGTTTGTCGCCATCCCGGCGCTGGTGGCCGGGGTGGTCGCCGTCGCCGTCGCCGGTCCGCTCGTCGGCGTGATAGCTCTCGTGGTGGTCGCCCTGGTCCTGGCCGCATGGTGCAGGGTGGCGGGGGACAGCCGGGTGCTGGCCGGCATCGGGGGGAGGGACGCCGACCCCAAACTCGACGCCAGGCTGTGGAACCTGGTCGAAGGCTTGAGCATCAGCGCCGGGGTGCGTCAGCCCAGGTTGAGGGTCATCGACAGCCCCGGCCTCAACGCCCTGGCTGCGGGCACGAGCTCTGCCCATGCGGTGGTTGGCGTCACGTCCGGGTTGCTCACTGGGCTGGACCGGATCGAGTTGGAAGCGGTGCTGGCCGAGGAGGTGGCGCAGATCCGCCGCAACGACACCCTTCCCGCCACCGTCCTGGCGGCCACTTTCGGGCTTGGCCGAGGCAGCGCCCTGCCGGTCGACCGGGACGCCCGCGCCGACCAGGCGGCGGTGGAGCTCACCCGATACCCGCCCGCGCTGGCGGCGGCACTGGAGAAGATCGAGGCCAAGGGGTCGGTCGTGGAAGGCCAGCCTTCCTACATGGCCCACCTCTGGCTGACCGACCCGCGGCGAGGAAAGGCCGGCGAACGCGGACGGTTGCCTCTACGCGATCGAATCGAAGCCTTGCGCGAGCTGTAGCCGGCGCCGTCGACTACCGACGGTCTGTTGGCTAGAGGCGGCCTGGCTAGAGGCGGAACGCAGGCGGCGCCCGACAGTGCGACGCCGCCGAAGGCCGGTCGAAAAGCCTTGGGAGCCGGCCCGGCTTGGGCCGTAGACTGACGGCATGGCTGCCTCCGAAACCCCCCGCCGTACCGGCACCGACCTGGTCAAGCGCGGCTTGGCCGAGATGCTTCGGGGCGGTGTGATCATGGACGTCGTGACGCCCGAGCAGGCCAAGATCGCCGAGGACGCCGGCGCCGTATCGGTGATGGCCTTAGAGCGGGTGCCGGCCGACATCCGGCGCGACGGCGGGGTGGCCAGGATGAGCGACCCCGCCCTGGTGGAGGGGATCAAGGCCCAAGTGACGATCCCGGTCATGGCCAAGGCTCGCATCGGCCATTTCGCCGAAGCCCAGGTGCTCGA
>PMHU01000301.1:9189-9404 GCA_003156795.1 Acidimicrobiaceae bacterium
GCCATGATCCGGTCCAAGGGTGAAGCCGGCACCGGGGACATCAAGGAGGCGGTCCGTCACCTCCGCTCGATCACAGGTGACATCCGCAAGATCACCCAGGCCGACTCGGCCGAGATTTACCAGTGGGCCAAGCAGCTCCAAGCCCCCGTCGGTCTCGTGCAGGAGGTGGCCGAGACCGGGAAGCTGCCCGTTCCGCTCTTCTGCGCCGGCGGCAT
>PMHU01000240.1 GCA_003156795.1 Acidimicrobiaceae bacterium
GTCGGACTGGGCTGCGGGGGCGCTGAATCTGGCAATCTGCGCGTTCCCCAACCAGCCCGGTAAGACTGTGCGGCCGTGGTCGATGTTCCGGAGACCGAATACGCGACTGGCAAGGAGGGTGGCTACCGCGCCTATCAGGTGATCGGTGATGGTCCGCTCGACCTGGTCGTCCCCGTCAACGGTGGCATGCCGCTGGACCTGATCTGGGAGGATCCCACCGTCAGTAACCGGATGGGGCGGCTTGCGTCATTCAGTCGCCTAATCCTCCTGGAACCCACAGGGTTCGGATGCTCATCGAGAGTGGACCCGACCGCCGTTCCGGCGATTCAGACGTGGATGGATGATCTCGCTGCGGTGATGGACGCTGTCGGCACCAGCAAGGCGGCATTCCTGTCGTGGGCCGAGTGCAGCTTGGCCGTCATGTTGTTTGCCGCCACGAATCCTGATCGGGTCTCAAGTCTCGTTTTCGTCAACGCCTACGCCCGATATGTGCGGAGCGAAGAATGCCCGTGGGGCATGCCTGCGGATCGGATGAGAGCTTACGCGGCCGCCATTCAGAAAGCCTGGGGTACCGGCATGGTCATGGCGACCTTGGCACCCAGCCTGGTTCAGGGCGAGCAGGCCTTGCGTTTCTGGGCGCGCGCCGAGCGGCTGTCAGGGCCGCCCGACGCTGCTGCCGCCATCAGTCGGGCCTTCATGCAAAGTGATGTCAGTGACGTGCTGCCGGCAATCCAGGCTCCGACACTGGTCATCAGCCGACGAGACGATCGCCACGTGCGTTTCGAACACGGTAGATATCTGGCCAGGCGCATTCCCCATGCAAGACTGGTTGAACTTGAGGGGGACGACAACCTGTTCCTTGCCGGCCATGCTGACGAGATCCTCGACGAGGCGCAGGAGTTCATCACGGGCGTGCGACCGACGCCCGTATTCGACCGGGTGCTGGCGACAGTGCTGTTCACCGACATAGTCGATTCCACTGCTCGCGCCATCCAACTCGGCGACCGCGCCTGGCGGGAGACGTTGAACCGTTACGACGACCTCGTGGAGCACGAGTTGGCACGGTTTCGTGGTCGGCATGTCAACACCACCGGAGATGGGACCGTGGCGACATTCGACGGCCCGGCGCGGGCTATCGAATGTGGACGTGCCATCACCAGAGGTGTCCGCACTCTGGGCCTTGAGGTCAGAGCCGGTTTACATACCGGAGAGGTTGAGGCTCGAGGCGACGACATCGCGGGTATCGCGGTGCACGTGGCCGCCCGAGTTTCCAGCATCGCGAACGCCGGAGAGGTGCTGGTTTCGCGAACGGTTACCGACCTGGTCGCGGGCTCGGGTATCAGATTTGGCGACCGCGGCGAGCACGCGCTGAAGGGTGTGCCCGGAACCTGGCAACTCTTCGCCGTCGAGGTCAACCAGTCACAGAACAGGGAGTGATGAGCGCGCTCGCCAGCTCCTCGCAAGATGGAACAATACGCGCCGCACGTGGCTACACCGATTGTACCGCCAGCGCGTCCTCGACGCCGACTTCGAATATGTCGAGCGGCTGAGCTAACCCAAGCAAGCGGATGCGTTCGAGGGCGTCTACCCGAGATGCTTGCGGCTAGGCGGGTTGAAGCTCTTGTGAACTATCTCCAGGTGGTTGCCGTCGAAGTCTGCGACGTTGGCTGAGTAGTAGCTCGGGCCGAAGTACGCGCGTATCGCCGGCTCACCCTCGCTCGTTCCGCCCGCCTCAATCGCGGCAGCGTACACGGCGTTGACCTCGGCCTCATCGTCAGCAACAAACCCTACATACAGTCCGGTCTCACCGGACTGGCGCTGGCGTAGCCAGATACTGGAGCCGACTGCGACGCCAGAACCGTAGGCTCCGTCGGCCAATCCGAAGAGATCAGGAACTCCCGCGGGTCCGGTGGAGGAGTCGTAACTCCCGAGCTCTCTCCACCCCAAGGGCTCTAGGGCCGCCGCATAGAAGGCCAGCGAGCGCGGCACGTCGCTTACCGAGATGTAAATGTGGTCAAGCACTGGTTCTTCCTCTCGCTGACACTTCAGGTTGAGTGTTAGGCCGCTTCTTGCGAGGCCAATTTTTTAAATTGTCGCAAACTGGCCGGGGTGAGTTTGCCGAGGGGGTGCTGCCAGCGCTGGCCGGCGGGTGGTGTCGCCAACACGCCGACCTCACGACTCCCGGGCCCGAACGCCGATCGACTCGGCGTTGGCAATGGTCGGGTGGTCTCGCGACATATGGCGGGCCACACGCCGATGTTCTGCGCTGGGTATGACGTTGAACGACTACGGAATCGAGGTGGTGGTGGAGGCGACCAATCCGTAGGCGGGTNNGAGCCGATGCCGCGCCCACCGATCGCGCCGGTCGACCTCGGTGGGTAGCGCGAGGGGGACCAATGTGGCGGGCTAGATCCGTGAGTCGCGGTTGATGGACAGCGTCGAAGGGGTTCCAGGTGGGGTGAGCAAGGAGGCATGAGCGTTCATGGCGAGCCGGCGGACCTGGCGGCCGACGCTTAATCGCAGCTTTCGGACGCCTGACGCTTCGAGGCTTTCGGGTATAGGACGCCTGGTTGGCCGCAATGGCAGCGGTAGTGCAGCTCCACGCCGAGGGGACCGTCCCGCAGCGACACGAAGTTGCTTGATCCGAGCAGAACGTCGGCCCGGACTTCCTCGCAATAAGCGGCAAAGTACATACGATCATCCTCCTCGCACCCGAGGTTGTAGTCCATCGATTTATTCGCCGCCATAACGTGAAGATTTCCTTTACGATTCGACGATGATCGATGTCCGCAGATTGCGCGTCCTCCAAGAGCTCGATCGCCACGCCACTGTCACGGCGGCGGCCTCCTCCCTGCACCTAAGCCCGTCCGCGGTGTCCCAGCAGCTCGCCCTCCTGGCCCGAGAGGTCGGGTGCCCCGTCGTCGAGCGCGACGGCCGCAACGTCCGTCTCACGCCGGCTGCCCGGGTACTTCTCGACCACGCCGGAGAGTTGTTCGCCCGCCTCGAGTCTCTCGACGCCGACCTGCAACACCATCGAGCCGGAGACGTCGGCGTGGTCGGCGTCGCTGCCTTCCAGACCGCCGCCAGGTCGATCGTCGTTCCGGCCGCTTCTGCGCTGGCACGCACGCGCCCTCGCCTCGAGATCCACGTGGTGCAGATGGACGCCCCGAGGGCATTCGAGGAAGTCGCGGCCGGACGGCTCGACATCGCCGTGAGTGTCGAGTACCTCAACAGCCCACCCAACACGGATCTCCGATTCGCCCGCGTACCCCTCCTTCGCGACGAGTTCCAGGCCCTCGTCCCTGCAGGTCACCCCTGCGCCAGCCGCGGGCGGGTCCGAATCGCCGACCTCAGTGAGGATCCCTGGGTTGGCAGCCTGCCGGGCTCCCCCTGCCATTTCGTGATCACCGCGGCGTGCGCCGCCGCGGGTTTCTCGCCACGCTTCTGTCACCAAGTCGACGACTGGGCGATCGTCGTCGATCTGGTCGCCGCAGGGATGGGGGTGGCTCTCATTCCCAACCTGGCCCACCCGCCAGCGCGCGATGACGTCGTGATCCTCCCTCTCTCGCCACCGTCAGCCGCCCGCAACATCTTCGCGGTGACCCGGCGAGGGACCGAGGAAGCTCCCACCATCGGCGCTGTCCTCGAGGCCATGACCTCCGCCTCCGCCTCACTTCCCGCTACCGCTTGGCGGGCAAGCACAGCGCGTGGACGACGCAGAGCCTGACCCACCGCAACACGAAACCCCGGAGCCGTGAGGGCCAAGTATGTAGCTGTCATCAAGCGCTATGGGGCGTCGCTGGCCTTCGCGTTCCGAAGGTCCTTTTATGCATCTCGGTCAGCCGAGAACGCTCCTGTGGTTGGATGATCAGGGTTCGAGCACGATCTTGCCTAACGTGTGACGCTCTTCGAGGTCCCGGTAGGCCCTCCTCACTTCGGTCAAGGGATAGGTCTTGGCGATCGGAACGTCGAGACTTCCTTCGGCGATCAGTCCTGCCAGCTTAGCGAGCACTTCGGCGGTCGCCGCGGCGGCGCTCCCATCTGTCTTGGTCCCGTACTTCTCGGCGGCCGCCCGGTCGATGATGGTGTCGATACGGTCGGGTGCTACGCCCAACCCGATGGCCATTTCCACGTACCCACCGCCGAAAGTGTCGATGAAGGCGTCGACGCGGTCACCGCTCGCGTCTCTGATGCGCGCCGCGACCCCCTCGCCGTAGACCAACGGGACAACCCCGTGCCCGGCCAACCAGCCGTGGTGTGCTTCGCTGGCCAGCCCGATCACCTTGGCGCCTCGCCCGCGGGCCAGTTGAACGGCGAGCGAACCGACACCGCCCGCCGCCCCCGACACCACGACCGTGTCGCCTGCAACGAGGTTCACTGCTCGGACCGCCGCGTAGGCGGTCGTCCCAGCTACGAACAACGAACCGGCAACCTCCCACCGCACGCTGGCGGGGCGCGCCACCAAGTTGTCAACGTCGGCCACGACGAACTCTGCATGGCTGCCTCGGGTATGAACGAAACCCAAGACCTCGTCCGCGACGCCAAAGCGGGTGACATCTGGCCCTACCTCGGCGACGACTCCGGCCAAGTCGCTGCCCTCGCCGGACGGAAACGTCGCCGGCCAAACGGCGTGTAGCAGCCCTTTGCGGATGGACGCCTCGCCCGGATTGATGCCCGCGGCCACAACCTTCACCAACACCTGGCCGGGCCCGGGAACCGGTCGGGCTACCTCCATCACGTTTAGGACGTCGATGTCGCCATACTCGTCGAATCTCACAGCCAATGGCACTACCGGCTCCCTTCCGAAGTCAACAATGATCGCCAACCGCGACTGAGCCAGGTTTACCGATAAGACGAGCGGCGCGCCTTCCGGGTTTTCCTGGCCATGCGAGTCGTGCCGCCAGGGGTGCATGTTGCTTAGATCTCGAGTCCGTAGTCGGGCTCGGGAGCTGGTGGAGGCTCCACCTGGCTGAACATCGCTGAAGCCGAGTGGAGAGTACGGAGGTCGGCGCGCTAGTCGAGGTTGTGGATTGCCGCAACGGCTTTTTCTAGATGTCGTAGTAGAGCATGAACTCCCAAGGGTGCGGACGCAGTCGAACCGGGTCGATCTCGTGCTCGCGCTTGTATTTGAGCCAGGTCTCGATGAGGTCGTCGGTGAAGACGCCGCCGGCGCGGAGGAAGTCATTGTCCGCCTCGAGGGCGGCCAGGGAGGCCTCGAGCGAAGCAGGGACGGTCGGGACCTGAGCCAACTCCTCAGGGGGAAGATCGTAGAGGTCCTTGTCCACCGGGTCGGG
>PMHU01000127.1 GCA_003156795.1 Acidimicrobiaceae bacterium
CCGCTGATTGCGGCGGGCGACGAATGCGGCCGCACGCAGCGCGGCAACAACAACGCGTACTGCCAGGACAACGAGATCTCGTGGGTCGACTGGAGCGCGCGCGGCCCGCACGACCTCGCGCTGACCGAGTTCGTCAAGACGCTGCTGCGGCTGCGGCGCGGCCATCCGGCCTTCGAGCGCGACGCATTTTATCACGGCCGGCCGATCGACGCCGACGGCCGCAAAGACATCGCCTGGATCGCGCCCGACGCGCGCGAGATGAACGCTGCGGACTGGGATTCCGAGCGCCGCACGGTCGGATTCTTCATGGCGGCGCGGCCGATGCTGTTCGTGGCGATGAACGCCGCGCCGGACGACGTGAGCTTCATGCTGCCGGATGCCGAACGCGTCTCCTGGTCGCTCGTCCTCGACACGGCGATCGAAGGCGGCGAACAGCGCGAGGTGCCGACGAACGACTTGCACGCGTTTCCGCTGGTCTCGCGCTCGCTGGCCGTGTTCGCCGGCAGCCTGCGGTGAGCGAGGTCGCGCGACGGTTCGTCGACGCGCTCGGCAACGAGCGCACCGCCTCCGCGGAGACGGTCGCGTATTTCGAGGAGCTGCTGGCGGACGATCTTCATGCCTTCGTCCCGCCGGCGCGCGTCGTGCGCGAAGGCGAACCGCTCGCGCTGGAGGTCACGCTGCCGGCCGAGAGCTGGACCGAGACCTTGCACTGGTCGCTGCAGCGCGACGACGGAACGTCGGACCGCGGCTCCGTGGCGCTGCGCGATACGCCCGTCATCGCTGCCGACAGCAGCGGCTCGACGACGTTCGATACGCGCCGNNGCGCTGACGCTGAGCGTCGGCGGCTACGCGCGCGCGACCGTGCACCTCATCGTCGTCCCCGAACGCGCGTACCCGCCGCGCGGTCGCAGCTGGGGCGTCGCGGTTCAGCTCTACACGCTCCGTTCGGCGCGCAATCTGGGCATCGGCGACTTCGCCGACCTGCGCGTGCTGTGCACGCTGGTCGGCAAGCGCGGCGCCTCCTATGTCGGCATCAACCCGCTGCACGCGTCATTTCGCAGCGATCCCGAAGCCGCCAGCCCCTACGCGCCGTCGTCGCGGCGCTGGCTGAATTGGCTCGCGATCGCCGTCGACGACGTCCCCGAAGCGCGCGAGCCGGCCGTTGCGCGCCTGCTCGCGGATCCGCGCCGCTGCGACGAAGCCGCGCGGCTGCGTTCCGCCGCAGCGATCGAATATCGCGGCGTCGCAGCGCTCAAAGACGAACTCTTGCGCGCCGCGTACGCGGTGCTCGTCCGGCGCGACGTGCGGCGAGCGGCGTTTCGGGACTGGTGCGCGCAGCAGGGCGAGGCGCTGCGTCGATTCGCGGTCTTCGAAGCGCTCGTCGCGCGCTTCGGCCGTGACGTGCAGGCGTGGCCGGCGGCGTACCGGTCGACGGAGCATCCGGACGTCGCGCTCTACGCGGCGGCCGTCGACCATTTCGGGCACTTCGACGTGGCCGTGCACAACGCCGGGTTGGGGGGCACGGTGCCGCTGGTCGAGATGACCGACGAGCAGTGGTCGACCGTGCTCGACATCACGTTGACCGGGACGTTCCGCTGCACCCGGGCCGCGCTGAGCCATCTGCTCCCCCAGGCCAGCGGGGTGATCGTCAACAACGCTTCCGTCCTGGGGTGGCGGGCCCAGCCCGGGCAGAGTCACTACGCGGCGGCCAAGGCGGGTGTCATGGCGCTGACCCGCTGCGCGGCTGTCGAGGCCGCCGCCTTCGGGGTGCGGATCAACGCCGTCGCTCCCAGCTTGGCGATGCACCCGTTCCTAGCCAAAGTGACCACCACCGAACTCCTCGAAGAGCTCACCGACCGCGAAGCGTTTGGTCGCGCCGCCGAACCGTGGGAAGTGGCCAACGTGATCGTCTTCCTTGCCAGTGACTACTCGAGCTACCTGACCGGCGAAGTGGTCAGCGTCAGCAGTCAGCACCCCTGAGGATCGCCGTGGCCCAGACCGTGTTCGAGAGCGTCGACGCCCTGCTGTCGGCTGGACCGCAGGATCTCGGCTGCACCGAGTGGGCCACGTTGGACCAATCGGCGATCGCTGATTTCGCGAGGGCCACGTTGGTCCCCGCCGCCCAGGGCGACGAAGTCGCTCCGCCGCTCTTGTTGTTGTCGCTCACCAACCGGTTCCTTCCCGACCTACTGGAAGTGAGGGGGGCGTCGAGCGGCGTCAACTACGGATCGGGTTCTGTTCGCTTCAACGCCCCCGCCCGGGCCGGAGATCGGTTGCGGGCCCGAGCGTTCTTGATGGACGCCGCGGAGGTGCCCGGAGGAGTGCAGACGACGGTCCAGATCCGCGTCGAGATCGAGGGATCCGACGAGCCCGCGTGCATCGTGGAGTCCCTGTCGCGTTGGATGAGATGACCGCGACGGCGCCGCGGGTCGTGTTGGTCACCGGTGGGTCCCGAGGGCTCGGTAAGGGGCTGGTGGACGCATTCGTCGCCAACGGCGATCGCGTCATCGCGTGCGGGCGAAGCGACCCTGAGCCCGGCACTGTGGCGGTTCCTTTTTTCCAATGTGACGTGCGCGACCCTGACCAGGTCGCCGGGCTGTTCGATGCGGTCGTCCAGCAGTTCGGGCGGATCGACGTCGCCATCAACAACGCAGGCGGTACCCCGTACGCCCCTGCGGCCACGATGAGCCCGCGCCTGGCCGAGCGCGTCATCGCCCTCAACCTTCTGGCCCCGTTCTACGTGGCACAGCGGGCCAACGCGGTCATGCAGGAACTGCCCGAAGGTGGTGTCGTGATCAACATCGGCAGCACCGTCGCCATTCGGCCGTCTACCAACGTGGCGCCCTACGTGGCCGCCAAAGCCGGTCTGGTCGGGCTGACCCGCAGCCTGGCCCTCGAGTGGGCCCCCAAAGTGAGGGTCAATATGGTGAGTCCCGGGTTGCTGCGGACCGAACTGATCCAGGACACCTACGGCTCGGACGTGGCTGCGGTGGAACGGACGGTTCCGATGGGCCGGTTCGCCACGGCCGCCGACGTGGGGGCGGTGTGCGTCATGCTGGCGTCCCCGGCCGCCGGTTACGTCACCGGGTCCGAGCTGATCGTCGACGGAGGGGGAGAGCATCCCGCCTGGCTGCTGGCCACGGTCCGAAAGGACCCGGCGGTTTGACGGTCACGGCCGGCCACGAAACATCTCGGAGCAGGTCGCTGTCAATGAGCAGCTCTGTCGAAGAACTGCGTCAAGTTGTTTCGGGTCGAGCCCGAAGGTCGGAGTAGTGGACCTGAGGTGGTCCGCCGAGGACCAGGCTTTCCGCCATGAAGCGAGGAGTTGGCTCGAAGCCCACGTGCCCCGCCCGGCCCTGCCGTCCGGAGACACCAAAGAGGGGTTCGCGGCTCACCTGGAATGGGAGCGCCTTCTGTTCGAAAGCCGGTGGGCGGTCGTGTCGTGGCCAGTGGAGTTCGGCGGGCGGGGCGCCAGCCTGTGGCAGTGGCTGATCTTCGAAGAGGAGTACTACCGGGCCGGGGCCCCCCAGCGGGTCACGCAAAACGGGATCTTCCTCCTGGCTCCGACGCTGTTCGAGTTCGGCACCCCCGAGCAGCAGGCCCGGATCCTGCCCAGGATGGCCGCCGCGGAGGACCTTTGGTGCCAGGGGTGGTCAGAGCCCGGCGCCGGAAGCGACCTGGCCGCCATCGCCAGCAGGGCCGAACGGACCGAAGTGGGTTGGCGCTTGACCGGGCAGAAGACGTGGACCACCCGGGGGGCGTTCTGCACCCACCTCTTCGGTCTGTTCCGAAGCGATCCGCAAGCGACCCGCCACCAGGGGCTGACGTACTTCCTGGTCCCCCTGGACGCTCCGGGCGTGACGGTGCGAGGCTTCGGACGCCTCGACGGTGACGAAGGATTCGCCGAAGTGTTTCTCGACGGCGTGGACGTGGGGGACGACGCCGTGCTGGGCGGCGTCAACTCGGGATGGTCGGTCGCCATGGCCACGACCGGCTCGGAGCGGGGCTTGACCCTGAGGTCGCCCGGACGCTTTCTCGCCGTGGCCGACCGCCTGATGGACCTGTACCGCGACGAGTCGGCCGGCGGCCCCGATTCCCGAGGATCAGGCCCCGATCCCACCTTGCGGGACAGGGTCGTTCGCGGCTGGATGGACGCCGAGGCCTATCGGCTTTTCACCCTCCAAGCGGTCACGGCGATCGCGAGCGGGACGCGACCGGGAGCCGAGTCGAGCCTCAACAAGATCTGGTGGTCCGAGATGGACATCCGCCTGCATGAAGCCGCGCTGGCTCTTCAAGGCGAGGCCGCAGAGGTCGACGACTCGTGGATGCGCGGCTTCGAATTCTCTCTATCGGGCCCCATTTACGCGGGCACCAACGAGATCCAACGCAACATCGCGGCCGAGCGCCTCCTCGGCCTGCCGCGAGGGTAGAGGGCATGTACTTCGGTTTCGACGACGACCAGCTTGCCGTGCGCGACACCGTCGGCGCCCTGCTCGACGATCGGTGCCCGTTGGCGGCGGTCGAGCAGGCGTGGGAGGAGGGGGGTAGCACCTCGCTCCGCGGCGTATGGGGTGAGCTGGCGGCCCTGGGAGTTCAGGGGCTGCTCGCGCCGGAGTCGTCCGGAGGATCAGGGCTGGGCGACGTGACGCTCGCGTTGATCCTGGCCGAGACGGGACGGGTGGCGCTGCCGCTGCCGATCATGGAGACGGCCGCCGTCGGGGTCCCCATGGTGATGGCTGCTGGCGACCCCGATGGGGTGCTGGCGCAGTTGATCGACGGCTCGCTGGTGCTCACGGTGGCGACCGGTTCGCTGTGCCCGGCGGCGACCCTGGCGGACCTGTTCATCATCGATGGACCTAGCGGAGCGGTGCTGTACCGGAGGGACTCGGTCGATGTGGAGCCGGTCGCATCGGTTGACCGCACTCGCGACCTCGCCCGGGTGAGGCCTCGATCGGGCCCTTCGGCGGGATCGGGCACGCCATTGAACGGCTTCGCGTTCGATCGGGCCGCCCTGGCCACGGCCGCCCAGCTGATCGGTTTGGGTCGGGAAATGGTCCGAATGACCGTCGAGCACGTGAAGCAGCGGCGTCAGTTCTCCGTCCCGATCGGCAGCTTTCAAGCGGTCAAGCATCACCTGGCCGACGCCACCCTTCGCATGGAGTTCGCCGCCCCCACGGTGTGGGCCGCCTCCCTTGCTCTTTCCGAGGCCAGCGAAGAGCAGACCCGGTCGATATCCCTCGCCAAGGCCACCGCGTCCGATGCCGCCTACGCGGCCGGCCGGGTCGCCCTGCAATGCCACGGAGCCATGGGCTACACCGACGAGTACCGCCTCCATTTGTGGATGAAGCGGGCATGGTGTCTGGCCGCGGCCCACGGGTCGGCAGCGTGGCACCGAGACCGCATCGGTCGGGAGTTGGGGTTGTGAGCCCGCGCCGCGCCGGCATCGGGGGGCGGCGGGAGTTCCGCGCTAACGCGCCAGCGGGTTTGGTGTTTGAGCAACCTGCTGGCGCGTTGCCTGAAATATTTGCAGCCAACGCGCCAGTGGGTTGGATCGCAGCGATTCGAGTGTCGCGTTGGCGCGGTGCCGGTAGCCTCATCTCGTAGAAGGTCCAAAGGAGAGTCGTAAATGAACGAGGCCTACATCGTCGATGCCGTGAGGACACCGGTCGGGAAGCGGGGGGGTGGGCTGTCCGGTGTTCACCCGGCCGACTTGGGCGCGTCCGCCCTCACCGCCCTGATGGATCGGACGGGCGTCGATCCCGCCGCCGTCGAGGACNNACGTCGGATGTGATCGTCGCCGGTGGGGTGCAGAACATGAGCAGGATCCCGATCAGCTCGGCGATGCTGGTCGGGACCCAGTTCGGCTTCGACGATCCCTTCTCCGGGTCGACGGGATGGAAAGCCCGTTACGGGGACGAGGAGATCTCGCAGTTCCGCGGGGCCGAAATGATCGCCGCCAAGTGGGCCATTTCCCGGGAGGACATGGAGCGCTTTGCTTTGCAATCGCACGAGCGGGCCCTGACTGCCATCGACGAAGGCCGCTTCGACACCCAGATCGTNNCAGATCGTGCCGGTGGCCGGCGTCACCATCGATGAGGGCCCGCGGCGCGGAACATCGTTGGAAAAAATGGCCACGCTTCCTTCGTTGAGCGACGGCGGACGGCTCACGGCTGCTGTCTCCAGCCAGATCTCCGATGCCGCTTCCGCCATACTCGTCGTCAACGAGCGGGGCCTCGAGACCCACGGGCTGACACCGAGGGCGCGCGTCCATCATCTCAGCGTTCGGGGGGCCGACCCGGTATGGATGCTCACCGCTCCCATTCCCGCGACCGAGTACGCCCTCAACAAGGCCGGCATGACCCTCGACCAGATCGACCTGGTGGAGAT
>PMHU01000322.1:0-6411 GCA_003156795.1 Acidimicrobiaceae bacterium
TTCAACCACGGGCAGTGCTGTGTGGCGGGATCGCGGTTGTACGTTCAAGAAGACCGCTTCGACGAGGTCGTCAATGGCGTGGCGGAGGTGGCCAAGTCGATCAAGTTGGGCGACGGGATGGATCCGGATACCCAGATGGGTCCTCTGGTCTCCGACGAGCAACTCCAACGGGTAACCGGCTATCTCGACTCGGGGACGAGCGATGGGGCGACCGCGCTCACCGGCGGGGGCCGGCGCGGCGATCGCGGCTACTTCGTGGAGCCGACCGTGCTGACCGGGACTCGTCCGGACATGAGCGTGGTGCGCGAGGAGATCTTCGGCCCAGTGGTGGTCGCCGCCCCCTTCCAGACCATCGATGACATCGCCAAGGTCGCCAACGACACGCCCTATGGGCTCGGAGCCGGTATATGGACCAGTGACATATCGAAGGCCCACGCCCTGGCAAAGAAGATCCGGGCCGGCACGGTGTGGATCAACTGCTACAACATCTTCGACGCCGCCCTGCCCTTCGGCGGGTACAAGCAGTCAGGGTGGGGTCGCGAGATGGGTCATGCGGCCCTCGAGGCGTATACCGAAGTCAAAGCCGTTTGCGCCCAACTCTGAGGCGCGCAGTCCGTCACAGCCATCCGGTGCAGTGAATCCTCACCGGCCGCGGGCTGTCAGTTCGCGGCCGGGAGCACCGGTTTCAGAACTGGTGCAGGTAGAAGGGGATGTCCTGGTCGTCGGCGCATAGAGACTCGAGTCCGTAGGGACGTCTAGTTATCTCATTGGCCCGGCCGCCCGCGTCTCGTACCCGATGCGCAGCAGCTGCTAGGTCGTCGACGCGGTAGCACATGATCACGCCGGGCGTAGCAGGCCCGGCCTCGGGCCGGGTGGTGATACCGATCTGCGGGGCGACTCCGTTGACTTGTGCCCCACCGGCGCGACCGGTGTTGAAGGTCCAACCGACAACCGCGCCGTAGAAAGTCTGGGCCGCGCCGAGGTCGGGGGCAACCATCGTCAGGTAGGAGATGTCGCCCTCGATCTCGCCATTCCATGGGTGGCCGGTATCTGGCCGGGACTCAGGTGAGGGCATCTCGTGCAGGTAGAAAGGGATTCCCTGGTTGTCGCGGCCCTCGGCTGCGATCGCGTACGGCTCGCGGTGCGGGTCATTGACGACGCCGCCGTGCGCTCGCACCGCGGCAACCGCGGCGTTGATGTCATCGACCCGAAAGCCCAGAACCGCCCCCCCTACCGTTCCTCCGTCCGGCTGGTCACCCTCCCACATTCCGATCATGGGGACGACGTCGTCTACCTGGGCGCCGTGCCTGCCGCTCCCCGGACTGAAACGCCAGCCGAGTACGTGGCCGTAGAACGCTTGTCCCCGAGCGAGGTCAGGGACGCTGAGGGTGATATACGAGACGTCGCCGTGGTGGACCCCGTTGCGAGGCCGGTTGGACACATTCGTGCTCACTGAAGGCTCCTTACGTGTTGGCGGGTTCGTTGCCTGCATCAGGCGGTGGCGTAGGGCCGAGGCGAAGCCCGGATCGGGGGCCAGGGGGGTGACCGGCGTGCGCAGGGCGTCGAGCGGTTCGTCGTGCCGGTCAGGCATCGTTGCTCTCCTCGTAGAGATGACGGAACTCTCGACGGGCCCGCACGAGCAATGCCTCGGTCGCCGCTACGGTGCGGTCGAGCACGGCGGCCGCTTCTGGTACGCCCAAGCCGTCCAGGTACCGCAGGGTTAGCGCCGAGCGATGTTGGGGCGCCACGCGGGCCAGCACCTCGCGGGCGCGCCAGCGGTCCAATTCGACCTCCCACGGATCGTCGATCTCGAATGATGAACCTTCGACTGCTTGAAGGAGACGTTCTTGTCGGGCCTGTCTGCGCCAGTGATCGACCAGCTTGTGTCGGGCCACCCCGATCAGCCAGTTGACAGTCAGAGGCGCGTCGCCGGAGGACCCTGCCACCGCAAGGAACGTCTCGGAGGTCAGATCTTCCGCAACCGTTTGGTCGCCGCAACGGGCTATCAGGTAGCCGTACACCATCGGCAGTGCTCGGTCGTAGAGCGCCAACAACCTGGCACCAGTTCGATCCGGCATCGCTTCCACACCCATATAGTCGCTCGACGCCCGGCAACTCCGACGGGATTCTCCGGGAATTAAAGGTGGTTCCTAGCCTGCTAGGCCCGCAACGAGCCTCTGATCTCCGTCAGTCCTAGGATCGTGAGTCATCGAGATCATGTGGTGGCGGATGGGTCACCTCTGGTGTGGGGGTGAGCGGTGGCATACCGAGTGATCCAGTGGGCCACGGGTGGGGTGGGTCGTGCGGCCATCGAAGGTGTGCTCGACCATCCCGACCTTGAGCTGGCCGGGTGCTGGGTGCATTCTGAGGCGAAGGACGGCCAGGACGTCGGGACTCTCGTGGGCCGGAAACCCGTTGGGGTTCGAGCCACTCGCAATATCGATGAGCTGCTGGCTTTGGACGCCGATTGCGTTATCTACAGCCCGACCTTCGCCGACCCGTCGGTGCTCATCAGGATCCTGGCCTCAGGCAAGAACCTGGTGACACCGCTGGGCTGGTTCTATCCATCCCCCGGCAAGCGGGCAAGGTTTGACGCCATCTGTCGGGCCGCCGGGGTGACCTTGCACGGCACCGGCATCCATCCCGGAGGGATCACGGAACGGTTCCCACTGATGATCTCAGCGTTGTCCGGCTCGATCACACGCGTGCGGGCCGAGGAATTCTCCGACATCCGCAGCTACGGCGCGCCTGATGTCATACGCGACTGGATGCTGTTCGGGAAGACGGCCGAAGAGTCGCGAACCAGCATCATGGCAGAAGCGCTAGGCGCTGGGTTCCGCCAGTCGGTGCGGATGGTCGCCGACGCTATCGGCGCCGACCTCGATCCGGACTTGCGGACCACCCACGAGATGGCAGTGGCCACGGCCCCGATCGACTCGCCCATCGGGCCGATCGAACCGGGCCTCGTGGCCGCTCAGCGCTTTCGGTGGGAGGGACTCGTCGACGGCGAGCCCGTGATCACCGCAGCGGTGAACTGGCTCATGGGTGATAAACATCTCGACCCCGCCTGGGGCTTCGGACCGGACGGCGAGCATTTCGAGGTCGAGGTCACCGGGGACCCGAGCTGTCTGCTGATCTTCCGCAATCTCCACCCGGCCTCGATCGAGGCCGGCCTCCACCGCAATCCCGGCATCGTGGCGACCGCCATGCACTGCGTCAACGCCGTGCCCTACGTGTGCGACGCCGATCCCGGCGTGCGCACCTACCTCGACCTGCCACTCGTCGCCGGCCGAGCCGCCCGATCCCTCAGGCGCGACCGGGCCAGTCGCTGATTCCCGATCGTTTCACGGCGGTCAGCCTCATCGACGGTAGTCGGACCTTCTGAGGTTCGATATCGAAGTGCCGGGGGCAGAGTTGGCCCACCGGAAACGAGCGCGAGGAGGGCGGTGCCGGCGTCGGGTGCAGGGGGGTTGTCCTGATGCCCTCGACGTGGTTAGCTTCCAGCGTAACGGCAGCACGTCGATGGCCGAGAATCAAGGGGGTAGAGCGGTGTTTCTAAGACGTCGAATGGTCCGACTGACGGGCTCGACAGCACTTGTGGCAGGTATGGCGTTCGGGGCGGTCGGTACTGTCGCCTCGGCCCCGGTCGCGGTGGCTACGCCGTTTGCCCACCTGTCGAGCAATGTGCCTTTTGCCAAGGCGCCCACGACGGCCCAATGCGTGGCTGATATAGGCCTGGCCTGCTATTCGCCTATCCAATACCAGGCGGCCTACGACATGAACTCCCTCTATGCCAACGGAGATACCGGTGCCGGCAAGACCATCGTTATCGTCGACTCCTACGGCTCGCCAACCATAGGCAGCGACTTGAAGACCTTTGACCATGCCTTCAAACTGCCAGCGCCGCCGTCCTTTGTGATCCTTCAGCCGGACGGTCCGGTCCCGCCGTTTGATCCCACCAACGCCACGATGGTCAACTGGGCCGTCGAGACCTCCCTGGACGTCGAGTACTCCCACTCGATGGCCCCCGGCGCCAATATCCTGCTGGTGGAGACGCCGGTGGCCGAGACGGAAGGCGTTGTCGGGTTCCCCCAGATCGTCGCCGCCGAGAAGTATGTCCTCGAGCACCATCTGGGCGACGTGATCAGCCAGAGCTTCGGCGCCACGGAAGAGACGTTCCGGAGTGAGCAGGCCCTTATGGACCTGCGCGGCGCCTACATCGAGGCCGCCGCCGACCACGTCTCCGTTCTGGCCGGCTCCGGCGACAACGGCAGCACCAACCAGCATTTCAACGGCACCTTCTTCACCCATCGAGTGGACTCGTGGCCGTCATCTGATCCGCTGGTCACCTCGGTCGGAGGAACCCAACTCCACCTCAACCGCGCCGGCCAACGTCTCCTGCCCGACAACGTTTGGAACGACACCAACGTCCTCGGCTCACCGGCTGCTTCGGGCGGCGGGGTTTCGGAGTTCTTCTCGCGTCCTAGTTACCAGAATGGCGTGGAGTCGACCGTCGGTCAGTGGAGAGGGACGCCCGACGTATCGCTCAGCGCCGCGGTCGACGGCTCGGCGCTGGTGTACATGAGCTTCGGCGGCCTGCCCGGCCCCGCCTTCTACCTCGTAGGCGGTACCAGCGAGGCCACCCCGCTGTTCGCCGGCATAGTGGCCATCGCGGACCAGGTGGCCGGCCACGATCTCGGCCTGCTCAACCCGGCGCTCTATAGCCTGGCTGCGTCCAACGCGCCCGGGATCGTGGACATCACGACCGGCAACAACACCGTCACCTTCACCCAAAACGGCAATCTCTACACCGTCCCAGGCTTCGCCGCCGTCACCGGCTACGACCTCGCCAGCGGTCTCGGAACCGTTGACGGTGCCAACCTGGTAGCCGAGCTGGCCCAACCCAACCACTGAATCTGATGTGGCCTCGGGCGGCGGACTCGCCGCCCGAGGCCATCCGCCTAAAAAGGTAAGTGGATTCGGCTGTCGTCTTTGAAGCCGCGCCGGTGGCTTTGATGGTGTGGACGGTTGCGATCCCGGCCGACGATGGCATACCCGATGGAGTTGTCAAGGTTTCGGAGGGTGAAAATCGACGCCTTTGGATGACCACGGAGTGGCGTGGTCGTCGGCGTATGGAGCTGGGAGCGGATGGGCGGGGAACTCGAGCGGATTTGACGGGCCGGTCGTCGCGTGTGGTAACTCCTACGGGGCGTGGTTACCACTGAGGCATCTGCAGGACGTCCGCGAGTCGCCCGTCTCGTCTATCTGTCTCAACTCGACGCAATCGCCGAACACGGTCGGCAGGCCACCGGATCGAAGTACTCCATCAACCCGCCGGTGTCCATCCCCGCGACCCCTCGCTTCACCGCTTGTTGCCGTCGATTAGTAGGGTTTGCGAGACCCAATGGTGGAACGGCAGGTGAGGGGCGACGGGGAGCTCCAGGCCGACGCCCAGCGAGAAAAGGATGTGTTGGTAGATATGGCTGATCTGGGATTCTGGGCGTTGGCGCAGGCCGATCCGGACCGCTTGGCGCTCGTCACGCCGGACGGAAGGGAAGTGACCTCCGGGCAGCTACTGGTGGAGACCAACCAGCTCACCCACGGGCTGATCGCGCTGGGCCTGCGGCCCGGTGACGCGATTGCCGTGGTGCTGCCCAACAGTCAGGAGTTCATCGAGTTGTACCTGGCCGCCTCTCAGGCCGGCTGGTACCTCGTGCCGATCAACCACCACCTGGTCGGGCCGGAGATCGCCCATATTCTGAGCGACAGCGGAGCTCGGGTGTTCGTGACCCACTCACGATTTGCCCAGGCTTCGATGACCGCAGCCGATGAAGTCGGATTCGACAAGCGCATGCGCTTCGCCGTCGGTGATGTTCCGGGCTTCCAGCCCTACGCCGAGCTGAAATCAGGTCAGCCGTCGGACCTGCCCGAAGAGCGAACGACCGGTGCCGTCATGAACTACACGTCGGGAACGACCGGCCAACCCAAAGGAGTGCGCCGGCCGCTGCCAGGCGTGGCGCCAGAGGAAATCGGGCCGTTGCTCGGCGGAATGCTCTTGATGTTCAAGCTGCTCCCGCTCGACGACAACGTCCACATCGTTGGATCGCCGCTCTATCACACTGCCGTCCTGGTGTTCGGTGGGGGCGCTATGCACTTAGGCCACACCGTCGTGCTGATGGACAAGTGGGAGCCCGAAGGGATGCTGCAGCTCATCGAACGACACCGGGTCACAAGCAGCCACATGGTACCGACACAGTTCCATCGGCTCCTAGCCCTGCCTGATGAGGTGCGGTCACGATATGACGTCTCGTCCCTTCGCCACATGGTGCACGCAGCCGCCCCCTGCCCCCCGGACATCAAGCGCCAAATGATCGCCTGGTGGGGCAACGTCATCGACGAGTACTACGCCGC
>PMHU01000322.1:6416-6603 GCA_003156795.1 Acidimicrobiaceae bacterium
TCGGCACCGTCTACATGAAGATGAATTCCGGCCGCTTCGAGTATTACAAGGATGAGGAGAAGACTAAGAAGAGTCGCATCGGGGAGTACTTCACCGTCGGAGACGTGGGCGAACTCGACGAGGATGGCTGGCTGTTTCTCCGCGATCGTAAGATCGACATGATCATCTCAGGCGGGGCGAACATCTA
>PMHU01000121.1 GCA_003156795.1 Acidimicrobiaceae bacterium
CCGCAACCAAAGCGCCTCGCCGATGCTCCCAGCGAGCATCGGAGCCCCCATCCTGCCCTGGCATGGACGGCGTGCAGCCTCAAGCGTCCACATCCCCGCGAGTAGTAGATTCTCCGCCCTCGGCCACCCTGGTCGACACGTTCGCTCACGCATTCCGCGCCGGGCACCGGGCCGGCGGCGCTCACGCTGCGGTGGCAGGTACCCGTCGGTCAAGTCGGCCCGTGACACGGGCCGAAGGGTGGTCGCGATGCAGACGACCTGGGGCCAGCCGGTGGCTGAGTCCTCGAAGTGCCGGATCAACGCGGCGGCGATCGGCGGGCCTCGGCGGCTCCCGTTGACTACTCAAGTTGATTCTATTCCAGCCATGGTTTGGAGTCGAAATCGGTTTAAAGGAGGCAAAGGTTTGAGTTTTTAACGAAATACCTCACGTCGTGTTCCTCCCGCGTCGACAAGTCGCGCGTCCCGGCAAATGACGCAGTCGAGTTTTCGAGCTCAGAGAGATAAGTGATGAGATACTTTATAACGGCAACACTGCAGCTCAAGCGGCTCACGACGCTGGGAATCGCCGCGCTGGCGAGCGCCTTGCTTTTTACCGGCTTGCTGGCGATCCCTTCCTCCGCGGACGCGGCAACGATGAACGACGCGATTGTCGTGGCCCCGGTGGGACTGGGCGCCGCAGCTCCATACTCGGTCCTGGGGGTAACAGTGACCAGCGCCGGCAATACAACCGTCGGCGGTGACCTCGGCGTCAGCACTCCCGTGCTCGTCGGGTTTCCTCCCGGTGTTGTGCACGGCGTCGAGAACGTTGGCGACGCGCAGGCAGCTACGGCACAAGGGGCGTTGGCGACGGCCACCGCGAACGCGACCGCGCGTCCCCCAACTGGTGCCAACCTCGCCGGAGACCAGGCGGGGGTCACCGTTGGTCCCGGGGTGTACGCCGCTGGGGCTGCGATCTCGCTCGCCGCGTCCACGACGATGACCCTCGATGGCCAAGGCAACCCGAACTCGGTCTTCATCTTCCAGTTCGGCGCCGCGTTCAGCACCGGCGCGTCGAGCACCATCAAGCTGGTCAACGACGCCCAAGCGTCGAACGTCTTCTGGGCTGTGACCGGTGCGGTGTCGATCGGTGCGACCGCATCGTTTGTCGGGACCATCATGACGGCCGGCGCGATCACGTTAGGTGCGGGGGCTTCTCTTGACGGCCGTGCCCTGTCATCTGCCGCGGTGACTCTGTCCAGCAACGCCATCACCATGCCCGCTGGACCCCCAACGGCCACAGTCGTTGCGCCCGCCACGGGAAACACCTACCTGGTCGGCCAGAACGTGACGACAAGCTTCAGCTGCGCCGATCCGACCGGGCCGGGGATCGCCACGTGCATCGACGGGGCCGGCTCGGTCTCGCCGGGTGTACTCGACACCGCGACGGTCGGGACCTACGTCTATACCGTGACGGCCACCAGCACCGACGGCCAGACCGGAGAGGCGAGCAGTGCCTACACAGTGGTGGCACCCGACGTCGTCGCCTTCATCTCGCCTCCGACAAGTGCGCAGACAACCACGACCTCTGACGCGGTCCTGGCTCGCGGACTTCCAGGCGATGCCGGCGCCATTACGTACAGCTCGAGCACTCCTTCGCTCTGCACGGTGGGCTCTAGTAGTGGTGCGCTCGGCTTCCTCGGATTCGGAACCTGCACCATCGGGGCCACCCAGGCACCCGACCCTGCCGACAGCTTCGCCTCCGCGAGCGCGGTCACGACAATTGCGGTCACGATACCGGATGCCCTTCTCTTCACTTCGCCCCCGACCCCGACGACCGTGGTCACGACCACGGTGATCGATGTTGCCCTGGCCCAGGGCACTTCAGGTGACGCCGGCGCCATTACCTACACCTCGCAGACGCCCTCGATCTGTGGAGTGAGCTCGACTAGCGGCGCGTTGAACTTCGTCGCCGTCGGAACGTGCAGCATCCAAGCCAGCCAGGCTGCTGATCTCGCCGACGGGTACCTGTTAACGACGGTCGCCACGAATATCACCGTCAACGCCCAGAGCACCGTGGCATTCGTTTCCCCCCCGACGGCCGCCGTGACGACGACCACGACCGATGTCGTCCTGGCTGCAGGCGCTCCGAGCGACCGGGGTTCTATCTCTTACAGCTCGATCACCCCGGCGGTCTGTGCCGTGAATGCCTTGACTGGTGCGTTGAGTTTCACCACCTTCGGCGACTGCCTCGTCGAAGCGACCCAGGCGGCCGACGCCACTGACGGGTTCGAGGCGGGGACGGTCGAAATCAGCATCTCCGTCACGCTGCCCGACATCCTTGCCTTCGTCTCGCCTCCGACCCAAGCGTTGACCACCACCACGACCGACACCCTGCTGGCTCTCGGTAACCCCGGCGACAAAGGTGTCGTCAGCTATACCTCCAATACGCCCTCGGTCTGTACGGTCGGCTCGACCAGCGGGACATTGAGCTTCGCCACGTTTGGGGACTGCGTTATTGTCGCGGCCCAGGCGGCTGACTCCACCGACGGGTACGCGCCGGCGACCGCGGCGACGATCATCACGGTCTCGCTGCCAGGGCCCCCGCCTTCTCCCTTCACACCGCGCCCCGGTACGGCCACCGATATCGCTGTAGGCGCGAACGGCTCGGTGTGGCTTATCGGCACTAACGTCGTCGGCGACGGGTACGGGATTTATCACTGGAATGGCAGTGCCTGGGCC
>PMHU01000074.1:0-184 GCA_003156795.1 Acidimicrobiaceae bacterium
TCGCGGATCTGCTGCAGCAGGTAGAGCGCTTCGGACGTTCGGGGAATGCGGATCGGGTCGGGCTGCCCGGGCCGATAGACCTCCTCGAACTGCTTCGCCAGAGCTGCGACGGGTATCTCGTCCGCCAAGCCCAGCTCTTCGAGCACGCGCACGGCCACGCCGAGTTGCCCTTTGCCGCCGTCGA
>PMHU01000074.1:253-17817 GCA_003156795.1 Acidimicrobiaceae bacterium
TCAGGACCTCGCCCATGGCCGCGAAGTCGTCGTTTCCGTCGACGGTGTTTATCTTGAAGCGTCGGTATTCCTGAGGGCGGGCCATGCCGTCCTCCATCACCACCATGCTGCCGACGTAGTCAGTGCCTTGGAGATGGCTCATGTCGTAGCACTCGATNNATGCGGAGAGGTGACTCGGGCAAGCCGAGGGCTTGCTGCAGTGAGTTGAGGGCCTTGGCCCGGGCGTTGTGGTCGGACGCCCGCTTCAAACGGTGACGGGTGAACTCCTCCCGCGCGTTGTTGGTGACCATCTCCAACAGGGCTTTCTTCTCACCTCGTCGGGGAACCCGGATCTCCACCCGCACGCCGTAGCGGGCCTCGGGATTGACGCTGCGCTCCACCCGGTAGCCGCTGCTGGCTGCCCACCACTCGACGTCGGCCACGGCCGATCGGGGCAGGCTCGGCGCCGCCACCGGTTCGACCTCGACCGGACCAGGAGCCGCTGAGGGGACAAGGGCGGCGACGGGCGTTCCGAGTTCCGGGACGACCCCGAGGGAAGGGCCGACGCGCTCGACGACCAGCCAGGCTTCGACGGTATCGAGGTCCTCTGGGACGTCCGGCACCAAGATGAGGGGCGGGATTCCGAGGGGGGCGTCGGCGTAGTGCTGCTCCAGGACTTGCGTCACGAGCTGCGCCCTGGTCAGGTCGTCGACCTTGTCCACGATGAAGCCCTTGCGACCGACGACCCGGCCCCTCCGCACGTAGAAGACCTGGATCGCAGCTTCCAGCTCGTCCTCGACCAAACCGAAGCAGTCGAGATCCTCGGCCCGCTCGGTGACCATCTGCTGCTTCTCGACCGCCTTGCGGACGGCCGTAAGCCGGTCGCGCACCCGCCCGGCCCGCTCGAACTCGAGGTTGTCGGATGCCCGGCGCATTTCCGCCTCGAGGCTCTTGAGCACCGGCTGGGTATCCCCGTCGAGGAAGGTGAGCAGGTCGCCCACCAGGTGGGCGTAGTCATCGGGCTCGACGGCCTGGATGCACGGTCCGGAGCACTTTTCGATGTGGAAGAGCAGGCAGGGGCGCCCGAGCCGTTGATGGTTGCGGAACTTGACGTCGCTGCAGGTACGGATGGGGAAGACCCTGAGCAGAGAATCGAGGGTCTCCCGAATGGCGTAGGCGTGGGCGTAAGGGCCGAAATACCTGCTGCCCTTGTCTCGAGTACCTCGGCGCACCATGGCCCGGGGCCATTCGTCGCTAGTGGTCACCGCCAAGAACGGATAGCTCTTGTCGTCCCGCAGCCTCACGTTGAAGCGCGGCTTGTGCTGCTTGATCAAGCTGTACTCGAGCATGAGGGCCTCGACGTCGTTGCGGACCTGGATCCACTCGACGGACTCAGCCTGGGCGACCATCTGAGCGGTACGGGGCAGCAGATGGGCGGGATTCTGGAAGTAGCTGGATAGGCGGCTGCGCAACGACTTGGCCTTGCCGACGTAGATCACCCGACCGTCCCGATCGCGAAATTGGTACGAGCCGGGGGCGTCTGGGATTGTCCCGGTCGGCGGTCGTTGCAGCACGCCGTCGAGTCTGCCGCAGCCCAGCGACCAAGCGGTTCCAAAGCTACGTGACGCGAGCCGGTCGGGCGCCGTATGCTGATTGGTGCCGGCCCGGTATCCGGCGACATATCCACCTCGAGGTCGACATCCCCGCGGACGGGCGACCGGGCTGTCCCCGCCGACCACATCGAGGTCTCCGTACGGAGGTTCTCATGCTTCGGCTCCAGGCTCCCCTCCCAGAGGGTTACATCACCACAACAAGCGAGGATCTGGCCGGTCGCATCGCGGCCGCCAAAGACGCACTGGGATCACGCGTGATGATCCTCGGCCACCACTACCAGCGCGACGAGGTCATGCGCTGGGCCGACGCCAAGGGCGATTCGTTCGGCCTGTCGCGCCAGGCGGCCGACTCGCAAGCCGAGTTCATCGTCTTCTGCGGGGTCCACTTCATGGCCGAGTCCGCCGATGTGCTCACGTCGCCTGACCAGAAGGTCATCCTCCCTGATCTGAACGCGGGCTGCTCGATGGCCGACATGGCCGACCTGGAGTCCGTCGAGGAAGCTTGGGATTCGATCGCCGGGGTTACCGACATCGACGCCGTCGTTCCCATCACTTACATGAACTCGTCGGCCGCCCTCAAGGCCTTCGTCGGAAGCAAGGGCGGCGCCGTGTGTACGTCGTCGAACGCCCGAGCCGTGCTGAGTTGGGCCCTCGGTCAGCACGGAGGAGCCGACGTCAAAGTCCTGTTCTTCCCTGACCAGCACCTCGGTCGCAACACCGCCTACCAGCTCGGCTACTCGGCCGACGAGATGGCCGTTTGGGATCCTCGGCTCGATCTGGGCGGCCTCGACGATAGGAAGGTCAAAGAAGCCCGCTTCTTGCTTTGGAAGGGCCATTGCTCGGTCCACCAGCGCTTCCGTCCCGAGCATGTGGAGGCCTTCCGGAACGCGCACCCGGAGGGCACGGTGATCGCCCACCCCGAATGCAGCCATGAAGTGGTCCAGTTGGCCGACCAGGTGGGTAGCACCGACTACATAATCGAAGCGGTCGATCGAGCTCCGGCTGGATCGGCCGTTGCCGTGGCCACCGAGATCCACCTGGTCCAGCGCCTGGCCGCAGAGCACCCCGACTTGACGATCGTGTCGCTCGACCCGATCGTCTGTCCCTGTTCGACCATGTTCCGCATCGACGCATCCCATCTCTGCTGGGTGCTCGAGAGACTGGTCGAGGGACAGGTGGTCAATCAGATCGTCGTTGACGACGATGTCGCCGAGGGGTCCAGGGTCGCGTTGCAGCGCATGCTCGACATCACCTGAAACTCCTAAGGAGGGCGACGCTTTTGGTCCGCAGCGCTCCTTATTTGAGCCGTTTCAGCTACCTCTGGTGCGGGGTATGCCCGCCCGGCGAAGAACGTTGGGGTCGACACCAACGGCCCGCCAGGCCGCATAAGAAAGGCCCTTGCGACGGGCGTAACCGCCGGCCGCTTTGACGAAACTGTCCTCCAATGATTTCAGGTCGATCGTCTCGCCGCGGGACTCGAGCTCGGACTGCAAATTGAGACGCTCCTGCACCAGGTGCACGCGGGCCAAAGCGTCGGCATCCGGCAAGCGTCCCTCGATCTGCTGCAGCCTGGCCTTCATGCCATCGGCCGTCCGCTTGCGCCCCCGCTTCGGCTTATGGGCTTCGAGCGCCTCTAGGTAGAGACGTACAGAACGACTCTCCTCCCGGCCGCTTGCCAACGCTTGCTTGTGGGCTGCCGACATCGATGTCTGGGTGCCCTTAGACGCCTTCGTCACCGACGCCTTGCGGGGAACCGCCTTGCGGGGAGTCGACTTACGGGTGGCCGTCTTTCGGGGCGCCCGGTTACGAGGAGACCGCTTACGAGAACCTGCTGCCATCGCCATCCGACAAGTATCACACAAGCACCTCCTGAATTCGTTCGATGCCGGACCTCCGCGCTTTGCAAACGTCGACGGTCAAGAACTGGCAGGCGACAACGCCCGAAAGACATTTCACTCCTTCAGACGCGCTGGGCTGGTGGCCGCCGACGGACTGGTGTCGAGGGACTGGCGCCTTTCCTTTGGTCCCGCCTGCGGCGTCGGTATCGTGAACAGATGATTGACTGGCTGCCCTGGCAGGACGCGGCCGAGATGGCCGGAGGCTCGGCCGCAGCTTGGACCGTCACCGGACGCCGGGAGCGGGCCTGGACGAAAGCCTTGCGACCGTGGGCCAAGGAGCTCACGCTGATACTGCTGCTCTATAGCTTGTGGCAGTTTGCGGGGGCGTGGTCGGTCGGTCGAGCCAGCGCGGCCGTGGGCCGGGGGCGGACCATCTGGGGCGTGGAGCGAGCCTTGCACTTGCCGAGCGAGCGAACCACCCAAACGCTGGTGTTGGGGCATCCGAGTCTGGTGCACTGGCTCAACGTGTACTACGCCGTCGTCCACGTGCCCGCGCTGGGGGTGTGCCTGGTGTGGCTGTTCATCCGCCACCGCACCCTGTACCCAAAAGTAAGAACTGCGGTGGCGCTGGTGACCGGGGCCAGCCTGGTGATCCAGTTGTTCCCCGTCGCACCACCGCGACTTCTCCCCCAAGTCGGCGTCGTCGACACGGGGGCCGTGTTCGGACCCAGAATCTACCGTCGGGGCGCGCCCGGCCTCGACCAGTTGTCGGCCATGCCATCGCTGCACGTCGGGTGGGCGCTGATCGTCGCCGGGGCGGTGATCTGGGCGTCGCGTAGCCGGTGGCGATGGCTCGCCCTCGGCTATCCCGTCCTCACCACCTTCACGGTCGTCGTAACCGGCAACCACTATTGGCTCGACGGCCTAACCGCGGCGGCGCTGTGCGCCTTGGCCGCGTTCGTCGTGTCCAAGGCCTACCCCACTTCGGTGGCGGCCGCGCCGGATCCCGACGTGGGAATCCCCGCGCCAAACAGACCCCAGGGATCAGCCGCTCTGGGACCGGTGTCGGCCTCCGTCAGCTAGGAGCGGAGCTTCTGGGCTGCGAACAGACCGAGGCCGACGACGAGAACGAGGAACAGGAGCTTCTTCATAGCAGCGAGACTAGCGAAACCGTGGGTGGCGCGATTCCCGCCCGTCGCCACGGGGCGGATCGACCAGTCAGGACCCCTCCAAAGCTGGCCAACGTCGTTCGGAACCTTTGTCCCGGCTCAGGCGTGGATGCATCGTAAATGGGACGGAACGTAAATGGAAGGGAATGTCAAATGGGATCCACGGTCCGCATTTCGATGGGACTGGCTGCGGCCTTCGCGGGGGCCGCACTTCTCGGAGCGTGCGGGGGTGGCCACGTGGACGCGAGCGCAACTGGTTCGACGACGACCACGCCCGCCACCATCGCTCCAGGCACGACGACGGACAGCTCCGGCACTACCCCGGTGACCACGGCCGGGAGCACAACGACCGTTGCCGCCACCACCGTACCGACCCCGGCCAGCACGGTTGCCAACGGCCCGACCGGTTGCGTGGCCAGTCAGCTGAATGTCGATGCCTCCTACGGCAACTACGCGGCCGGGTCGATCGGTTACACCAACAGCTTCCAAAACATCTCCTCGACGACCTGCACGCTGTTCGGCTATCCAGGCATGCAAATGCTCAACTCATCGGGCCAGGCGATCCAGACCGACGTCATTCGCGGCACGTCGGTCACGGTGCCGGCCGTGCCGGAGAAACTGGTGACGCTGGCGCCAGGCGGGAAGGCGTGGTTCGACATGGGGTTCAGCGACGGTACCGGCTATGGCGACGACTACGACTCCTGCCCGACTTCGACCCTGGTCGAGTTCACCGCCCCGAACGACTTCCAATCGATCACGGTTTCCCTGCAGATACAACCGTTTGGCGGGGGGACGATCGCCCAGCTGCACTGTGGCGAGATACACGTGTCGCCCGTGTTCTCCGTGGCCTGACCGACGCCCTAGGGTACCGGGGACCGCGCATCGGCGCGACACTTTCTGAGTGATAGCGATCGACGTCCAGGGGCTGCACAAGTCCTTCGGTGGCGTGGAAGCCGTTAGAGGGCTCGACTTTCACGTCGAAGAGGGCGAAGTGGTGGCCGTGCTCGGGCCCAACGGGGCCGGCAAGACCACGACGGTCGAGATCCTCGAGGGTTACCTCGAGCGCGACAGTGGCCACGTGAGCGTGCTCGGCGTCGACCCGGCCAAGGGCGGTGACGACTTCCGGCAACGGATCGGGATCGTGCTGCAGGAGTGCGGCATCACCGCCTACCTGAAGGTCGGCGAGGTGCTCACGATGCACGCCGGGTTCTACCGCCGGCCCCGCCGCGTCGATGAGGTGATCGCCTTGGTCGGCCTGGAAGAGAAGGCGGGCAGCCGGATCAAGTCGTTGTCGGGAGGGCAGCGTCGGCGCCTCGACCTCGCCCTCGGCCTGATCGGCGACCCCGAGCTGCTGTTCCTCGACGAGCCGACGACGGGCTTCGACCCGACCGCCCGCCGCCAGGCGTGGGAAGTGGTTCGCAACCTGGGTCGGCTCGGCAAGACCATCCTCCTGACGACCCACTACATGGATGAGGCCCAGGCTCTCGCTGACCGGGTGATGGTCGTGACGGCCGGCCGGATAGTCGCCGAGGGCCCGCCCGACTCGATCGGCGGAAGGGCCCACGCCGACGCCCAGATCCGCTTCCTGCTACCGGCCGGTGTGAGCATCACCGACCTACCCCTAACGGCGTCGCCCGAGGCGGCCGGGATGGTGCTGGTCTCGACGGCCGAGCCGACCGGAGCGCTTCACCACCTGACCGGCTGGGCCCTCGACGCCGGCCACAAGCTCGACCTGCTCACCGTCACCAAGCCGTCTCTGGAGGACATCTACATCGCGCTCACCGCCACCACCGACGACGAGCGAGAGAAGGTGTGACACCGATGTCAGCCTTGAGCGGAGTGGGCCAACGGCTGCGGTGGGAACAGAAGATGTACTGGCGGAACCCGGCCGCGGCCGCATTCACCTTCGCGTTCCCGCTGATGTTCCTCGTGATATTCACGGCCATCAATGGCAACGGTCACGTGACCATCGCCGGTGGAAAGGTGAGGTTCGCGCAGTACTACGTGCCGGCCATCATCGCTTTCGGACTGATCTCGGCCTGCTACACCAACCTGGCCTTCAGCCTGTCGGTCAACCGGGAAGACGGGGTGCTCAAGCGCCTCCGCGGCACCCCCTTGTCGCCAGTGACGTACCTGTCGGGTCTGGTGGCCAACGTCATCGTGATCTCGCTGATCCTCACCGCGCTGACCACCGCTTTGGGGTTGATCTTCTACCGCGTGACGTTCCCTGGCCGTTACCTGGGGCTGGTCGTGGCCATTGCGGCCGGGGCCTTCTGCTTCAGCGCGCTGGGTGTGGCCGTCTCGACGTTCATCCCCAACGAGGACGCCGCCCCCGCCATCGTCAACTTCATCCTGTTTCCGGTGCTGTTCATCTCGGGCACATTCGGCACCATCAAGAGCTCGTCGGGCATCGCCAAGGTCGCCAGTGTGTTTCCGGTGCGCCATCTGATCGAGCTCCTCGTCGCCGTCTTCAATCCGAAGATCTCAGGGGGAACCGGGATCTCGTGGGCCGACGTCGGGATGCTCTTGTTGTGGGGCGCGATCGGGATCGTGGTGTCCCTGCACCGCTTCCGCTGGGAACCGCGCCGCCCGTAGCTCCCCCGTGACACTATGGGCAGGTGGCCGACGTCCCCTCCGACCCGCCCGCCCGGTACGTGTACCTGGCCGGGCCGGACGGATTCACGCCCGCGGGTCTGTACTGGCACCAACAGGTCCTGATCCCGGCCGTGCTGGCGGCCGGACTGCAGCCGCTGTCGCCTTGGGACGCATCCGATGACGACTTCGCAGAGGTGGCGGCCCGGCCGGAAGGCCCGGACCGGCGCCTCGCCTACCGGAACCTCGACTTCCTAACCGGGGACGCCAACGCGGCCCTGATCGATCGCTCCTCCGGTGTGCTGGCCGTCCTCGACGGCCCCGACGTCGACTCCGGGACCGCCGCCGAGATCGGCTACGCGACCAAAGCCGGGCTCGCCGTGGTCGGCCTGAGGACCGACAGCCGGCGTACCGGGGACAACGAAGGCGTCATCGTCAACTTGCAGGTCGAATACTTCATCCGCCGATCAGGTGGATCGATTCACACCCACCTCGAAGCGGCGGTAGGCGAGCTCGCGACTCTGGTCGGCGCCTAGAGCCCTCAGGCCAGCAGCGGCTCGAGGAACCGGCCCGTGTAACTTTCCGCCGTCTTCGCCACCTTCTCCGGCGTGCCCTCGACCACCACTTGTCCACCCCGGTTGCCGCCTTCCGGCCCGAGGTCGATGATCCAGTCGGCGGTCTTGATCACGTCCAGGTTGTGCTCGATGACGAGCACCGTGTTGCCCTGGTCGACCAGGCGGGACAGGACCGCCAGCAGCTTGCGGATGTCCTCGAAGTGCAAACCGGTCGTCGGCTCGTCAAGCAGGTAGATGGTGTGGCCGGTGGACCGCTTGGACAACTCACTCGCCAGCTTGATCCGCTGGGCCTCACCGCCTGACAGGGTGGGGGCCGGCTGTCCGAGGCGGACGTAACCCAAGCCCACGTCCACCAGCGTTTGCATGTGCCGGGCGATGTTCGGCTGGTTGGCGAAAAACACCAGCGCCTCCTCGCAAGGCAGGTCCAGCACGTCGGCGATGTTCTTCCCCTTGAACGTGATGTCCAACGTGTCGCGGTTGTACCTCGCCCCCTTGCACACTTCGCAAGGTACGTAGACGTCGGGAAGGAAGTGCATTTCGATCTTGATGGTCCCGTCTCCGGAGCAAGCCTCGCAACGCCCGCCTTTCACGTTGAAAGAGAACCGCCCGGGCTGGTAGCCCCGAACCTTCGCTTCGGTCGTGGTGCTGAAGAGACGGCGGATGTGGTCGAACACGCCGGTATAGGTAGCCGGATTCGAGCGGGGGGTGCGCCCGATCGGCGACTGGTCGATGCTGATCACCTTGTCGAGGAGCTCTATGCCTTCGACGCGCGTGTGGCGGCCCGGCACCTCCTTCGACCGGTAGATGTGCTGCATGAGCACGCGCAGCAGGATGTCGTTGACCAAGGTGGACTTCCCCGAGCCCGACACCCCCGTCACCGCCACCATGCACCCGAGCGGGAAGTCGACGTCGATGTCTTTGAGGTTGTGCTCACGGGCGCCCCGCACCGTCATGAACCCCTTCGGATCCCGCCGGAAAGCCGGCACCGGGATGGTGCGCTTGCGGGTCAGATACTGGCCGGTGATCGACTCCTTGGACTTGAGCAGCGCGGATACCGGGCCCGACACCACGACGGTCCCACCGTGCTCGCCCGCGCCGGGCCCGATGTCGACGACGTGGTCGGCCACCCGGATGGTGTCCTCGTCGTGCTCGACCACGATCACCGTGTTGCCCAGGTCGCGCAACCGGATCAGGGTTTCGATGAGCCTGTGGTTGTCCCGCTGGTGCAGCCCGATCGACGGCTCGTCGAGCACGTAGAGAACTCCGACCAGGCCGCTACCGATCTGTGAGGCCAGACGGATGCGCTGCGCCTCACCGCCCGCCAGCGTGGCCGCCGAGCGATTGAGGCTCAGGTAGTCGAGCCCGACATCGAGCAGGAACTGCATGCGGGCCCTGATCTCTTTGAGCACCCGATCGGCGATCAAGTGGTCCCGCTCCGACAGCTCCAGCTTCGCCATCAGTTCGGTGGCCTCGCCGAGGGAGAGATCGCACAACTCGAACAGGTTGCGACCATCCACGGTCACCGCCAAGCTCTCCGGCTTGAGACGGGCGCCTTTGCACGCGGCGCAAGGAACCTCCCGCATGTACCCCTCGATGGTCTCCCGGGCGTAGTCCGAATCCGCCTCTGAGTGCCGTCGAGCCAGCCACGGCACCACCCCTTCGTAGTGGGTGTCGTAGGACCGCACCCGGCCGTAGCGGTTGCGGTACTGGACGTGGACCTTCTTGGTCCCCGACCCGAACAGGATGGCCTTCTGGTCAGCTTTCTTCAGCTTCTTCCAGGGCGTGGACGTGGAAAATGACCCGGCCTCGGCGACGGCCTCCAGCACGCGTCCGAAGTACTCGCCGCGTGCCCCCGACCACGGGGTGATGGCGCCGTCGGCGATGGAAGCATCCGGGTCCCGCACCACCAGCTCGGGATCGACTTCGAACCTGGTGCCCAAGCCATCGCATGGCGGGCAGGCCCCGTACGGTGAGTTGAAGCTGAAGTTGCGCGGGGCCAGCTCGTCGAAGGACAGGCCGCACGTCGGGCAGGCCAGATGCTGGCTGAAGGTCAGGGCGTCGTCCCTGCCCTCGTCCGGCTCGTCGGTATCGCGCTTGACGATCTGCACCTCGGCCACCCCGTCGGCCAGGCGCAGCGCCGTCTCCAGCGAGTCGGTGAGGCGCCGCTCGATCCCGTCCCGACGAACCAGCCGGTCGACGACCACTTCGATGGTGTGGATCTCGTAGCGAGCCAGCTTCGGCGGCTCGGCCAGCTCGTACACCTCGCCGTCGATCCGGGCCCTGGCGAAGCCCTGGCCGGACAGCTCCTCGAGCAGGCTCTGATACTCGCCCTTTCGGCCCCGGACCACGGGAGCCAAGACTTGGAAGCGGGTGCCGTCGGGCAGCTCCAAGATGCGATCGACGATCTGCTGTGGGGTCTGACGCTGCACCACGGTGCCGTCATTGGGGCAGTGCGGTATGCCGACGCGGGCGTACAACAGACGCAGGTAGTCGTATATCTCGGTGATGGTGCCGACCGTCGACCTCGGGTTGCGGGAAGCCGACTTTTGATCGATCGAAATCGCGGGCGAGAGGCCCTCGATGAAATCGACGTCGGGCTTGTCCATCTGGCCGAGNNTCGGCGTAGATCGTGTCGAAAGCCAGCGAGCTCTTTCCCGAACCCGACAAGCCGGTGAAGACGATGAGCCGATCGCGCGGCAGGTCTATCGAAACGTTGCGAAGGTTGTGCTCCCGGGCGCCCCGGACCACCAGCTTGCCTCTATCAACCACCTTCTCCGGCACCCGTCCAGGGTACCAGCGAACACCTGTTCGATGGGTGGATTCGCCCCGCCGGTTTAGGGGCCGAGGCCGGGTAAAACTTGACCATGCCGGTACGACCGCACGTCGTCATAGTTGGTAGCGGGTTCGGTGGCCTCAACGCCGCCTTGCGACTCGCATCCGCCCCCGTGGACGTCACCGTCGTGGACCGGGATAACTACCACGGTTTCTGGCCGCTCCTCTATCAGGTGGCCACCGCCGGACTGGGTTCCGACGATATCGCCCGGCCCATTCGGGCCGTGTACTCCGACCATCCGAACATCTCGGCCCGCATGGGAACCGTCACCGGCGTCGACATGGACCACCGGTCCATCGAGCTCGACCACGAAGCCACCATCGGATACGACTTTTTGATCCTGGCCGCCGGTTCGTCCACCACCGATTTCGGCATACCCGGGGTCGCTGAGCACGCCTTTCCTCTCAAGACGCTCCCCGATGCGGTGAGGCTGCGCAACCACGTTCTGTCCACTTTCGAGCGAGCCGACGCCGACGACCCGTCGACCGCCGATCCTGGCCAGCTCACGATCGTGCTGGTGGGCGGCGGGCCCACGGGGGTCGAGATGGCGGGCGCCCTGTCGGAGCTCATCGGGCACAACCTGGCCGGAGACTTCCACCACTTGGACCTGACCAAGGCGCGCGTCCTGCTGGTCGAAAAGGACGACCACCTCCTGCCGGGTTTCGCCCCCAAGTCCCAGGAATGGGCGCTCGGGGCCCTCCGGAGCAAAGGCGTCGAAGTCCGCTTCGGCACCAAACTCGACAAGGTGACCGACGACGGCGTGAGCTTCGAAGACGGCACGTCGGTCGCATCCCGGACGGTCGTCTGGACCGCCGGCGTAAGGGCCAATCCGCTGGCCGACCTCGTCAACGCGGCCAAAGGCCGGGCGGGGACGCTACGAGTGGGGCCCGACCTCTCACTGGGCGGTCATCCCGAAGTGTTCGTCATCGGTGATCTGGCCGCCATCGGGGGCCGAGACGGTGATCAGCTGCCCCAACTGGCCCAGGTGGCCATACAGAGCGGACGTCGCGCCGCATCCAACATCAAGCGCACGCTCGAAGGCAAGCAGACCAAGAAGTTTCGCTACAGCAACCACGGGATCATGGCCACCATCGGTCGCCGCTCGGCCGTCGCCGAACTCCCCGGAGGCGTCCGCTTCCAAGGCACGCCGGGCTGGATGGCGTGGCTGGGGGTGCACCTGATCTTCTTGATCGGCTTCCGCAACCGTGTCGTCGTGCTGGTCAACTGGGCTTGGAACTACCTCACCTGGGACCGGGCGACCCGGGTCATCCTCGACGACGGCTCCATCACCCCGACCGGCCAGCCGAGGGTCTAGCGAGGCGCCAGCTCCTTGAGCTCGGCCTTCAGGTCGGAGATCTCGTCGCGCACTCGGGCCGCGTACTCGAAGCGCAGGTCCGCGGCCGCTTCGCGCATGTCCTCCTCCAAGGCCGAGATGAGCCGGGCCAGTTCACCTTGCGGCAGCTCGGCCAAGTCACTGCGGGCCCGATCCCGGCGCCGGCTACGCCGGTCCCGACCCGGCACCGGGGCCGACCCGTCCCGCCGGGAGCCCAGGAGGACCAGGATGTCGGTCACGGCCTTGCGCACCGTCTGCGGGTCGATGCCGTGCTCCTCGTTGTAGGCCCGTTGGAGGCCTCGACGTCGGTGAGTTTCGGAGATGGCGAACTGCATCGAATCGGTCATCCGGTCGGCGTACATGATGACCTGGCCGTCCACGTTGCGGGCCGCCCGTCCGATGGTCTGAATCAGCGACGTCTGACCCCGCAGGAAGCCCTCCTTGTCGGCGTCCAGGATGGCCACCAGGGACACCTCCGGCAGGTCGAGCCCTTCCCTCAGGAGGTTGATGCCGACGAGGACATCGAATTCCCCCAAACGCAGGTCCCGCAAGATCTCGATGCGCTGGATGGTGTCGATGTTGGAGTGCAGGTAGCGGACCCTGAGGCCCATCTCGACCAGGTAGTCCGTCAGGTCCTCGGCCATCTTCTTCGTGAGGGTGGTGACCAGGACGCGGTCGCCGCGCTCGGTGCGATCCCGGATCTGCGAGATCAGATCGTCTATCTGGCCCTTGGTCGGCTTGACGATCACTTCCGGGTCTATCAGGCCGGTCGGGCGGACGATCTGCTCCACCACCTGAGTGGACTGCTTGATCTCATACGCCGACGGCGTCGCCGACAGGAACACGCACTGGTTGATGCGCTCGTAGAACTCGTCGAATCGGAGCGGCCTGTTGTCGGCCGCCGACGGCAGCCGGAACCCGTGCTCGATCAAGGTCTCCTTCCGCGAGCGGTCGCCCTCGTACTGGCCGTGAAGCTGGGGGACGGTCTGGTGTGACTCGTCGATGATCAGCAGGTAATCCTTGGGGAAGAAGTCGAGCAGCGTGTGGGGCGGCTCGCCTGGCTTCCGCCCGTCTATGTGTCGGCTGTAGTTTTCGATTCCCGAACAGACCCCGACCTCGGCCAGCATCTCCAAGTCGTAGGAAGTACGCATGCGAAGGCGCTGGGCCTCGAGCAGCTTGTTGTCCGCCTCGAATGAGGCCAGCCGCTCCTGAAGTTCGGCTTCGATGCTGACGAGGGCCTTCTGCATGCGCGCCTCCCCCGCCACGTAGTGGGTGGCCGGGAATATCACCAGCTCCTCGAGGTCTCCGAGCTGCTCTCCGGTGAGCGTGTCGACCATGGTGATCCGCTCGATCTCATCGCCGAACAACTCGATGCGAACGGCGTTCTCCTCGTAGGCGGGATGAACTTCGATGGTGTCTCCGCGCACGCGGAACTTGCCGCGGATCAGGTTGGCGTCGTTGCGCTCGTAGTTCATATCGACCAACCGGCGCAGGAGGCCCCGCTGGTCGTGCTCGGCGCCTCGGACCAGGTGCAGGATGCGGTCGGCGTACTCCTCGGGCGAGCCCAATCCATAAATGCAGCTGACCGACGCCACCACGATCGTGTCCCGCCTCGTCAGCAACGCCGACGTAGCCGAGTGGCGCAGACGGTCGATTTCGTCGTTGATCGAGCTGTCCTTCTCGATATAGGTGTCGCTCGACGGCAGGTACGCCTCAGGTTGGTAATAGTCGTAGTAGCTGACGAAATACTCGACCCGGTTGTGCGGGAAGAACTCCCGCATCTCGTTGGCTAGTTGAGCGGCCAGCGACTTGTTGGGGGCGATGATGAGCGTCGGCCGCTGCACCGCCTCGATGGTCCAGGCCATCGTGGCGCTCTTGCCGCTGCCGGTGATACCCAGAAGGGTCTGGAAACGATCTCCCCTCGATATGCCCTCGGACAGCTGGACGATGGCGGTCGGTTGGTCGCCGGCCGGGGCGAACTCCGCCACCACCTCGAAATCGGGCATGAGCCCGATGGTACCGGTGGGGTGAGACCTTCAACCGCCGGCGGGACGCTGGCGGGAGCTCCCGGCCCCTAAAGCGTCGAATCGAGCCGCGCCGACAACCAGTGCCATACCCGGTCGACCTCGGCTTCGAGAGCGGCGCGGTCGCCTGCATTGTCGATGACGACGTCGGCCAGGGCCTTCCGCTCCTCCCGTGTGATCTGGGCGGCCACCCGGGCCCGGGCGTCGGCCTCGGTGAACCCCCGCTGATCCACCAGTCGCGACACGGCCACCTCCTCGGGGGTGTCGACCACGACGATGGCTCCGAACTGGAAGCGATCCTTGGTGGCGATGTTGAGCAGCGGGATGTCGAGCACGACGACGGGGTTGGCGGCGGCCAGTTCGACCATTCGCTCGGCCATGACCCGGCCGATGGCCGGATGGGTAAGGCCGTTGAGGTCAGATAGGGCCGTCGGGTCCCCGAAGACCATCGCGGCCAACTCGGCGCGGTCAATGCGGCCGCCGGCCCCGACGATCCGCGCACCGAAGCGCTCCACGACCGGTTGATAGGCGATCCCGCCCGGCTCCAGGATCTGGCGGGAGATCCCGTCGGCGTCGATCACGGCCGCGCCCCGGCCGGTCAGCAGCGACGCCACCGTCGATTTTCCAGAACCGATCCCACCGGTCAGGCCCACCAGAAGCATGGGCCGACAAGCTAGCGGGCCAGCCGGAACAGCACGGCCGAGGACCAGATGACTAGTTACCGGTCGGTAAAATGTAGTCACGTATGACCATTGCGCCCGACCGGGTCAGCCGGGACACTGGTCTGGGCGGAGCGATCCGACGAAAACGTCGGCCGCGCCCCCACACGAATCGAGGTAACACCTTGACCGACGATTCACAAGATCAGCAACAGCGCCGAAGGTTGCTGGGCATGCTCTTCGGCTCCGAGGTTCCGGCCGCGTTGGAAGGACAGCTGCTGCGAACCTCAGACGTCGCCGTGCTGTTCCAGGTTTCCGAGCGAACCGTCTCCGAATGGGCCAAGCGGGGGCAGATCCCCTCTGTGCGCACGCCGGGCGGGCACCGGCGCTATCCCGCCGAAGGGATCCGCTGGCTGCTGCAAGAGAGCCGCAATGGCCCGCCGAGCTCCGAGTCCGACGATATCCAGGCCACGGTGACCCAGCTTCCCCACGTACGCACCGCCAACGGCTAGCTAGCCGCACCCGCCTGCCGCTACCACCGGCTCCACACCTATCTAAGCCAGAGCCGCTTCCAACGGGATGTATGGCAGTCCGTGGGCGTCGGCCACCGGTCCTGATGTCAGGTGCCCGTCGTGGGCGTTGAGGCCGAGCGCCAGGACCGGATCCGAGCGCAGCGCGTCGCGCCATCCCCGCCCCGCGATTTCGAGGGCGTAAGGAAGCGTGACGTTGGTCAACGCGTACGTCGAGGTGTGCGGCACCGCGCCTGGCATGTTGGCCACGCAGTAGAAGACGGAATCGTGAACCTTGTACACCGGGTCGGCGTGCGTCGTCGGGCGAGAGCTTTCGAAGCAACCGCCCTGGTCGATGGCGATGTCGACCAGCACCGATCCGGACTTCATGCGCGCCACCAGTTCGTCGGAGATGAGCATCGGCGCCTTGGCCCCGGGAACGAGCACCGCCCCGATCACCAGGTCGGCGTCCAGCACGGCCCGCTCGATCTCGAAGGCGTTCGATGCGACCGTCTGGCAGTGACCCTGGTAGATGCTGTCGGCGTCGCGGAGGCGGGCGATGTTTTTGTCCAGCAACAACACCTCGGCCTGCATGCCAAGGGCGATGGCCGCCGCGTTCATGCCCGACACGCCCGCACCGATGACCACCACCTTGGCTGCGTACACGCCCGACACACCGCCCATGAGAACGCCCCGGCCACCCCCGTCGCGCTGCAAATGGTGGGCGCCGGCTTGGGGAGCCATGCGTCCCGCCACTTCCGACATGGGGGCGAGCAGCGGCAAGGAACCGTCGGGCAACTGGACCGTCTCGTAGGCCACTGCCGTCGTACCAGCCGCGAGCAGGGCATCGGTGCACGACCGGGACGCAGCCAGGTGGAGGTAGGTAAAAAGGATCAGGTCCTTGCGCAGACGGTGGTACTCCTCCGGAACGGGTTCCTTGACTTTGAGGACGAGGTCGGCTTCGCCCCACACGTCATCGGCCGAGTCGATCATCGTCGCCCCCGCGGCGACGAAGTCCGCGTTGGGGAGCGACGACCCGTTGCCGGCTCCGACCTGCACGAATACCTGATGGCCGTGCCGCACCAACTCATGAACTCCGGAGGGAGTGCAGGCGACGCGGTACTCGTGATTTTTTACCTCGGACGGAACTCCGATCTTCACTGCGGGCTCCTGACTTCTAGTTGTCCGGCACCAGGATTTCGCTGTCCTTGTTGAGAATCTCACCCTTGAAGAACGGAGGGCTGACGTATCTGTAGATGTACATGAGCACGAGACCGAGCACCAGCGCCCCGGCCCCGGTCAGGAAAACGCCGCCTATCTGCCAATGCGGCGAGAATGGCATCGTCCAGAACGTGCTGCCGTAGGACGCGCTCCAGAACTGCTTGGCTCCGTAAAAGAAGAAGAAGAACAGTATGAGTCCTCCGAGCCCGGGCATTATCCCTTTCACCAGGAGATCGCGGCCGCTATTGGTCAAGTCCCGCCGGAACCACCACACGCACGCCAGGCCCGTCAGGCCGTAGTAGAAGGCGATCATCAGGCCGAGCGAAGAGATGGTGTCGGTCAGCACGTTGGAGCTCAGCGCGGTCATTCCGATGTAGAACACCAAGGACACGACGCACATCCCAACTGTTGACCACGTCGGCGTGAGGTACTTGCGGTGGATGCGGGCGAAGCGGGTCGGGATGCTTTGGTAGGCCGCCATCGACAAAGACGTGCGGGCGGTGGGGAGGATGGTCGTGAGGGTGCTGGCCGCGGCCGAGCTGAGGACCATGAGGATCAGCAGCCCCGAGAGGAGCCACCCGAGGCCTTTGGTGCCGAACACGCTCGACCCGAGCCCCGACAGGGCGTCGTTGGAGTTGGCCAGGTTGTTGAGTCCGATGCCCTTGGTCCCAACGCCCGCGAAGGCCTGCGCCGCCGTCGTCACCAGCACGTAGGTGACCAAAAGGACGACCGTGGAGGTGATCGCCGCCTGACCGGGCGCCTTCTCCTTGTCTCTGGTCTCCTCGTTGACCGAGACGGCCGTGTCCCAACCCCAGTAGATGAAGAGGGCCGTGAGCATCCCCAGGGCGAATCCCGTACGGGTGGCGTGGAACGGGTCGAACCACGAGAGCGCCGGGTGAACGGCCAGACGTCCTGCACTACCGGCGTAGACCTTGATCAAGGCGGTGACGCTGAGGACTAGGAGCATGATCAGCTCGATAGCCAGGAGCCCGTACTGAATTCTGGCGCTGATCTCTATGCCGATGTAGCAGATGTAGCCCATGGCGATGATCCAGATCACGCCCAGGAGCAGCGTCCACCACTTGTTGCTGCCCAGTCCTGCGATCCAGTTGCTATGGGAGAAGTGGCCGACGAACGTGTAGATATACCCGCCCGCGATCGCAGCCAGGTTGGCCATGACGATGACATCGGCCGCAATGATCCCCCAGCCGCCCATCCA
>PMHU01000090.1 GCA_003156795.1 Acidimicrobiaceae bacterium
CCCCCGACCGAGACGACCAAGGTAGGAACACCCCAATCTCTTGATGGCAATGGCGGCCCCGCGTCAGGGCGTCGTCGACGTAGGCGCACATCCGAACCGGAGGCCGCCGTCTGGGTCAACGCCCGACCTGAGGTCCTGCAGTCCTGTGGCGTGGCGCTACGTCGGATGGGCGACGAGGTGCGCTCCGTAGGAGTCACGAGCACCGCTCGTCGAGAGGGCCGAACAACGATAGCCATGGGCATGGCGGAGGCCGCATCCTTAGGCGGTCGCAACACGATTCTGATCGACCTCGATCTCCAGCGGCCCGGGATCCCCGGTGCCGCTGCCGAGCAGAACGTTGCCGGCATACGCCAGTACCTCCGCGGCGAGGCGCCGATCCATGAGTGTCTCTTTCGCGTCAGTGACCACTTGCAAGTGGTCAACGCCGGAGGCGTCGACCCAGACCACCACGTGGCGCGATCCGATCGATTCGCCGACCTCATCGCAGAGCTCTCTCGCCGATGTGAAGTCCTTGTGGCGGACCTTCCATCGCTGCAATCCGGAGTCGACGCCGCGAGAATGTCAGACGTATTCGAGTCGGTCGTGCTGGTAGTGCGGGCCGGAGGGGTGACGATTCCCCAGATAGAGGAGTCGGTCGCAGTCCTGGGACGGCGTCCTGTGGTGGTACTCAATGGCAAGGGCCGCGCCAAGCGGACACTGTTCGGTCGAACCAGAGGTCTTTAGATGCCGAACTGGGGGATCGTGATAGTGATCGCCGCGATCTTCTTCGGCCTCAAGGACTCGATCCAGGAACGTCACGGCTACATGATCCTATTCGGCTTGGTAGTCCTCGCAGTCTTCTACGCTGCTCTCAAGCAACATACGTATTGACATGGAGTTGGTCCTCGAAGATCGACCCACTCCCCGACGGGATCGGACTGCGCTCTGGTCGCGAGTCATAGTCCTAGCTGCAGCCCTGGTTGCCGCAGCATTCGGGCTGGCCGTGGGTGCCAAGCCGATGCTGGCCATTCTTCCGCTCATATTTGCGGCTCCGATCCTGTTGTGGAACAAGCCGTATTACGGCGTGGTGTTCCTAATGGTTACCTGCACCACGATCGAGAACTTCCCGACCCCCGTCGGGACGCACAAGGGGGCCTTCACGGCGTCCATACCGTGGTGGCGTTCCATCTCCCTCGGCGGCGGCGCTCCCACCGGGACCGGGCTTGCCGCGACCAGCCACGGGGTGATCCTCTTCCCCGTCGAGATGTTCCTCATACTCCTCATCCTTGTATGGATCATGAAAGCTGGGCTCGATGGAACTCTCGGACTTCCGAAATCACCAGTCACCACAGGACTGAAGGTCTTCTGGGGCTTTCTCCTTGTCGGTCTCGCCGTAGGACTGATGCACGGCGCCAACCCCAAGTTCGCCTTGTGGGAGACCCGGAGCTGGATTTACCTGACGGTAGGTTTCTTGTTGGCGGCTGCCCTCCTCCGGACCAGGCAAGCGCTCGAGGCAATCCTGTGGGCGATGGTTTTGGGCACGGGCTTCAAGGGGATGCAGGGAACCGAAATCTTCTTTGCTTACGCCCGGTCCATGGTACCGAGGCCCGAGGCGATTCTCGGCCACGAGGAAGCCTTCTTCATGGGCTTCTTCATCCTGCTGACGGCGGCCCTGTGGCTGTACGGAATTCGTGGACCGTTGCGGTCAACTGCGACACTGCTTCTCCCGTTCGTGCTCATTGCAGATCTCGCCAATTCCCGCCGAACGGCTTGGCTCGTGGTCGCGTTGGGGGTCTTCGTAATGCTCGCGATCGGGGTCAACACGCTTCCCCACCGAAGGAAGCTCCTGTCCCGGACGATCATCGTCATAGCGATCGGTAGCGCGATCTACATTCCGGCCTACTGGAACCACAACGGGTCCCTTGCACAACCAGCTAGGGCGGTCCGATCGGAAGTGCAGCCCGACTCGCGTGACGAGTCCTCAGACCTCTACCGCTTGCAAGAGGATTACAACCTCGAGGCGGATATCAAGACGCACGGCGTCCTCGGCGCCGGCTTTGGTATTCCGATCAGTTACTCGAACGCGATCGCCAACATCTCCTCCTCTGATCCGATGGTCGCGTACATCCCTCACAACGGGATCCTCTGGATATGGTTCAGGCTCGGTCTTCAGGGCGAGATCGCATTTTGGTGTCTGATCGGCGTGGCGCTCATCCGGGCCACCCGGCTGGCGAAGGTGAGCGATCCCAAACTTGCCATGATTGGAACCCTCGCCGCTTGCGCCATCGTCGGCTACGTGGCCGAAGGATACGAAGACTATGGCTTCGCCGAGTTTCGAATCGCCCTGGCTATGGGGTTGATTCTTGGCATGGTCGAAGCTGCGACTCGAGTCGCAGCGTCTCGATCCGCAACCGAAGCTCCGCGCATCGGAGCGTCGATCTCCGCGTGACCAGCTCGAGCCGCCTTTCCCTTGCCTGAGCCAGCATGACGAGTTTCGACGAGGACAACGGTCAGTCCACCGGCCGGGCCCGGCTGGGCCTTGGCTGCGTCAATTTGGGTGGGATGGGACGAGCAGGAGATCGGCTCGTGCACCAGGCCTTCGACCTGGGTGTTCGATTCTTCGATACAGCCGATGTATACGGACACGGTCAATCCGAGGTCGTGCTGGGCCGAGCGGTCCGGGCTCGTCGCGCCGAAACGGTCATAGCGACCAAGGGGGGATATCCGTTTCGGGAGCGCTCGGCTCTGATGGGGGCTGTGCGTCGAGCCGCCCGGCCCTACGTCGGGGTCGCGTTGCGCCTGACTAACCGAGGATCGGTCGCCGTCGCGAGCGGTTCGAGCTACCTGTCCAAGGACTTCTCGCCCCGATACCTGCGCAGCGCGCTGGAGGCCAGCCTCGTCCGCCTGAGAACCGATCACGTCGACCTGTACCAGTTGCACGGTCCCGAGGCGGTGCACGACGACGTTCTCGCTCTCATGTCCGAGCTCATTTCGGAAGGGAAGATTCGGCGCTTCGGAATAGGCTTGGAGAGCCTCTCGCCGGCCGAGGAGTGGCTCACGTCAGGAGGAGTCTCCGACGTGCAGCTTCCATTCGGCGTGCTCGACCCGCTAGCCGGTGACCGGGTCATTCCGTTGGCGCACCAATCGGGCGTCTCGGTGATCGTTCGCGGGGTGTTCGCGGGGGGATTCGTGGGCCGGGTCCCAGGCGGTGACACTTCGCGGCTCAGGGCGGGCCAGCCCGAGCTTTTGAAAGAGCTCTCGGCACTCGCCTCGGCCAGCGGGGCGACGCCCACGCAACTCGCCTTGTGGTACGTGCTCGCCCGAGACGACGTCTCAATGGCCCTGGTCGGCACGTCATCCACGGGCCATCTCGCCGATGTCGTCCGATACGCTCGGACCGAGCCCGCAGAGGACGTCCTCGCCGCACTGCAGTCAATCGCCGCCCGCGGGCTCGGTGAGGGGGCCGCATTGCCCGCGGTGTCCGAGCAAGGATCCAACGATGGAAACTGAGTCGATCGTCGTCATCGGGAGCGGCCCGGCCGGGGCCATGGCCGCCCACGAGCTGGTGGTCCACAAGCGCCTCCCCGTCACCATGCTCGAGGCCGGTTCAGAGGGCCCCAAGGGTGTGCTGGTGAGAGCCGCAGGTCGAAACCTCTTTCGACGAAGCCCAGACCTGGCGCGCGTATCCCATGTGGCCGTGAGCGGACATCCCGACACGACCTGGTTCCGGACCCTCGAGCCGGGGGGACTTTCGAATCAGTGGACCGGTGCGGTGCCGCGCTTCGCGCCGGGCGACTTTTGCGACGGCGAACGGCTCGACCCGCGCTACCGGTGGCCGGTCGACTACGACGACATCGTCCCTTTCTACGAAAAGGCCGAACGCCTGCTAGGAATTACGGCATCGGGCACGGACGTACCACTGCTCCCCGCGGGATACAGCGACCAACGCCGGATCCTGCCGCCGGACTGGAAGGGGGTGGCCGGCGTGGCCGGCCGACATGGCCAGGGCCTCACCGTCATGCCCCTGGCCGATGGACCCAACTATCTATTCGTGCGACGCGCCACCGCCTTCAACAGCTATTCCAACATCGTGCACCGGCTGACCACCCGCCCCAACTTCACCTTGCGGACCGGGTGCACTGCGCTTCAGTTGGAATGGTCGGCGACCAAAAGGCGGGTGCAAGGCGTCGTCTACCACGATCGGGTCACAGGCACGCAGAAACGGATCGAGGCCTCCGCCGTGGTGGTCGCGTGCGGTCCGCTCGGCTCGACCAAGTTGCTGTTGGACTCCGCGTCGCCAGACTTCCCGAACGGGATCGGCAACAACGAAGGAATACTGGGTCGCTACCTTCACGATCACCCGAAGGAGTGGTGGAGCGTCGAACTGTCGAAGCCGATCACGAGGTTGTCCTGCGCGGCTTACCTGACCCGGCGGCCTTTCGATCAATCGCCACCCCTGATGGCCACCTCCTGGACGATCGGCCTCGCTTCACCCAAGGAGAAGGTGCTGTCACTGTTGCCCGGCCGGACCGGCGCACTGGGGGTACAGGTACTAGGAACCATGATCCCCTCGGAGCAGTTCTACGTCCGTCCTCACGCCACTCGAAGAGACGAGTTCGGGTTGCCCCAACTCGATATCCATATCGAGTTCGAAGCCGACATCCTCAAGAATATGCACGACGCCCGATACCGTTTCATGGACCTGATGGGCGCAGCAGGCTACGAGTGCCGTCTCAACCCGGTCGTCCCCCAGTGCACACCGGGAGCTGCCGTGCACTTCGGAGGCACGGCCCGCATGCACAAAAGCCGGGAGTATGGCGTAGTGGACGAGTGGAGCCGAATATTCGACGTCCCCAACGTGGCCGTGGCCGACGCGTCGACTTTTACCACCGGACCTGAGAAGAACCCGACGTTGACCGCCATGGCGCTGGCGGCGCGAGCTGCCCATCGGCTCGCCGATGACNNGTGGGGGCTGGGCGCCAGGTTCGTAGCGGGTCTTAGAGCCCGAGCCGAAACTGCCGCTTGCGCGGCTCCGACTCGTTAATCCCATGCGATACTGAAGGTTCGGCCTTCAGCCAGCCGAGTGGTTTCGGCGAGGGATGTTAGGTATCAAAAGGACGAATTCGGTCTCATCTATGGGTGAAATCCTGTCCTGTGTCTGAGCATTGTCCAAGTAGCCCCCAGGAGGATGGCTTGTCAACGGGCCTCGTCGAACAAGAAGACAGCACCATCGACTCGCCCCGTATCTCCGTGGTGATCTGCACTCGAAACCGCGCCGACAAGATCGGCGCCGCGGTTGAGTCGGTGCTCGCCAACGATCACCCCTCATTCGACCTCACCATCATCGATCAGAGCGACACCGAGGCAACGAAAAAGGAGATCGACACCGTCGCCGCCGGAGATCCGCGGGTGTTCTACCACCACGTGGACGAGCCGGGGCTGTCGCGTGCCTACAACTCGGGGATCCGGGATTCCGCCGGATCGCTCATCGCGTTCACCGATGACGATTGCATCGCACCGAAGGATTGGCTCGAGCGTGTCGAGGCCGCCTTCGACGGCGATCCCGACGCCGACCTCCTCTATGGACCGGTCGTGGCCAAGCCGACGATCGCGAGCGAGGGAGCCGTCACGCCGACACTCGAGATCCCCCGTGCTGAGAGGTTGAGTCGCCGAAACGGGTTTCGGGTCATCGGGATGGGGGCCAACTTCGCGGCTCGGCGCCGGCTCTTCGGCGTGGTGGGTGGCTTCGACGAGATACTCGGCGGTGGCGGCCCTCTCCGTTCGTCACAAGACTTTGACCTGGCATACCGTACCTACCGAGCCGGATCCGTGATCATTCTTCGTCCCGAAGTGGTCATGGTGCACGACGGGTTGCGAGAGGCCGAGGACTGGCCAGCTGTCCTCCGAAACTACGGCATCGGCGACGGCGCGTTCTACTCGAAGCACGTGCGGTGTGGGGACATGTACGCCCTCTTTCTGCTGATCCGCCAGATTTATCGCCACGCCTCTCGTCACCTCGTCAAGACCGTGCTCAGACGCCGCGGTCCGACCGACTACCTGTCCGGGATATTCATCGGCGTGCGCGACGGATTCAAGTTTCGGATCGACCGTCGGCACAAGTGCTATCGGGCGCCTTGAGCCAGCTGATCGGAGCGCAGACGTGAGTGCGCGGATCGTGATCCTCGGTGCCGGGCCCACCGGACTCGGCGCCGCCCATCGACTGGGGGAGGTGGGTTTCACCGACTGGGACATCTACGAGCGCGACAACCGCGTCGGAGGGCTGGCCGCGAGCCTCACGGACGACCACGGGTTCATCTGGGATCAGGGTGGGCACGTCATGTTCAGCCACTACGGCTATTTCGACGACCTAGTCGAAAAGATGCTGCGAGATGACTACGACGAGCACATGCGAGAGGCCTGGATCTGGATTCGTGACCGGTTCGTGCCGTATCCATTCCAAAACAACATCCACCGGCTGCCGAGGGACGCCTTCCTGGATTGCGTCACGGGCATAATCGACGCCCAGCACAAGTCACTTCCGAAGCGGAACTTCGCGGAGTGGATAACGGCGATATTTGGCGAGGGAATCGCCAGGGAGTTCATGTCCCCGTACAACTTCAAGGTATGGGCCCACCCGCTCGAGATGCTAGGCACACACTGGCAGGGCGACCGCGTGCCCACCGTCGATGTGCGAAGAATCCTGGAAAACCTCGTCGACGATCGCGATGATGTCAGCTGGGGACCCAACAACCGGTTCAAGTTCCCGCTTCTCGGCACTGGCATGCTCTACGAACGGATCGCCGCGTCGCTGGCCAAGCCCATTCACATGCAACACGAAGTGGTGGGTATCGACGCCCGGGCCAAGAGGGTCGCCTTCGCCGATGGAAGCGGTACGTCCTTCGACCACCTGGTGACGACGATGCCACTCAAGGAGCTCGTACGTTGTATCGACGGCTGCCCCTCCTCGATCCGCGAGGCGGCGGGAGCGCTGTCACATACTGAGGGACTGTTCGTCGGGGTTGGGGTCGCCGAGGCATGTCCGAGTAGCAAGTGCTGGATGTACTTTCCCGAATCGAACTCGCCGTTCTACCGCGTTACCTACCTTTCCAACTACTCGCCTCGGGTCACGCCGGGCCCCGGCCACTTCTCGCTCCTGGCCGAAGTCTCATCCTCGCCATACAAGCCGGAGGACCCGGCAGACGTCGTGGAGCGGACCATTCAGGGACTCGTAGCCAGTCAACTGCTGACACCCGAGCAGGCAGCATCGAAGATCGTCAGCCGCCAGCTGATGCGAGTCCCATATTCGTACCCGGTACCGACCCTCGATCGCGACGCCGCCCTCAACGTTATACAGCCGTGGTTGATGGAGCGCAATATCTACTCCCGCGGACGCTTCGGCGCTTGGCGTTACGAGATCGGTAACACCGACCACTCGGTAATGATGGGGGTCGAAGTCGCCGACTATCTGATCTCGGGTGAAACGGAGACGACATGGGCTCTACTTCCAGGCGAGGAAGCCCGCGCCCGAATCGCTGGCTGATCGCTCCAGATTCTGGGCGGCGGAGCTCTCGCGTGGCGGTGATCACGGCCAGGTATCGCGCCAATTGGGCAAACGCTGCCGTCGGCACCCTTTGACCAGGTCGCTTGTCCCGCAAGTGAGCATTGTCATGCCCACGTATAACCGCCTGGCGACACTGCAACGAGCCGTCGCCGCCCTCGATCCGCAGACTGTCGACTCCTCCCGCTTCGAGCTCGTCGTCGTCTCCGACGGCTCTACCGACGGCACCCTCGAGTTTCTCGAGCAGGCGTCCCCCGCTTTCCATTTGCTAATCGGGCGCCAGGAGAACTCGGGTCCCGCCGCAGCGCGGAATCACGGTGTTCGGCTGGCCAGAGGAGACCTGATCCTGTTTCTCGACGACGACGTGGTCGCGGCCCCGGACCTGATCGAGCAGCATCTTTGCGCCAGACCCGAAAGCGACGACCGGATCGTCGTAATAGGACCCATGCTCACACCGCCGGACCATAGGCCGAACCCGTTCATCCGTTGGGAACAGTCAATGCTCTACAAACAGTACGACGCCATGAAGCGCGGAGATTGGGCCCCGACGTATCGGCAGTTCTACACGGGCAACGCATCTGTGGGGCGTCGCTTCATCATGTCCCTCGGTGGATTCGACGAGAGGTTCCGCAGAGGCGAAGACGTCGAGCTCGCCTACCGGCTGCACGAGGAGGGGGCAAGATTCGTGTTCAACGATTCTGCCGTTGGCCACCACTACGCGGAGCGCTCCTTCGAGTCATGGCTGCGAAACGCACGGGAGTACGGACGCAACGACGTCGTCTTCGACCGTGAGAGGCGTCAGAGCGGCCGCCTAGAGCAGGTCCGCGTCGAATACGCGGGGCGTAACCCGCTGGTGCGAGGGCTCACCCGTGCCTGCCTCGGCCGCAAGACCCTGGAATCTTCCCTTCGACACGCGGCGAAGAGCATTATCTATGGGGCCGATCGGCTGGGATTGGAGGCGATCACGCAAAGTGCATTGAGCGGCCTGTACAACACCACGTACTACTGCGGGATGGCGGACGAACTAGGCGGATCGGAAGCGTTTTGGGAAACGATCCGAGGAGGTCGGTCCGATTGATCGCTGCGGCGCTCTCACGACTGGGTCGGTTGGGCGCCCTTGTTGCGTTGGGCGGCGTCTCTCTTGCCGCTTGCACTCACTCACCCCTGACAGTGCAGCACGCCATAGTTCCTGGTGGCATCGTGGGCCCCTTGCCGGCGGGTTTACCGACCCATCTGGCGATCGGCTTGGCGGCCGGCTTCGGCCAGAACGGCCTCGGCGGTTGGGTTCCCGAATCGAAGATTCCGTTCGACTACACCTACCAGTACTTGGCGGGAGGTGTCGACAATCCCGGCCAGGGATGGCAGACCTGGATGCCTCACGCCACTTTCCCGACCGAATATGCCACGGTGGCGACGAGCGAAGGCCACATTCCGGTCCTCGACTATTACATGCTGCTGCAGAGCGGCGGTCCCTGCGCCAATTGCGAGGAGGACCAGAAGGACCTCGATCACCTCAACGATCCGTCCCTGATGGCCGCTTACTACGAGGACTTCGAAACCTTGATGAAGCGGTTGGGATCCCGCACCTGGGGCGGCGTGAAGGGATTCGGGGGAACGGTCATCGTTCACGTCGAGCCAGATCTGTCTGCGCACGCGGAAGAAGCAGTGCTCGATCCCTCGAGGTGGTGCTTCGGCCTCTGCGATGGACAGGGCAACAATCCGGCTCTCCTGCATGCCTCCGTCGCCAGCTCGGGCCTGCCTGCCCTCGCCGGATTGCCGAACAACTACGTCGGATTCAATTTGGCTTTGTTGCAGATACGGGATCTGTTCGCTCCGAACGTTCTCATGGCCTACCACCTGAGCAACTGGTCCACCGGGACCGACATCGCCAGTAACACCGATAGGAGTATCGACACCACTCGAATTGGATCCGAGGCCGGCCGCTTTGCTGCCGAAGCGGGGGTCGCGACCATCCGCCCGGGGGTGTCAACCTACGATCTGGTCTTCAACGACGTCTCGGACCGGGACTCAGAGGTATCGGGAATCTGGTGGGACGTGACGAATCGCAGGGACCCGAATTTCGCCCGCTGGGAGACCTTCCTGGGAAGCGCGGAGTCGCAGTTCAAGCGTCCAGTGTTCGTGTGGCAGGTCCCCTTGGGCAACCAGTGGTTCCGAACGGAGAACGGAAGTACGGGACACACCCGTGACAACAGAATCGAGTACTTCTTCTCGCACCAGGCGGAGCTGGTCCATGCGGGCGTAGCAGCGGTGCTGTTCGGCAACGGCATCTCCAACAGTACGAGCAACTACCCGCTCGTCGATGATGCGCCTTTCAATCCCCAATCGGTTTGCTCGACGGAGGACGGGGTCACGGCGTGTAGCACCCACCTGGCGGTTTGGTCAGACGACGACGGCGGATACTTGAGAACACAGGCCGCTCTGTACTACCGACACCCGCTCCCTCTGGTCTGGGCGCCGAACGGAGCCTGAGGGCGGTGGATCCGATCATGGAGGTCCGCTGGTCTGCTCGTACAGAGCCTCCAAGTGCTTCATATATGCGACCCCGTGGCCTGCACACGGAGAACCGTTGTAGTCGCTGATAAGCGATTCGTCGCTTTCGCACGTGCAAGCAGTAGCCACAGTGCGATCGCCTGCAGGTGACGAGCTGGTTTCACACCCTCCCTGCCAAACGTCCCAAGTCCAGGCCAGGTAGCTCACGCCAGCGGAGTCCGCCCAGTTCGCGTAGGTCTTGGTGTACGACGCGGTCACACCGAACTCGTCTGTGATGAGGGGGACCTTTCCAATGTCGGTCAGGTTCGCGTTCCAACAGGTGCTCGTGGTACAGCCCCCGAAAGTGTAGTTGTGGAAGCTGGCCGTCAACTGTCCAAGGGGATCGCTCGGGGCGTAGGCGCTCCAGTCATCGAGAACACTCGCGTATCCAATTCCTCCGAGCATGATGACGTTGGTCGCGCCGGTCTGCCGGACCGTGTTCACCAACTCCTGCATGCCGGCGACCGTATAGCTCTCATCGGTACACGTCCCCCCGGCGTTGCCCATTTCCCAGCACTCCCATGCTTGGGGGGTGTCGCTATTGTCTTCCGGATCCGGCTCGTTGTATAGGTCGAACAGAGCAGCTGGGTCGCTCTTGAACGCGGTCGCCACGCTCGTCCAAAAGGCCGGACTGTGGTCTTCGTCCGGCATCGGCTGCTCACCCGTCGCCAGGGTGGTACCCGGGTCCACTACTGCCAGGTCCAAGATGGCATACAGGCCGTGCTTGTTTAGGATCTTGACGTACTTCTCGATTGCCGTCTGATAGTTGGCGCCGCCGTACTGCGCGTCGACACCATTGATCCCGAGCCAGCAATCCTCGTTCATCGGGATCCGTACCGCGTTGGCGTGCCAGGACGCGATCGCTTCCACCGACGAGGCATCCGAAGGTCCATCGAAGATCCCCCATCCTTGGACGCACGCGTACTCGGTGCCATCCCGGTTGACCCCTCGCAGTTGTACCGTCTGGCCGGATCCGTTGACCAAACGGTGTCCGTGCACGCTGATCGAAAGTACCGGCGTGGACTTCGGAACGGCGGCGGCGATCCCGGGCCACGTCGCTGCGACCGTCGTCAATATGGCCAAGCCTATGACGTATTTGGCGACCCGGTTCGCCCGAAATGAGCGCTTTGTACTCAACTCTTAGCCTCCTGATCGGAATCTCCCTATACGAGTGGTTCAGGGCCTTTGAGATACGCGAGGTGGCGCCGATCGACCGGGGGGCCTAATCCGTTCCGCTGCCCACAGGTGCGACGTCCCTGCCCCGGAGACGCTTTAGAAGTTCGGCTGCGGCAACGCGCGAATCGCGCACAGACACGATTCGAAGCGCAAAACACGCTAACACGAAGGTCGCGATACCGATCACGACCTTGCCGGCGAACGGGCTCGAATCGGCCAGCAGGACGGGCGGAATCATCGCCGCACTTGCCACCATGCATCGCGCCGCGAAAGAGATCGTGCCGCGATCCAGCACTCCCGCTGGCCGCAGATAAATCGCCCCGACCATCATCAGGAGCTCGGTACCTACGGTCACTACCGAGGCGCCGATGGCTCCGTCACCGTAGTGGTGGCTAGTGAACGGTATGGCGAAGAGGTTCACGAGCGGGTTGAAGACCGAGGCGATGCCGCCAACCACGAGCCACGACTTCTGTCGACCCTTGGCCACCAGTGCAAGCGCCAGCACCATGTCGAGTCCGACGAGTGGGATGTGGAATGCGAGGATCCGGATCAGCAGCGCAGCACGGTGGTAGGACGTGGGATAGTGGAACAGATCCAGGATGTCGGGAGCAGTAAGCGCGATTCCGACCGCCATTGGGGTGCCCGTGAAGACCGCAAGTTGGACGGCCCGATTCACGGTTCGCTCGAACTGGTTACCCAATTCGACCGCGCGTGCCGAAAGCGCAGGGAAGACCGCAGTCGAAAGAAGCGCCGGCAGCGCGACAGGAATGCCCACCCACGTGTAGGCCAGGGCGTACCACCCGACGGTCGTACTCCCGGTCATTTGCTGGAGCATCAGGATGTCGACGCTTCCGTAGACGAGCAGGATCGCGCTCCATATAGAGAACGGAAGCCCGCCTGCCGCGATCTTCTTCCAGAGCGTAAGGTCAAGCTCCATCTGACCCTTCATGTCAGGCCAAACGACGCGTGCGTAGGTGACCAGCGGGATGATCGTCGCCCCGGTCAGCGCGATGGCGTAAATCACCACCCCTCTGTGGTCAAGCAGGAGCCCGATTGCGACGGCCGCCCCGACGTACTGCTGAGCGGCATACCAGACCGCTTGAGTCGTCATCCGCTCAGTGCCCTGGAGAGCTCCGGAGAAGACGTCGGTGAGTGATCCGATCAGAATGGTGAACGAGCTCACTTCGATCAGCAGCTGCGTTTGCGACGGGTACCCAAGAAGGTGTCCAATCAGGATGGCGACGGCCATGATCACTCCACCGAGCACTACCTTCATGCACAACGCGTTGAAGGTGTACCGCCCAAGGGCAGAACGGTCGCGAGCAATGGTCATCACGAGGAACTGCCGCGATCCCAGAGTCGACGCCAGCGCGAAGAACCCGACGAAGGCGGTGGCGAAGGCCAAGACACCATACGTGTGTGGGCCGAGATGCTTGGGAACGATCGTAACTGTGAATATGGACACCATGAAGGTGGCCATTTGAAAGAATGCGAGGGATGCCACATTCCGTCGGAGCCTGCTGGTCGACGGGAAGCGTTTGGTCCTGTGGCGCCAGAGACGCCCGGGGTAGGGCATTCGAGTTCCTAGTTGAAGATCTCGAGCCGAGATCGCGCTTTCATCGTGATCAGATTCCTCATGTACGGAGGCCTTCCAGCGCGGTTTGATACATCACCGCCGCGTCGAGGGCGCCGGGCCGGGTGGTATCAATACCGGTGAGCGAGCGCTCAAGAAGGGTAGTGCGGTCCTTGATGCTGGTTTCCACGTCGGCGGATCAACGGCTTCGCAGCGAGGTCGCCGACGGTCGCAGACCGACGCCGGAATACCTGAGGTTGGAGAGCCAGCACGGGGTGCAACTGTTGGACTGGTCAGAGCTGGGTCTGCGGTCTGGCCACCGGTCGGTGGCGCGCTCGCTCAGGCATGTGTTGGCGTCCCTTCGACGGGTCCGTCGGGCCGACGTCGTCTTCTCGGACGGGGAGCACCTCGGTATACCTCTTGCCATCACGATGCGCCTCCTCCGCATGGATACCGCCCACGTGATGATCGGTCACAACCTGTTGACTCCCATGAAATGCCGCATCATGCGGCATATCTCCCTCGGTCCACACGACCGGGTCCTCATCCACTCCTCGAATCAGTTGCGACCGATCGTGCAGGCGACCGGCCTTGCCAGCGAGAGATTCTCGACAGTCCCCTACGGGATCGACACCGCTTTCTGGTCGCCTGGAAGCGAAGGCGAAGTCGAAGGGCTCGTCGTATCTGCTGGTCGTGAGCACCGCGACTACAGGACGCTGGTGGAAGCTCTGCCTGCCGGCGCCACCGCGACCATCGCCGACCACAGCCCGTACACCCCGGAAGCGACCCGGCGCGATCCCGGGGTGTGGCCATCGACAGTGGAGCGCGTCGCCCTTGATCCGATCGGGTTGCGGGATCTGTACCGCAAGGCGGCGCTGGTCGTTGTTCCGGTGGTCGACAGCTCGATGCCAGCGGGAATAACTACACTGCTGGAAGCCATGTCGGTAGGCAAGGCGGTCGTGGTGACTGAAACCACTGAGTTGGCCGGAGTGGTGGAACACGGCTGCACCGGTTTGACGGTTCCCCCCGGCGACGTGGCCGGGATGAGAGCGGCGATCAAAACTCTACTGGCCGACCCCTCCAAGCGGCGGGCCCTCGGGGCGGCCGCTCGTGATGTTGCAGTCTCTCGCTACGACGTGAACCTCTACGCGGAAGCGATCGCTCGCCATCTCGACGCCGCTTCAAATTGCGGTCCCGCCTCGTCCGCGGGAAGCGCTGAGTTCAGCGGGGCCGAGGGCTGACCCGACCGGAAGGTCGAGCTCTTCCGGCGACCTGCCCGCCCCGCTTCGGGCGGAGCCACTTACGTTGGTCCCAGTCAGGCCCCCATGCGAAGTGCTCGGCGACGCCAAGATTCCCGAGGGGCGCCCCCCCGAATTCCGTGCACCCCTCACTCTCTCGGACAGGAGCCATGGGAGAAGATCCGACACGAGCCACCAAGCGTCAGCTGCATAGCGGCCACACAACCTGGCGGGTTCGTGCACCAGCCGATAGATCCACTCGAGCCCGACCCTCTGCATCCATCCGGGAGCTCGGCTGACCTTTCCGGCGAGGAGGTCCAAGCTGCAGCCCACGCCAATCGCCGCCATCGGCAGGAAGGCTGTGTTGCGCTGTATCCACTTGTCTTGCTTAGGGTGGCCAAAAGCGACCAGGAGTATGTGGGGCTGCGCCCGCTCGAGATGCCGGAGGATCTCCGCATCGTCCATCTCTTCGAGCGAAGCGCGCGGCGGCTCGAACATATCCACCTCGAGGCCCGGATGGGTTGCCAGAAGCCGATCGGCCGCGGCGGCCGCCGCTCCTTCCNNCCTCGGCGGCCGCGGCCACCAGGCCGGGGATCAGATCGGCGCCTGCGACCCGGCAAATCTCCTTGAGCCCCAAGAACCTGGCCGCCCAGACGAGTGGTATCCCATCGGGCACATTGACTGCGGTCTCATTGAGAAGCCGGTGAACCTCAGCGTCGCGGCGGCTGTTGACCATGAAATCCAAATTCACGGTTGCGATCTGGAAGAAGCGCTGGGACCTGGCAGCTTCGATGGTGATCTCGACGACCGAGTCCATATCCAAGAAATCAACGGGGACGCCGAGCAGGTCGATTCTGTGACCGGCAACGTCACTCGGCCGCTCCGTACGGATCCACGTCTCCGTGGGCCGGCTCTTCAAGATGCGCAGAGAACTGAGGACCTTGCGGACCATGAAGAATGGGGCGAACGCCAGCTGGGCGTACATCCACCGCGGTGCGCTGGCGGCACGCAGGCCGAGCAACACGAACGAACAGACGGCGGCCAGAGCGACGAGCCAGGGAGTAAGCGCCCACAGCGAAACGGCACCCCCGATCCAAAGCGCCAGCGATATCAGCGTCCCCGCCAGCGCCCCCGCGCACAGCAATGACAACGGGGGGACGGCCAAGTCGACCGCCAAGTCGAGGAGGGCGCCTCTTCTCCGGAAAATGATTTCGATCAGCACTCTGGGAAGTGCGGTGCGTATGACGTGGAGCCGGCCACCCTCCCAGCGGTCTCGCTGCAACGCCGCGCTGCGCTTCGAAGCCGGCATCGGGCCGCGTACGGTCGCAGCTCCGGCGAAGACCGGCGACACTTCCGCCAGGCGGAGGTTTACCGAGTACTCGAGATCTTCGGCGCCTGTGAACGCGTTCCACGGCAGGCGCTCGATCAGGTCGCTGCCCAGAAGCATCCCGTTGCCTACCAGGCTGCACGGGAGGCCCAGTGCTGCACGGCCCGCGAAGCGGACACGATGAAACAAAAGGAATGCGACCGCACGAAGCCCAACTCGGCGCGAGGAGGTGCCATCAAGGACCAGATATTCGGCTTGGACGGCCTCGGCGCCGGCGGAGAATCGCCTAGCGAGGGCGGACAGAAGCCCTGGCTCGGCCACTGAATCGGCGTCGACTATCACGAAGGCATCAGGAGCGTCCGACGAAGTCGACAACTGGTCCATCGCCCACCGAAGGGCGCGTCCCTTGCCACGGGAGTCGGGCTCGTCACGCACGAGGACCGATGCTCCGGCGTCTCGGGCCAGCCGCCCCGTGTGATCCGTGCAGTTATCAGCAATGACCGTCACTTCGAACTGCGATGCGGGGTAGTCCTGGTTCAACAGCGACTCGACGCACCGGCGGATGAGGTCAGCCTCGTTGTGAGCAGGCACCAGAACCGCGAGGCGCGCCGTCGCAACGCCTCCGTCGGAGGACTCCCGGTAGGAGAAGGAGGCCAGCGCCAGTACGAGGAGGTACAAGCCGGCAACCATCGCCGGGACTCCGACGATGGTTACGACCACGTTGGTCAGCACGAGCGGCAGAGAAGCGGCGTCAATCATTCTCGGCCTCGATAGACCGCCATGCCACATCCGCCGCAACGAGCTATCAGCACGACCTCCTCCAACACCCTCCGGTGGTGGCAGTCGCCACCGCTACCTCATACGGAGTCAGTACGCCGTCGGGAGATACATGAGGAGCGTGGTTCGACTTAGAACCTCGCCGAACTACTTTGTCGGCCGAAGGCCGAATCGTCCGTATCGCTCGGGGTAGACCAGGTCGGAGCCAAGCAAGTAGTTTCGGCTCTGGCTCTCACTGATGTATCAAATCCGGCAAAGCCGCTCTCGATCCGGCGATGACCCTGGACGACCTACGGCGCAAGTGGGAGCGGGATGCGGCGATCCCGTTTGAGAAACGAGTGCGGAAGGCGTCGCGACTACTGGCTGACCAGGCCCGGGCCCGGTACTACCTTCGAAATGCTCAAGTCGGGTCCGGCGTCCGGGTCGAAGGCAGGCCGAAGTTGATCAACGAGGGGACGCTCATCGTCGGAGACGACTGCACCTGGCGGTCGATCGTCGCACCCATCTACATCTACATCGCTGAGGGTGCAACGATGACGATGGGTCGTAGCGTCCGAATGCATTCGGGCGACACCTTCTCGGCATTCCTCCGGGTCGAGATCGGCGACCGCGTTCAAATCGGGCCTCATGTCACTATCCACGACAATGACTTCCATGACCTGTACGAACGTGACCGCGTCCCCGAGTCGAAGCCCGTCGTGATCGAAGACGACGTATGGCTGGCATCTGGGTGCACCGTGCTTCCCGGCGTTCGAATCGGTAGAGGGGCGGTGGTCGCCGCCCACGCCGTGGTGAATCGGGACGTTGCGCCATTCACCGTGGTGGCCGGTGTGCCCGCCAAACCGGTCCTCGAGTTGGATCCGGAGAGGTTCGTCGTACCGGAATAGTGCCGAGGTCCGGACACTTCGACACTTTCAATGAAATGAACGAAAGAAATAGGGCGTCATCCCGAGGCCGGCGGGTCGTGTAAACCGGATAAATCCTCAGTTGCGCGCAGACAATTGTGTCGACTGAGCGGGAGCCGGAAGCCTGCTGGAGGCCTGCTCGTACTTGACCGAGTGACAAGGGGAATTTCGAAGCAATCTCGGGCGGTCCTGACTTGAATCGCTCAAGCCTGGGTTTGTGGTGTCCGAAGACTGCCCAGTGCCCGCGAAGGTAGAAACAGTCGCGCTCCGGACATCAATCGACTCAGTTCAGCCGGACGTTCTCGCCTCGGGCAGGTTAGGTGTGATCACCCGTTCGGCGGGCCACGCGTGAACCGACACGACTCGATTCTTTGCTTGGAGGAACTACGTTGAAGGCATCCCTGAAGGCGTTACGTAACTTTGCTCCCATTACCGTCCTAGCCATCACGGCGGCAACGGTTTTGCTGATCGTCACCGGCGGGGTTGGCGCATCCTCCGGATTCATGCTCAAAAGTGGGGAGTCAATGAACCTCGGATGCTCGACCGGCCACCTCGTCTGGCAGCAGACGGGATGGCGTACTGGGGAGGTCGCGTGTTCTAAGCAGGACACTCCCCCAACGAGCACTCCCCCGACGACCACTCCGCCGACGACCACTCCCCCGACGACCACTCCGCCGACGACCGTGCCTTCCGCTGGGTCGTCGGGGTGTGTCTTCGCTTCGTCACCCGGGGCGGTCCCGGCCTTCTGTGACAGCTTCGGCGAGGGACCGTCCACCAATGGGGCCAACAGCCGGGACGGTGCGTTGGACGACACCCTGTGGGGCGTCTCTCGATGGACTGGGAACGAGAACTTCGGGAATTCGGCCGATGACTGGGCGTCCGCGCAGCTGTCCACCTGCGGGAGCTCCGACCTGGTCAACCCGCCCGACGACGTCCAGATCTGCAACGGTCAACTTGTCGACACTGTCAATGACGGCGGGACCGTCACGTCACTGGCCATGTACCCCAAGCAACCGTTCAACTTCGCCAACCGCACCGGGACCATCGTCTTCGACGTCAACGACAACTCCGAAGGCAGCCACTCGGCGTGGCCCGAACTGTGGATGAGCGACCAGCCGGTCCCTGACCCGTTCACGCATGAAGGTGGTCCAAACCTGCCACGCAACGGTTTTGGTATCCGCTTCGCGGGTTGCTACGACCCCAGCAACACGTGCGTCGGTGGACCCCCCGACACGGTGACCGTCGACTCCGCCGTGACAGTGAACAACTATGTTGCCAATGACAGCTTCCTCGGTGGAAGCCTCCGAGTGGACGACACCGGTGCCGTAACCGAGTCCGGTCCCGGCCAGATGAACCACTTTGAAGTGCAGGTGTCGCAGAACCAGATCGACGTATACGGCACCAACGCCTTCAGCGGTCCTCTGAACCTAAGCAACACTCCACTGGTCCACATCGCAACCATCCCCAACGTGAATCTCAACTTCAGCCAAGGGCTGGTGTACCTCGAAGACGTGCACTACAACGGCGACAAGTTCAATAACGAGCGGGTGCACACGTTTACCTGGTCCAACTTCGGCTTCGATGGTCCGGTCATGCCTCGGGATCTAGCCTTCGACGTACCGGACAATAACGTCCCTGACGACAGCACCCAAGCCGGCCCGTCTGTTGCTGCGACCGACCTGGGCTACTACATCCCGTCTGGAACGTCGAAAACATTTACAGTACCGGGAGTCACAGGTGTCTCGGCTGCGTCGGACGGGTTGCTGACCTTCGATATCTTCGAGGAGACGCAGCCAACAACGATGGCACTGGCTGTGAACGGTAACCCGATCACATTCACTGTGCCTTCGGGTACGGACACCTTCGCGGTGCCGGTACCGCTCTCTGATGTAGTGACCGGCGATAACACGGTGACGTTTGGACCAAATGCAGACAGCATGAACGTCATGAACATCGACCTCATAATGCAAGGAGCCGGCGGTGCCGGCGGAGTGGTCCAGCCCTAAGCCAGGCCGAACCTACAGGGCCGGGTATCGGACCCGGCCCTGTAGGCAGTACACACTCGGCCCGAGTCATGAGCTATGACGTCGGCTTCCTGATAGAGCAGGCGGCCGGCTGGGTTACAACCTAAACGCTCAAGGCCGTACGACTCCACCGGCGCCCTGCAGGATCAGGCTTATGTTGGAGAAGTCGATGGTGTTGTCCAAGCCGGTGATTNNATAGAGGGAGAGGGTGTTCACTCCCGGCCGTACTTCGGACAGCGGGACGGGCACAACCAGACAGACGGCCGGGGCCTCTCCCCCGGAGAGTGTAGGGGCCTTTGTGGCCGCAGTATTGAATGTGTTCGACTTCCCGTTGACGGTGTAGTGCAGGGTGGTCGCCAGTGCGTAGCCAGACGTGCAAAGCGTCAATAGCGACCCGCGGGCTTTGGCGATATCAGCTGCGGTCGGGCTGTTGTCGGCCCGGGTGGAGACGACGACCTGGCGTGGGTAGGGCTCCGGGTAACCCAGGTTGGTGGTGGGAAGGCCGGTGGGAGCGTCCCCCATCGTCGACGGAGGACCGGCGACGGTGTTGTCCAGAACGTCGAAGCCAAGGTCCCGGGGCTCGACCGGGCCGGAGAAGGCCAGGTCCGACCAGGCGTAGGTGTTATGTTGCTGGCATCCGCCACCGGTGGAGCAGAACTTGCTGCCGTTGTAGTGTTCGTCTTCAAGCCACACCAGACCTTGGGTCAGCGGCAGGGTGAAGTCAGCGGCGTCGATCAGGTGCATGTGCAAGGTACCGGCGTCGCTCATGTACACGTCCATGCGCTTGGCGGAGATAACGATCTCGACGTGGTTCATGTTCGTTATGCCGGCCATGGGCTGACCGGTACGCTTGGCGGAACTGGCCTGTATGGCACAGCCGGGCCTCGTCTGGGCGGGAACGCGCTTCTGGTAGTTCCTGGTCTCCCAGATGGTGGCGCTGACGCAATCCGGCCGAGCCGAGCCGGTCAGGTCCACGCCCACACTGTCCGGTGGGTCGAGGTTCCCGTCGTATATAGGCGAGCCGTCCGGGGCCGGTACCGGCACGTTGGTGATGGCGAAATCAGGCCAAGAGGAGTGGGAGCCGCCGGAGTTGTCGCTCACGTTGAACTCCACGTCCTGGGTGCCGGATGCGAAGTTGAACGGCTGGCGTGGGTACATCGACAGGACGTCCTGGCCGCCTTGGTCGTCCTGGGCCTCGACCAGGTGGCCATCGCAGATGTCGATGTCGTTCAGGTTCGACACCTCTACGTCGGTGCCGCAGCGGTCCTCCTCTACCTTCGCCCAGTTGTCGTCGAGGTGCTGGGAGTCGTTGTCGGGGCCACCGTAGCGGTCCACGCCCCACAGGACGCCGTTTAACGCGCCCGAGCGGGTGCCCGGCGTTGGGTCGGGGGTGCCCAGGGTGTCGCAGAACGCCTGAGCGGCGCGCCGTTCCTCTAGGAATTGAGGACATCTGGCGGACGGACGCTCGCTGGTCGGCACGTTCGGCCTGGCCGGGATGGTGGTTCTGCTGCCAGCGGTCGGGTTAATAGTGGTCGCAACTGGCACCGGCGCCGCCGTCGTCGTGGTGGTCGAGTTCGGCGCGCACCTCTTGCCCGACACCGTTGGGCTCGGTCCGGCACAGGTCGCCCGGCCGGACTCGTCGGCGGCCCTGTCGGAGCCCGGGCCCGTCGACCCAAATGGCGTGAGCGCGATGACTGTGCCGGCCAGCGCTAAAACACCGCCGATGCCCGCTGCAGTCCGCCATGCCCGGCGAGGGATGGTCATGACGTCGGAGACTGCCCGAGGCCAGAATGCCCGACAGCGGTTCGGTACCGGTCAGCCCGGTATCGGCCCGGCGAGTCGACGGAGGCTTCGTGTAGCAGATCGAAGATTGTCAGCCAGTTCGCGTTGGCATCGTGTTCTCGTTCCGCGAGCGCCCTGGCGGCACGCCCCATGCCTTCGCGAAGACTCGGGTCCGCCGCCAATCGTCCGAGCGCCTCCCCAATGTCCCTCGGGCTTCCCGGCGGTACAAAGAGGCCGGTCTCGCCCTCGCGTACCAGTTCCGAGCCGCCCCCGACCTTGGTGGTGACCACCGGAAGTCCGCTCGCCATCGCCTCTGCGATCGCCATACTCAGGCAGTCACCCCATGTAGGGAGGGCGAAGACGTCTGCTCGAGTGAGCAGGTTATGCAACCGCTCCGAGTTGGGCGACACGTCGTTGTGCACGCGCATGGTCGCTCCTCGGGGCGGCATGATGCCAGAGGTGGAAGTGACGACATCGAGCTCCACCTCACCGTGCATCGAAGCTACGGCCTCGACCAGCTCCGGACCACCTTTTCTCACGAAGTCACCCCCGACGAACAGGACCCTGACCGGTCCGGGCAGGCGCGGCTCGCTTCTGGGTACATATCGGCTCAGCAGTACGCCGGGGTGGACGACATGGACGCGCTCCGATGGAATCCCGTAGTCCTCGACAACCGACGTCGCCGCCCACTTCGACCAGGTGACGATGCTCGACGCCGAGGACAAGGCACGCCGATTGACCCTCAATTTCACCATCTCGACGGCCTGTGACTGGCGAGAGTGCCCGTACACCTCGCCTAATGAATCGAAGTTGATCGGCGTCGCATCAAGCGACACGATGGTCGGCAGCCGGCGCGTGATCCGCTTGGCGAAGAGAGCGGCAACCTGCGTGTGTATGAACACGGCATCCGGAGGGTTCTGCTCGCTGCATACCTGCAGGGACCGCCGTGCTGCCCAGCTCGTTTGGATCGACCAATTGTGGATCAGCGGGAGCGGCTTGACTCCGGGCGTCTCACCAGGGCGAACCGGGAGGACGACCGCGTCGAACCGGTTCTCCCCCTGCAGCACGGATTCCAGGTTGAGCCGATGGGTGACATGGCCCAACCCATTCTCCATCACGAACGCGTAGCGGTCGGTCACCTGATCTCTACTCTCGAGTCGTCCCGCCCGGAAACGATCAGTACCCGTCGTACCCGTGGGGACGGACGATGGATTTTACGAAGCGTCCCGCAGAGCGGGTGACGGGTAGAGCCTTCTCAATTCGCTCTCGGAGTATGTCCTTCCGAGTCGCGTTGCCATACCAGTTCGGATAGAAGGTGATTCCCGAACCGTTGAGCACGAACGGATCTCCCTCTCGAGCCGAGGGCTCCCCGAACGTAAGGGACATGAGCGGACGCGCCGCCTTCGTCCTGTTGGGCGTACCCCGGTGCCACAAGTTCGAGGTGCGGACCAATACGTCGCCCTGCTCCATGGCCAGAAGCGTGGAGAGCTTCGCCTTGCGCTCCAGAGCGAATCGCCAGTACGGGTAGAACTCGCGGTGAGTCCCGGGCAGCACGTCCATGGGGCCGTTCTCCGGATTCACGTCGACGATCGCGATGTTGCAGATGATCCAGTCGTTGGCGAAGGCGCTGTCCATATGGTAGTGCTGAGCAGAACTGTCGGGCAGGTTCCAGTTGACCCTGGAGAGGATCTCATTGCTCTTGCCTTCCCGCAGAGCAAGCACCGCGCCCACTATCCCGTAGTCGTGGAGCGCGTCGTAGACGAACCGGGCCGACTCGCCAGGGAAGCAGTTGAGGTGTCCTACGATCGTCCCGCCGCCCTCGAACTTCTCTGATGACTCGTACGCTTCGATAAGGCGGTCATTCAACTCTCGGAGAGGACCTTTTGGCACGACGTTGCGGAGGATCGCGTAGCCAGATTCTTCCAAGTCTTCCTTCAAACGAGTCGACTCGCTGGCGGAGAGCTGGGGCTCGTTGCCTTGTTGGTTCACCGGCCAATCCTTTCGTATATGAACTCAATGTCTCTAGCCACCCGCTCGGTGGTGAAGTACTTCTCGACGCACTCCCGACCTCGGAGCCCCATGCTGACGCGTAGCTCTGGAGATTGGAGCAGCAGTTTCAGNNTGTCCCCCTCGGGCGACAACAGGCCAGTTACCCCGTCCTCCACCGATTCTGGGGTACCTCCACTGTCGAGAGCGACGACCGGAAGCCCTGTGGCCATCGCTTCGAGGTAGACGAGCCCGAAGGGTTCGCCGATCGACGGCATGGCAAAGACATCCGCTGCCGCCATCAGTCGCTGCACGTCCGATCGCCACCCGGCGAAAATCAGGTTTGATCCAACGCCTAACCGGGAGGCCATCTCCGCCAGCTCCGCTTGGTACCCGGGCTGGCTCTCGCCTCCGACCAGGAGCAGTCGGACATCAGGTATATCCTCTACCAGCGTCGCTGTAGCCCGGATGAGGTCTCCCGGCCCCTTCGAGGGAAAGAGCCGGCAAACGGTGATGATCACCGGTGCGTCATCTGAAAGGCCCATCTCTCGACGGGCTCCTACCCTCCGGGCATCATTCGGGGTGCGCATCGGCCAGTCATCTATGTCGATCCCGTTTCGGACCGCGTGAATTCGGCCGGGGTCGTGCCCGGAAGAGATCAGCGAGTCCTTGACGAAATCTGAGACAGTGACGAGGACTCCCGCCTTTCTGATCGACCATTTCCTCAGCGGACTCATCCAGTCCGCGTAGCCGACGTGGACGTGTACGATCGTCCGCGCTCGGGTTATCCGGCTGAGAAGGATGGACACGAAGGCGTCTCGTGGCCGGTCGGTCGTGTGAATGATCCGGACGCCCCTCCGACGGATAAGCCAGGCGAGTCGCACGATGCTGCCGGCCGATCCGATCGCCGATACGACCTTACGTACCATGGCGGCTGCGGATGCACCATTCGACTCCCTACCGAAGTTGACTGAATGTACTTCGAGCGCTGGAATCGTCCGCAACAGCTCGTAGGTGGGGGTCGGCGCTTCAGCCGACCCGACCGCGCAGGCTGTGTGGAGATCGAACCTCGACCGATCGAGCTCCTTCATGATTTGGGCGTGAAGCCAGACGTCTGCGCCCAGAGGTGGGCGCGTGGTCGTGTTGACGTAGAGAATCCCGGTCTTTCGACGCTCGTGCGGCGTCGACGCCGGCGACCCAGGAGGTGACGACGAATACGCGCTCTGCCCAGTAAGCGTGGGGTACAGGTCGTTCTCCTTCTCGCGCCGTCGGACCGACACACGGGTTGGTCCGCCTTCCAGTGACCTGAGAGCGCGGCGGCGGGCGGTTTGATACACGCGGGGGTTGATCTGCCGTCCTCGCTCGGTGGGAGTACGCTGTGTATCACTGGCCCGTAGGCGGTCTCCTCCTAAAGGCATTCTGCATTCGCGGATGCAGAATGTGTCTGTCTGGATACCATGAGCAATCCTCCCCCCAACCCCGGCGAGCATCCGGTGGGCGCACGCCTGTTCGGGATCCGCCGACCGCGACCTATCCCCAAGCGGCTGCTGGTCATCCTCATCGTGATGCTGGTCGTCTTGGTCGCGGGTTCCATCTCAACCCTGAGCGTTCTTAACGAAGCCCCCGCGAAACAGCACCCCTCCGCCCAGGCTGCGCACCCCTCCGCCCCGACTTCGCCACCTACCGAACCCGGGACCGTGGCGTCGAAAGGCACCAAGCCTCGTGGGTCGGCGTCAACTTTGCTGAAGCCGATTGTGAGGAGACCAACCAGTCCGCCACACCATCACGGGCCGCCACCATCGAAGCGGATCATTCCGGAGCCGGGTCCGGGGTGTGGGTTAGCTGAGGCGGCGTTCTGTGACACTTTCGCCGAGGGCCCGACCGTCAATCCGGCCAACAGCCGGGAGGGTGGGTTGAGCAGCGTGGTGTGGGGTGTATCCCAGACGACTGGCAACCAAAACTTCGGGTCCTCGGCTAATGACTGGGCGTCGGCGCAGACGTCCACCTGCGGTAGGACTGGCATGGTCAACCCGCCCGACGACGTCCAGGTGTGCGACGGTCAACTTGTCGATACCGTCAACGACGGCGGGACCGTCACCTCGCTGGCCATGTACCCCAAGCAGCCGTTCGACTTCGCCGGTCGTACCGGCACCATCGTCTTCGACGTCAACGACAACAGCGAGGGCTCCCACTCGGCCTGGCCGGAGTTGTGGGTGACCGACCAGCCGGTGCCTGACCCGTTCGTGCACGAGGGGAACGGGAACAACCCGCGAAACGGGTTCGGGATCCGCTTTGCGGGCTGCGTAGGTCCGAACAACACTTGCAACGGCGAGGGGGCGCCGGACACCGTCACCGTCGACTCGGCTGTTACCGTCGACAATTACGTTCTCAATGACAGCTTCTTCGGCGGGAGTCTCAAGGTCGACGATCTCGGCTCGGTGACAGAGTCCGGTCCGGGGCAGATGAACCACTTTGAGGTGCGGGTATCGCAGAACCAGATCGACGTCTACGGCACCAATGCCTTTAGCGGCACACTCAACCTGGCCGCCACACCGCTAGTCCACATCGCCACCATCCCCAACGTCAACCTCAGTTTCACCCGCGGGCTCATCTGGCTCGAGGACGCGCACTACAACGGCGACAAGTTCAACAACCAGAGGTTGCACACCTTTACCTGGAGCGACGTCGGCTTCGACGGACCGGCCCTACCTCGGGATCTGGGGTTCGATGTGCCGGATAACGACGTCCCCGACAACAGCACCCAGGCCGGTCCGTCGGTGCCCGCTGTCGACACCGGCTACTGGATCCCGGGGGGTTCGTCAAGGAGTTTCACGGTCCCAGGTATCACCAGTGCCATCATTGCCGCCGCGACAGATGGGCTGCTCACCTTCAACTACGTGACCCCCAGCCGCACACCGATTACCCTCACCGCCCTGGTCAACGGGAACCGAATCACCGTGCCTGGCGACAGCGAGACGATGGCGGTGTCGGTCCCACTCTCCGACCTCAGGGCTGGAGACAATACAGTGACCTTCGCAGGGGCTCCCTCTGGCATGAACGTGATGAACATCAGCCTCATACTGCAAGGCACAGGCGGTCCCGGCGGGGTCGTCCCGCCGTAAACCAAGCTCGAAGCCGCTTGGCCCGGCTTTACAGCGGCCAGAGGTGCGACACCGATCGGATACATCTGCTTGGAAGGAGCGCTGCTTGGACTCGCGCCCGACTGTTCAGTTCGTGCGACGGCTGCTGACCAGGAATACCGATCACGACTGGCAGTACTACGGCGCGGTCGACTCCTACTTCGGCGTCCTGACCCGCGAGGAGTACAGAGCAGAACGCCTCGACGATGTGGCCCGAGCCGCCTTGCTAGCGACGGGAGAACGCCACAACGCCGCGGTGTTCGCCGCTATTCACGACCACCTCGACCCTTCGTTCAGTCCGAAGCGCGTCCTGGACTTTGGTTGTGGCGTCGGCCGTTTGACCCTCCCCTTGGCGAAGGTGTGCGAGTCGGTCGTTGGCGTCGACGTCTCTGCGGGCATGCTGGCAGAGGCGTCCCGTAATGCTGAACGCTGCGGTCTGTCGAATATCACCTTCTGCCAGAGCGACGACTCGTTGAGCAGCGTCAACGGCCGGTTCGACCTGATCCATTCGTTCATCGTCTTCCAGCACATACCGCGTGATCGCGGTGAGCGGATCGTCGCGGGTCTGCTGGACCGCCTCGAAGACGGCGGAATTGGCGTGCTGCAGTTCACGTACGCCCACTCGTCTTTGAACCCGCCGTCCTGGCCTCGACGCGTGCTGACGATGGCGTACGCCAAGGTTCCGCTGATCTACGCGGCGCGCAATCTCGCCAAGGGAGAGCGGGTTCGCCGCCCACCCATGCAGATGAACCTCTACGACCTCAACCGCTTGATACGCCTCCTTCAGGAACACGGATGCCATGAAGTGCATCTCAGATTCACTGAGACGAGCCACTACAACTCCGATGTCTATGGCGTCATCCTCTTCTTCGCCAAACGGCAACGTGACCTGTCCGAGGGCCTTCACCTCGAAGGGGCAGATCCGGCATCCCGTTCTCAGACCTGACTCGAACTACACCGTCCATCCCAAACCGGGCAGGTAATTGGTGCGCAGGGCCTAATCGGGCTATTTCCGTATCAACGCGCCGTTCAGGCGCTCTAGAGCGTAAGGGCAATCGGAGAAGGGAGGTATCAAAGCGTGACGGATCTGGCGGAGACCGCCCGGATCGTCGGAGCTCCAGTTCGTCCTGCTGTCGAGGGATCGGACACTGCGCGCCGGAGAGCTCCCCGGCCCTCTCACCATGGCAACCGCAGCTTGCTGTTGAGGCTTCTGACGATCGATTTCTTGACCGATCTGGGTGTCTGGCTACTCCTATTCCCCGCGGACAACGCTTACCGTAGGCTCCCCATTTGGAGCGGCTGGGTGGATTCCATACCTGTGGCCGTCCTGCTCGCAAGCCTGACGGTCGTCTTGATGTGGACACAGCGGCTGTATCAAAGCCGGGTATGCACCGTGAGATCGAACGAGATGAACCGACTGTTCCGGGTATCGGTGGCAATTGCCCTCATTGCCTCGGTTTGGCACAAGTTCGTGACGCAAGGTGCCCTGACCCCGTTTCGGGCCACGGTCGGGGCGGCGTGCGCGATGGCGGCGCTCGCCGGCTCCCGATCCCTTTACTCGGGCTGGCTGCGGCTGCGCCGGGCGAGCGGCGACTTCGCCAGGCAAGTGTGCGTCATAGGCACCAACGACGAGGCCGAGGCGTTGGTCCACCTACTAAACGACCATCCCGAGCTCGGCTACCAGGTGAGAGCCGTGGTAGGTGACCCCGACGAGTGGAACGCCAGAATCCCGGAAGTGGACGTGATAGGGGCCGGACCCGACCTGGCCGCCGATGTGGTCGCAGCTCGCGTAACGGGAGTGCTCATAGCCACCACCGCTTTGAACGCCACCGATCGAGAACGGCTGCTCGGCCGTCTGATGGATTCGGGTATGCACGTCCAGATCTCCTCCGGGCTCAACCGCGTGGGCCGCAACCGCATTCGAATGATGCCGCTCGCGCACTACCCCGCCTTCTATTTGGAACCGCCTTCCTTCAGCGTCAGCCAGGCGGTGCTGAAGCGGGCGGTCGACCTGAGCGTCGCGGCGCTGGGTCTCATCCTGGCCTTGCCCGTGCTTCTCTTGTCCGCGCTGGCCATCAAGCTCCAAGACGGGGGACCGGTCTTCTATCGCCAGGAAAGGGTCGGCCTCAATCGGCGCATCTTCGGCCTAGTCAAGCTGCGCACGATGGTCCCCGACGCGGCTCAGCGTATGGGCGAGGTGACGGCGAGGAACGAGCGCTCGGGCCCCCTGTTCAAGCTCGCCGATGACCCCCGCGTCACGAGGGTCGGCAGGTTCCTCCGCGCGTCGAGCATCGACGAGATCCCTCAGTTGCTGAACGTGCTCCGCGGCGAGATGAGCGTCGTCGGGCCCCGTCCGGCGCTGCCAGCGGAGTTCGCCCAGTTCGACGCCGACCTGGTGGAGAGGGCCCTCGTCCCCCCCGGTATCACTGGACTGTGGCAGGTGGAGGCACGGGACAACCCGTCTTTTCGTGCCTACAGACGACTCGACCTGTTCTACGTGGACAACTGGTCGATCGGCTTCGACGTGGCGATCATGGTCGGGACAGCCCGGATGCTGATCGCCAGGACGCTCGGGGCCATGGGTCCGGCTTTCCTTAAGCGACCAAAGCGACTAGGCCCCATCCAGTTGGAGCTCGGAAGCTCCGACGTCGCCGCCTGACGGCGAGCTTCGGCGCCCACCCACCTCTTTCGGGTCTCGTTTCCGAACCAACGGCTGAGCTTCGCGACGCCTTTGCAGCAAGAGGTCTCGCGCAGCCGCGATGGCTTTCCGCCAACCGTCGTCGAAATCGGCATCTCCGATCAGCAGCAGGAGGGCGGCCATCAGAAGAGCAACGACACTGATCGTTACCTCCAAGCCGGCTACGTACGCTTGGTGCTGGACGGCAGGCGAAGCCGTGCCGCCCGAGAGCCCGATGCCCTGAGCAGCGGAGAGGGCGCCCAGCGTGATGGCTACGGTGCTAGCCGCCACCATGACCCCAAACGCCCCCCACTGGCGCCTTCTCTTTTGCGCCCGGCCCGGTCGCGTCCAAGCGAGGACACCCGCAACGCCGGACGCGCATGCGAAAGCTAAGAGGCAGGCGCCGATGGAGTCGCTCGGGCGGTGCCAGCCGATCACCTGCACCTGAGCCGCGACGGCTGCGGCGAAGACGCCGCCCAAGATGGCCGCGATACCGCGAGTCCGCGGCGGGCTCACTAGTACGAGTGCCATGGCGCAGCCGGCGGCGCCGGCCGCGTGACCGCTCGGGAAAGTGTTACCGATCGCGGAGACGACGGCGAACGGCGAACGGTCCAGGACGTGGTAGCGAAGGACGTGCGTGGCCGCCACCGGAGCGCCCACGACCAGGGCTCCGCCGATGCCCAGTATGGGGCGGCGGCGCAGGAGTCCTATCCCGAACATGGCGACCATTGTCACCTTGAGCGACCTCTCGTCCATGCGCCTGAGCTGGGTGTCGATGAACCCAGAGTGCTGTGAACCGGCGCGGACCGCGCCGTAATAGGCAGCATCGTCCATCCTCTGTCCTACCGATGTGTGGACCAGCAGGAGATAGCACAGGGCGGTCGCCATGCACCCCAGCACGCAGGCGAGCAGCAGCCGCGCAGGAACCTTGGGGTCCTCGGGGAAACGCAGAACCCCCCGCAGCGGCGTTCGCGTGTCTCGTCTCGCAGCGTGGGGCAACCTCTCGACCTTCGGTAATTCGAACGCCTTCAAGAGAGGACCGTTCGCGGAGCTTGATACGCGCGGAGCTGGCCCGGGCCGGGCCGGGCCGTACCGTTCGAGGGCTACTTAGCGCTGCTCCGAGCGAGGACCTCGGCGTAGAAAGCCAGATGGGCCTCCGCCGACCGGACCGGGTCGAAGCGGTTCCGGGCGTACGGTGTGGCGTTGGCGGACCACCGCCTGAGCTGTTGCGGATCGTCCAGGGCCTTTCGGATCTCCTCCGCGGCCCTCGCCGCATCGGTGGGGAGCACCAATCCGAGATCGTTGCGTCGGATCTCCTCCGCGATCGCCTGGTCGTCGGCCACCGCACAAGGCAACCCCTGCAGCATCGCGCCTGCCACTGAGAGCGAGAAGCCGTCGAAACGAGATGGTTGTAGGTAAAGACTGGCCCGACGAAGCACTTGTTGCTTGGCCTCGCCGAACACCGGAGGGTTGAAACGGACATTGGCCGGCGAGCGGGCGATCAGAGCAGATAACGTCTGGCTGCCTCCCTCTGGAGGCTGGCCGTAGAGCTCGAATTGGACGTCGGGGAGAAGTGCGGCGATATCAACGAGCCGATCGAGGCCCTTTTGGAACGGCTCGTAGCGGCCTAGGAAGACGACACGTTTCGCCNNGCCGTCCGACGTTGACGTTTCGATATCGGTCGGAAAGGGGATCATCGATTCCAGCCCGCCAAATCGGGGAACGAGGTCATGGAAGTCGTGGCTCTCAGCCTCGTGGTTGTACAGGACCCCCCCGGCCCTTCGAACGTAAGGCGCTTCGACAGCGTGAAGGTAGAGGGCGCGGGGGAGACGTTTACGAGATCGGATGACCTTCGAGTAGGCCCCGTGGGGTGTTTGTACGTAGGAGACGTGCCGTCTCCTGATCGCCGCGGCCAGGAAGGGATGAGAGGGATTCCAGCCAGTGTGAAAGTGCACGATATCGGGCGGGTCGTGCAAACCCCGGTAGGCCGAGGAACGCCAGGCCCCCTGGATCGATCGGCTCGNNGTTTGGGCCAGATGGATCCCGCTCCCGGACGCAATAGCGGTCGCATTCGCGTCGGGAGTGTCTCGGAGGAACAGCGTGACGTCAGCTCCGAGCTGGCTCTGTTGAGCGGCTAGTAACCACAGTCCCACGGCCACGCCATCGACGGACTGAGGCGAACCGATCGTATCCAGGTGCCAGACGCGCAGCGGATCTCCTCGTTGCACCGGCTCACGATAGCTGTAACCCCGTCGACACGATGCTCATCGGCCTCGCCAACAGCCGCTGGGGCCGGTCAGAGCTCGTCGCCGGGTACCGGGCCCCGGCTTGTCGGGCCGATCGGTCCGGGCTCGGGGAAGGCCGCACCGGCGATGAGGTCCGCGGCTCCGCCTTGGAGGGGCGCTTCTACCGGCGCCGAAGACGGCACCGTGACGGGCCGTCGGTAGTTGCGGTAGAGCTTCCACGCCAAGAATCCCAAGTAGCAGAACTCACTCACGGATGTGACGACCGCGGCAGCGATGACTCCCCAATGAGCAACCGTGAGCGTCAGCCCCACGACGGTGACAACGGCAGCGAAGGCGTACGCCTTCGATAGGTCCCCCGGAGTGTTGTCTGCCATGAGCTTCTGCGAAATTACGTTTCCCAGATCGAGGGCGACCTGGCCCGGAAGCATGATCCAGAGGGGGTGCAACGCCCCTCTGAACTGGCTGCCGAAGAGAAGGGGCAAGACCTTCGGCGCGGTCGCCGCGACCAGGACCGCGATCGTCGCCGAAGACAGGACCGCCCACTTTACGGCTTCCTTGGTCGCCCGGCGGGCGTCCTTCTCGCTGTCAGCCCGTCGGATCCGGGGGAACAACGCCAGAGCTATGCCCCACGCCGCTGGTCCGCTGACTCCGGCCGCCGTGGCCGCGACCGTGTAGATCCCCAGCTCGCTCGGGCTGACCAGGCCGATCAGGAGCAACTGGTCGAGTCGGGCGACCACGACCTCAGACAGCGAGCCGAGCACGAGCCGGGACCCGTAGCCGAGTTGAGTCTGAAGGACACGACGCTGGAATGACCGATTGGGCCAAGCCCGACAGTAAATGAGCACCGTCAGGTGCCACACCACCTGCGAGCCAATAGCGGCCTCGATCGCGGTGGTCAGGTCCAGGCGGCCGACAATGGCTAGCAACACGATCGCGCCGGTGTTGATCGTCAGGACGAAGGTTGCCCGCAAAGCGTTGTAGGCAACCAGCGATTGCCTGTGACGGAGCAGCTCTACCGAGGCCGACACCGGTACATAGCTGGTCATCACCACCAGGTAGGCGCGCAACCACGGAACATCCTCGTGGTTGTGGCCATGCAGGTAACTGGGGATCAGCCACCACAGCCCCGTCACTACCATCCCGCCGACGATCAGGGAGAACACCCACGTTGACATGATCAGCTGCTTGGTCGTGTAGCGGTCGGCGTAATAGAGCGTGGCTACCGGCAACCCGAACGCCAGGAGGTAGCCGAACATCTCGGGGGGTACGGTGACCGCTGCGAGGTCTCCCTTGCCAGCTGCACCGAGAGACCTTCCGATCAGTGGCCCCGTGATGGCGCTAAGACCAACTACGAAAATGCCCGAGAAAGCGGTGAGCGCGGTTTGGAATCTGCTGCCGCGAACCCGCTTTTTCACGCTGCCACCATAACGAACATGGCCTGGTGCTCAGGGGCTCCGCGCTGTCTCTCCCGGCCGCTCCGTCCCGAGTTGATGTGGCCAGTCGGCCTACGTGGGGGCCGGGGCGGGGACGAGCGCAAGGTCGTCGAGACTGACCGAGGACACAGGATCGATTTGCTTGGTCCCACGTGGATTCGGTGGCAGCGCTCCGCCGCGGTATCCCCATGTCATCGCCGACGCCATGTACCAGAACACGAATGTCTGATCCAGCAGGTTCTCGACGAAGAACTGGATAATTATTCCGATGGCCGTGGCTATGGCTGCCAGCGCGAGCATCCTGTCGAAACCCGGCTCCGATTCCCGGAGCCGCTTCCTGAGAGCCGAACCCAGTGACAAAACAACCCCGGTTACAGCGATGAGGCCGACAACGCCGGTTTCGACATAGGCCTCGATGAACCCGTTGTGGGGCGGCAGCTTGTCGGGCTCGACGACCTGGACCTGGCCAAATCCGATCCCTGTTATGGGGTTGCTGTCGGCCAACGGGAGCACAAGTTGCCAGTATTCGATCCGCCAGGCCAAGGAGTTAGGTGGAGCCTGACCGGGCACGACGTTCACCGGGGTGGACTTCAAATCGGCAAAGCGGCCGGCGACTGACGGGACCGCCACCAACAGGACCACGATCAGGACTCCCGCAGCCAGAAGGAGTTGCGGGCGACCCCTCATGCCCAGGTACACGACTATCGCCAGCGCAGCGAACCACGCCGCTCGCGTGTAAGTCGCGACCAGAAGAATCGTGGAGATCGACATAACGGCGATCAGGGCGTATCGCTTCCAGCCCTCGTAGTAGCCGATGAGCATGACGCTGACGGGAATCACCATCAGCAGGTATATGGCAAACGAACTCGGGTGGGGATAGGTACCGCTCACCCGGCTGGCGTCGGAGTAAAAGCGAGTCCCGGTGCCAGCTATCCACTGGTGCAACCCGACCACGGCGGGGACGATGAACGACAGGTACAGGCAGGTGATGACCAACTTCACCCGTTCTGGCCGGCGGCCGAGGTACTGCTCGAGGACACTGAACATGAGTACCCCGGCCACGACCTTCGAAGTCTCGACGACAGAATTGGTGCGATCGCCCGAGGCGACGCAGCTGAGAAGGCAAGCACCCGCAAAGGCCCACAGCCACATCGTGGTCCTTGACAGCTTGACCCACGTCCCGGAGTACTTCTGCGTGGCGAGCCAGAGACCCGCGGCCACAATGAATACGGCTCCCATGGCGGCGCCTGGATCTACTCCGCTTCCCGAACTCGTGCTCGAGATGTTGAGGGCGTCCAGCGACGTTCGCACGACAAGGATGAAGGCGAGAAACCACTCGAACCGCTTCAGAGCCAGGATCCCTGCGGCGAGACCAACTGGTACGGCCATGATCAGGGCCAACGTGCCCTTGCGGGTGTCGGAAAGGGTGGACAGACCGATGGCTATCGCGATCGAAAACGGTACGAGCCCGACTATCCAGGTGTTTGCGTGCCTCAATATCAGGGCCGATGGCAACGGACGCTGGATCATCGGCAGGCGGGGATGCCTCTGTTCCACCGGACTGGGCGCCGGCACCCCGACGTCCGCAAGTTGGGGCGCGCCACTCTTGAGACGGCGAAACTCCAAAGCCGCCAAAGCCACCGTGGCGATGAGGACCGCTGCCGCGCCGAGGGCGAATGCATCAAGGGCCACCGACCGGATCTGGCTAAGGCGTACGGGACTACTAACAGTGACCAGCGACGCCGATGACTGCCTCGAAGCCGCCAAGGTCGCGGATAGGAAGTCCGACGTCGCCGCTTCCCATTGGGCCAGGGCATCCACCATGTTCGTCTCAAGGAGCGCATACTCGGGGCTGGCCGACGCCTCCGACGCCAGATCGGAGCTCTCTTGCTGCAACACAGCCTGAAGCTGCGCCACGGTTGCTCTCAAAGTGGTGTCGCCGAGGTCCCGGAGTGGTGAGTCGCTCGGGGCAGTCACACCTGGCTGAGACTCGGTGGGCTCCGTCAGGAGCTGCAGTTGGGCCACGGCCGCGAGCAAGGTCGACTGGCGGGCCTTCGCTCCCGCCGAGGTCGCCTCGAAGGATCCGAGCGCCGTCGCAGCCGCCTGGGCGTCTCCTCTCGCCGCGGTCTCGGCGCCTTGAGCGCCAGCCAAGGCCTGGTCCGACAGCACTCGAAGGGCGGTCGACGCCGCTTCCAAGACCACGCCTTCCGTGTTGCTAGCAGATGGACCCTCGAATTGAAGTGTAACGATGTCGCCGCTCTGGCTCGGCTCGTATGTGAGGTCCTTCTTGATAGCTGCCGACGGGATACCGGTCGCGCTCGAAGCAGCCTGGTAGACCTCGGGAAGCTGCAAGGCTGCGCCGAAGTCGGCCGTAACCCGCTCCTGTTCGTTATCGTTGGCCGTCGGGGACGCCAACGACGTAAGGTTCACAGACGCCTCAGCTCGGTAGGCGGACGCCCCAAACGCCCGCAGCCCGGCCACCGGAAGCGCCACCAAGGTCGCGAGAACGAGCAGAGCCACGATGCGCCGCCTGCTCAGGTGCAACGACTCGGCGATCTCCACTGGGCAACCGTTCCTCTGTGCTAAGGGCTCGCCCTAACCGGCCATGATATCGACAGCCATATCGACACCAGGTCCGCCCTGGTCAAAGCGGAAAGTACCAGGTGTGGCGCGCTCTGGCGTGGCACCAGGGGCGTTGCTGGCCTCTGTTGGCAGTGCGTTGGGCTCCCGTGGTACCCCACAGGAGGATTGACTGCTAATTTTGGTGTGGAAAGGTAATCCTGGAGTGGCGGTCCATCCGCCCCGACGTGTTCTGAAAAGGTCGATAACTCACGTTGCCCTCTCTTCGGTACCTCAGTCTCACTCCGAGGCGAGTCGCGTTAGCCGCCATCCTGTCCGGTGTCGCGGCTGTGGGCGGAGCAGCGTACGCGTACCATCAGCCCTCGACGTACACCGCTACGAGCACGGTTTTCGTAGCCCGGGTGATTCCCGATGCCGCCGGAAGCAACGTGTCGACAGTGGTCGCCACCTTCCAAACGGCGCTCCAGCTCCCCCAAACCGTTGCAAAGGTTGCGAAGGAATCCGGGGTTCCTACCGATAGTCTCGACAGCGGCCTGAAAGATGCGGAGGTCGCATCGAGTTCGGCGGTGACCGTCTCATTCACTGATACCGCGCCTTCAATCGCAAGCACCGTGGTGACAACGGCCACGAAGGACGCACTGTTATCACTTGGATCCCAACAGGCTTATGGAGCGCAAGACCAGGTCTCCGCCGCCCAGCGGGCCCTGAGTACAGCGGAGTCCACCATCGCAGCTTTCAACCGGGTACACGGGACCGACGACTTCGGGACCCAGTTTCAGGAAGCCGAGCAGGACGCCCTCAATCTTGAGGACGCTTTGGCTGCTGCCAGCCCACAGCAGGTGCCCGCCATCGAAACGGCTATCCACTCCGTGCAAAGCGAGTTGAACCGTATGTCGGCCGCCGATCCGCAATGGCAGCTGCTCGACGTTGCACTCACGCAGGCGCAAGCTGCACTCCAGACCGCGGAGCAGGACTACACCACCGCCGAAGGCAACCTCATCGCGGCCACCTCCCCAACGGTTTTGACTCCTCCTCAGGTGACTCAAAACAGTCGGATGTCCCCTACCGTCCGACTCGGCCTCATGTCCGCTGTGGTGATGATCGCGCTCAGTCTCGGGTGTTTCGCCGTCTTCGGGATCCTCGATCGAGGGGTGGAGAGGAGAAGACTTGAGGAGGAAGAGGAGGAGGCGAAGAGAAGAGAGAAGGAATGGACAGGGCCTTGGCGCCGATCCTCGGACCAACAGCTCCTCGATGCGCGTTCAAGCGAGGATCCGGCCGCGGTTCAACCGGATGATGTCGGACCCGCACCATCGGCCGCACCGGTCCGGACCGCCAGACAATCGTCACGACCGGCCGTCACCCCCGTTGCACGCGAGCGTCGGGCCTCGGGGCGGGCCCCTACTCCGTCGCCAGATTCGGATGCGACCGCCAAGTCGGGGCCGGCTCGACCTCAAGGCCAAGGTTGATTACGACGACGAGCGGGGCTGAATCGGATCGCGTCCGAGTACCTACCGGGCTCCTCTGAGTTCGCCGTCGTGAAAATCCTCCACGTCAACAAGTTTCTCTATCGGCGCGGTGGAGCAGAGGCTTACATGCTCGACGTGGCGCGCCGACAGAGCGCAGCTGGCCACGACGTCGCGCTGTTTGGGATGCGACACCCGGAGAACGAACCCCAGCTATACCAAGATCACTTTCCCTCATACGCGGAGTTCGACCCGCCACCGACATCGGTTCCCAAGAGGTTCAAACTCATGGGACGAATGCTGTGGTCTAGCTCAGCCGCACGCGGGATCGCGGCCGTCGTCGACGAGTTTCAGCCCGACGTGGTCCATTGTCACAACATCTATCACCAGCTCTCACCGTCGATCCTCCGCCCGCTCGCCGAGCGAAATCTGCGCGTCGTCATGACGCTCCACGATTACAAGCTGGCTTGTCCTACCTATCAAATGCTCGACCACGGTAAACCTTGTGACGCCTGCTTCGGTCGCCACTTCCATCAGGCGGTGCTCCGCCGATGCAAGGACGATTCGTTGTTGGCCAGCGCCGCTGCGTCGATGGAGTTGTGGGCTCACACCACTTTCGACGCCTACGATCCGGTCGCGACTTTCATCTGCCCCTCGCTCTTCATGCTCGAGAGCATGAAACGTGCCGAGGTGTTTCCCGAACGACTCCGACACGTGCCTCATTTCGTCGACGTGCCGGACGAATTCGAGCCATCGACCGATTCGACGGTCGTCTTCGTCGGTCGACTATCAGTCGAGAAGGGCGTCGACACGCTCATNNCCTCGGGGGCGCCGCGCAGCTGGAAATCGCCGGCACCGGACCTGTGCACCAAGACCTCGAAGACCTCGCCGATAGGGTGGCGAAGGGGAGCGTGAAGTTTCATGGTCGGCTCGACCGCTCTGGCATTGAGGCCCTGATGAAAAGGAGCACCTGCGTGGTCATACCTTCGCGCTGGTACGAGAACCAGCCGATGACCGCGCTCGAGGCCATGGCCGCGGGACGCCCCGTCATAGCCACCGGCATGGGAGGTCTGCCCGAGCTCATCGACGATGGTATCGACGGGCGCCTGGTGCCGGCAGACGATCCCAAGGTTCTGGCTGAGGTGCTGGCAGAAGTGGTAGCTGATCCTGAAGCGGCCGAGCGTATGGGAAAGGCGGCCCGAGAAAAGGCAATCTCGCGATTCTCGGCCGAGCGACACTTCCGTCAGTTGTCCCAAATCTACGCTGGGGACGCGTAGCTGAGAGACCAAAAAATCGGCTTTTCGGACGTCAGTTGGAAGGGTCAGGCGGGGTCCCGTGCCGAGGAGTCGCCCGATGTCGCGTTTCGAGGTTGAGTCAACCTCGGTTTAGGGGCAACGCCGGGTTGGCCCCGATTTGCGCCCGGGACCAGGTGATGGCATCGAACGACTGCCAACCCGATGTCAATGCGTCGAAGCGACTCTGGAAGATAGAGGCGTTGTCCGGATATGGTGCCGTCGTGGACTGCCAGTAGTCTCCGCCCACGTCGAGTACGTATTGATCCGCGCTCAGGTCGGCCGGTTTCGAGGGGTCAGCGGCCACGAGACGGGCTTCCACCGTCGTGAATACGCCCCCCACGTCCGAGGCATCGATCGTCCCCCGACCTTCGCTCGGCCAAAAGTGGAAGTTGTGCCCATCGGTCGGCGGGGTCACCGCATACCCCCCGTCGGGTTCGGCCACGATATTCGCCGGAGTGGAGGTGTTGCCGGCAAAGGTCGCCAGGTAATAATTGCCCTGCATATCAGGTGTGCCCTGCACCTCGAGCCACGCTTGCTTGCTTATCGAGTAGATCCAGGACTGCGGATCGTGGAACTCGACGTCTACGTTGGGTTGGGGTGATCCGCCCGCCTCCGGGTAGAGCTGGCCCCACATCGTGAGCGCCGAGTACCCCGAGGGAGCGTTATTTCCGGCTTCGATTCCAGGGCCGGCGTACCACGAATAGTCAGACGGCACACCGTCAGGAAAGACGATGTTCGCGTCCTCCATATCTGACTCCACCTTCGCCAACGTGTTGATCCCGGAGGCC
>PMHU01000268.1 GCA_003156795.1 Acidimicrobiaceae bacterium
TTGCCCTTCATGAAGATGCTGTACCCGCGGAATATCGAAGACGTGCTGTGGCAATCGACGACCTTGCCCTGGCCGAAGTCGATCTTGGTATAGATGCCCAGGCTGCCGACGATGCGCGTGATCGGATCCCACGCCATCTCGACGAGGCCGTCGGCGTTTTTGGTCTTGGTCGCCATAGCTACTTCCACTCTCCCTTGTATCCGGTAAGAAGCTGCGAACCTGTCACCCGCCACTTGGGCTCTTCGTCGACGGTCTTGGCCGTGATGCGTCTCAGGCTTCGAATGGCGGTGCCGTACAGCCCGCTGGCGAGCGTGGACACGCGAGCGCCGGGGGGCTCATCCATGAAGGGCATGAACTTGTCGGGGAATCCGGGCATGGTGCAGCCGATACAGATGCCGCCCACGTTCGGGCAACCACCGACGCCGTTGATCCAGCCCCGCTTGGGAACGTTGCACTTGACGACTGGTCCCCAGCAGCCCAGCTTCACGATGCACTTAGGAGAGCCATACTCATCGGCGAAGTCTCCCTGCTCGTAGTAGCCCGCCCGGTCGCAGCCTTCGTGGACGGTGGCGCCGAACAACCAGGTCGGGCGTAAGGCGTCGTCGAGGGGAATCATCGGCGCCTGGCCCGTCGCCTGGTAGAGCAGGTAGAGGATCGTTTCCGACAAGTTGTCGGGGTGGGTGGGACAACCGGGCACGCAGACGATCGGAATGCCAGCCTTCGACTTCCAGCCCCAACCGAGATAGTCGGGGACGCCCATGGCACCCGTCGGGTTGCCCGCCATGGCGTGGATGCCGCCGTAGCACGCGCAAGTGCCGGCACACAGCACGACCAGAGCCTTAGGCGCCAAGCGGTCGAGCCACTCGCTCGTGGTCATGGGCTGGTCGGTCTCGGGGTTGTTGCCGAAGCCGCACCAATAGCCCTCTTTCTTGATGGCCTCGTTGGGTATCGAGCCCTCGACCACCAGGACGAACGGGTCCAGCTCCCCGCGGTCGGCCTTGAAGAACCACTCGATGAAGTCATCCGCCCCGCCAACTGGACCGCATTCGAAGTCGATCAGCGGCCAGTGGACGGCGATCTTGGGCAGGCCGGGCAGCGCGCCCAGGGCGATCTCCTCGATGCTCGGCTGGGTCGCCGCGGTCAGCGCGACCGAATCACCGTCGCAGCTGAGCCCTGCGTTGATCCAAAGGACGTGGACGACAGTCTCGTCCGGTGGCGCCTCGGTTACCGTCACGTCGCGTGCCTCCCCGTAGTTTCCAGCCGCGCGTCACGAGCGGCTATCCGAAGTTCTACAGCGACTCCGTACTCCCGTCTATGAGTGTGTTCTGCACCGTTCGACGGTCTGGGCGGACCCTCCATTGACACGCGACCCGGGAGGGGCTAGGAAGACCTGGACTCCTCGAGCGGTTGTGGCGTCAGATAGAGGCGCGTGCTCGCGGCCGATCTCGGACGAGGGTGCCTATGCCAATCGAAGAGAGCAGCCCCAAATCGGCAGCGACGATCAGCACGACGTCGCGCTTCGAGTTGGCCCCGCCTCGTCGCTTCATCCTGCCGGCCGTCCTACTTTTGCTGTCTGAGCGGCCCGGCTACGGGTACGGGCTGGTCCCGCGCTTGCAGGAGTTTCGCTTCGGTCACGTCGACCGTCCCGCCGTCTACCGGGCCCTGGCACAACTCGAGCGAGACGGGCTGGTGGAGGCCTCCTCGCAGAACCCCACCGCCGGCCAGGCCCGTCGCGTCTACCGGGTGACCTCCCTAGGGAACAAGGTTCTCCGGGTGTGGATGGGGGTGATCAAGGAGGAGCATGACTACCTGGGTCAGGTGTTGCGGCGATACCAGGCAACGGGAACGCCCGACTCCGTGCTGGCCGAGGTAGAAGGAGGCTGGGCCGGCGCCCTCGGCCTCGGCTGGTCGCCCGTCTCTCCCACCTCGGCTGCTCCCCGGCGCCTCGTGCCACTCGAAGCCGAGGCGGACCTAGCGAGCACCGAGACCCCATCGGTAGCTGAGCAGGAGGCGGGAAGCGCCTGTCCTCACGTTCAGCGCTTCCGTTTGGTGCCGGACCGCTCAGTGGTGCTCATCGACGTCCGCTCGACCGTCGGGCCCCTTTCCTTCGGGGCGGTGGGCGTCGGCGGTTGGGTTGAAGCGGCGGTCGACGGCGTGAAGTTGCGCACCGACATCGCGCCCTCGGCGCGCCTCGAGATCGACGTCTCCGGACTCCGGTCGGGCAACCGGGTATACGACGCTGAGCTGCTGCGGCGCATCGATGCCCGACGCTTCCCCCAGGCCGTGGTGGAGCTCCGCGAGTGCGCGGCCAACGGCCCGGGCACGATGTTCCGCTTGACGGGCGAGCTGACCTTCCATGGCGTGACCCGCCCGGCCAACGGCGCCGTCAGCGTCGAGGTTTCGGCGGAGCGGCGCCTCGTGATCACGGGGGAGCAGGCTTTCGACATCAGAGACTTCGCCATACCGTCGCCAAGCGTCCTCATGCTCCGCATCTACCCCGACATCAGAGTTCGACTTCACGCCGAAGCCGAACTGGAGGAGGCCCCGTGAACACGTTCCTCGTGCTAGCCGCCGGCTACGTCGTAGGCGCCAAGACCCGAGGTCAGGACCTCGACCGCCTGACCCAGTCCCTCAAGGCCCTATGCCAGACCGACGAGTTCGCCGATGTGCTGTCAGCGACTCGAGCCCAGCTCGGCAACACCCTGCGCGAGCTGGCGTTAGTTGTTGACGGTCAAGGAGATCTGCCCGACACCGGCGACGACATCGTCGCCAAGGTCAGACATCTCGTGGGTCCGCGGTGATCTAGCGACTCACGCCTGCGCGCCCTCGGTCACGTCCTGGCCTATCCCCCGCAAGCCCATGGCTGTACCATCCGAGCCGGTGGCAAGCTGCGCCCGCACCCTGATAGCCCGGACTTGCTGGTCCGACCGGACGACCCGGTAGTCGGCCTCGAATGGGCGGCCGTCCGCCACCGATGCTTCCATCTCAGCGCCGACCCGACCCCGATCCGCCGGGTGTATAGCGGCGAGATAAGACTCGATGGTGCCGTCGAAATCGAGCGGGTCGACCCCGTGGATCCGGTAGAACTCCGCGCTCCACTGCACTGCGCCGGTCCTGACATCCCAAAGCCAGCTGCCGATGTGCGCTACCGCCTCGCCTTCCTGCAGCCGACCTTCTACCTCCGCCAGGGTGGCTTGGGCCAAGCGTTGCTCGGTCACGTCCCTGACGATGAGGACCAGGGCCACGCAGGAGCCCTGGTCGTCGAGTACGGGACACATCGAGAGCGACACCGGCATGGGCATGCCGTCGGCTCGAAGCACCTCGCTGTCGAACTGCCTGATCCGGTCCCCGGCCAGGACGCGCTCGGTCACCAAGTGCACGTCCTGGCGTAAATGTTCGGCGAAGAGTCGCTCGACCGGCTGGTCGAGGACGTCGGCTTCAACGGATCCGAACAGCCGGACGGCGGTGGCGCCCCAGCTCGTGATCCGCGTGGATGCGTCGCACGTGAAGATGGCGTCGTCGGAAGTTTCCACGACCGCCTTCAGCAGCGCCTCCGGTGAAGCCCGCACCGCGACGCCGGCCTGTTGTGCTACTCCAGTTTGACTCATTGGCGGACAACTGCTTATCGCAACTCGGGCGATCTTTGTGAACGACGCTCGCGAGCCGGCCTACCGGAAGTCCCTCGAATGCAGCGTCGTCGGCGACAAGGAGAGAGGACGGATGCGCTCGACCACCACATTGATGACCGTCTCCACCCGCTCCAAACGCCCGTCGACGACCAAGGCCGGGCTGGATC
>PMHU01000260.1 GCA_003156795.1 Acidimicrobiaceae bacterium
GGTCCGGCCTCGGGGTGGTACTGAACTCCGAAGGCGGGGATGTCGCGGCACGCGATGCCTTCGACTACGCCGTCATTGAGGTTGCGGTGGGTTATGTCGACTGAGGCGAGGGATCCCTCCGCCACCGCGTAGTTGTGATTGTGGCTGGTGATTTCGACCGCCCCGGTCGCCACCCGGCGCACGGGGTGGTTGCCTCCGTGGTGGCCGAAGGGGAGCTTGTAGGTCTTGGCGCCTAGGGCGGCCGCCATGAGCTGATGGCCCAAGCAGATCCCGAAGACCGGTACCTGACCGAGTAGATCGCGGATGGCGTCGGACGCGTACCCCACCGCCGCGGGATCACCCGGGCCGTTCGACAGGAACACNNGCAGGATGTTGCGCTTGATGCCGAAGTCGTAGGCGACCACTCGCAGCCGTCCGGTGCCCACCACGTAGGGCTCCTTGGTCGTGACCTTCGACGCCAGGTCCGCCCCGTCGGTGCCCGGCTCGGCCGCAGCCGCTTCCTTGAGATCGGCTTCGTCGAGCGCCGCCGGTCCCGACACCGGCCCGAATGCGGCCGGCATCGAACCCACGTCTCGGATGTGCCTCGTCAACCGGCGGGTGTCGACGCCCGCCAGACCTGGGAGGTGTTGCTCGTGCAGGAATTCGCCGAGGGACCGCTCCGATCTCCAACTGCTCGGACGCGGCGCCAGGTCTCGCACTATCAGACCCCGGCAAAAGGCCCGCCCGCTCTCGTTGTCGGCGGCTGCTATCCCGTAGTTGCCGATGTGCGGATAGGTGAAGCACACCATCTGGCCGGCGTATGAAGGGTCGGTCAGGACTTCCTGGTAACCCGTGAGCGTGGTGTTGAACACGACCTCGCCGGTTGCGGGAACGACCGGTCCGATCCGGTCGGAAGGACCCCACCATCCGACGGCCTCTCCCTCGAAAGTGGTGCCGTCGGCTAGCACCAGCAAACCCTCGATCAATGCGCTCAACGCTGAGCCTCTCCCTCCACTACCACCGGCTCCCCCCGCAACACGGTGTGGCGAACCTTTCCTACCAACGACCGGCCGGCATACGGGGTGTTGCGGCTGCGGCTGGCCAGCGCGGTCGGGTCGACTACCCACTTAGCGGCGGGGTCAATCACGCAGAGGTTGGCGGGACGTCCGACCGCGACAGGCCCGCCGTGCTCAGCCGTGAGGCCGGCGATGGCAGCGGGCTGCCAGCACATGAGCGCCAGTATCTTTTCCACCGGAACATCCAACTCGGTCAAGGCCAGGGCCAGCGCCGTCTCCAAACCGAGCATCCCTGGCGGGGCCTCATCGAAGGGCGCTTCCTTGGCTTCTTGGGTGTGGGGAGCGTGGTCGGTCGCGATGGCGTCNNTGCGCAACGGCGGGTTCACCTTGAACACCGGGTCGTAGGAGGCGACCTCGGCGTCCGTCAGGGTGAAGTGATGAGGCGCCACTTCCGCGGTGACGGCCAGGCCGGAGGCCTTCGCCCCCCGGATCATCGCCAGCGAGCCGGCCGTGGACAGGTGAAGGAAGTGGACCCGCGCTCCCGTCAGGCGGGCCAGGGCCAGGTCTCGCATGAGCATGAGCTCCTCAGCCTCGGCCGGCTGCCCTGGAATACCGAGGCGGCTCGACCATTCCCCTTCGTGCATGTGACCCCCGCCGGCCAGCGACGCGTCCTCGCAGTGTTGCGCCAGCGTGACGCCCAGGGCGGATGCGTACTCCAAAGCGCGCCGCATGAGCCGAGCGTCCTGGACCCCGCTACCGTCGTCGGTGAAAAGCTTGACGCCGAGGGAGGCCATCTCGGCCATGGGCGCCAGGAGCCGGCCTTCCCGCCCCACGGTGATGGCGCCCGCCACCCGCACGTCGCAGCAGGACTCGGCGCCCAAGTCGAGGACCTGGCCCACGACGGCGGCGCTGTCGATCGTAGGCTCGGTGTTGGGCATGGCTACCAGCGCGGTGTATCCGCCCAAGGCCGCCGCCCTGGCCCCCGACGCGACGGTCTCGGCCTCTTCTCGCCCCGGTTCTCTCAAGTGAGCGTGCAGGTCGACCAACCCAGGAGCCACGACACAACCAGACGCTTCAAGGACGACGGTCCCCGCCGGCACCGAGGTGATTTTGGAGCCGACGGTGGCGATCACTCCCTCTTGGATCAGCACGTCGGCCGACCGGGAACCGGTCGAGTCGATGACCGTGCCGCCACGGATCACGACGGCGGAAGGGTTACGCAGCGGCAAGATCCACCCCCGATCCCAGAAGGAGGTACAGGACCGCCATCCTGACGGCTACGCCGTTGGCCACCTGGTTGGTGATCACCGACGCGGGCAAGTCGGCGACCTCGGCCGCGATTTCGACGCCCCGATTGACCGGTCCAGGGTGCATTATGAGCGCCCCTTCCGGTAAAAGGTCGGCCCGCTGCCGGGTGAGACCGTAGGTCGCGGTGTATTCACGCAGCGACGGAAGAAGCGCTTCGATCATCCGCTCCTTTTGCAGGCGCAGCAGGTAGACCACGTCGAGCTTGGGCAGCACCGACTCCAAGTCGTGGGATACGTCGACCGGCCAGCCCACCAGGGAAGCCGGGAGCAGCGTGGGCGGCGCCACCAAGGTGACGTGGGCGCCCAGGGCCGCGAACGCGATCACATCCGAACGCGCCACCCGACTGTGGCGGACGTCGCCGACGATGGCGATCCGCAGGCCTTGGAGGGTGGGCACCGACTTGATGCCGCGAGCGCGCTGTTGTTGCCGGATCGTGTAGCAGTCGAGGAGGGCCTGGGTGGGGTGTTCGTGCCAACCATCCCCGGCGTTGATCACCGAAGGGCCGTGCACCCAGCGGGAGACTTGCCATGGGACCCCCGACCCGCCATGCCGGACGACCACGGCGTCGATGCCCATGGCTTCGATCGTCTGCACGGTGTCCCGCAAGGACTCCCCCTTCTTGAGCGACGAGCTCGAAGACGAGAACGTCATGACGTCGGCGGACAACCGGCGGGCGGCCGTCTCGAAGCTCAGGCGGGTCCGGGTCGAGTCCTCGAAGAAGAGCGACACCACGGTCTTGCCCCGCAACGCCGGCACCTTTGGGATGGATCGGGAGCTCACTTCTACGAAACTGTCCGTGAGCTTCATCACCTCGTCGATTCCTTCTGCTCCCAGATCGGCGATCGACAACAGGTGGCGGCCGGCTCTCGGCTGGTCCGCTTGAGCAATGGTGGAGGGGGCGCCGGCGCTCCCGGTGGTCGTGCCGGTGGCGCTCGTTCCGGTGGTCGTGCCCACGGTCATTTACCCACGCTCATTTGGCTGTCACGTCCCCGATGACCACGCCGGCCTCGGTGGCGTCGACCATCTCGTCGCGTCGGGTGGGCAGGTTTTTGCCGACGTAGTCGGGCCGGATCGGCAGCTCGCGGTGACCCCGGTCGACCATCACGGCCAGCTGCACCGACTTGGCCCGGCCGTAGTCGGCCAACGCGTTGAGCGCCGCCCTGATGGTTCGGCCGGTAAACAGCACGTCGTCGACGAGGACCACGGTCCGGCCGGTCAGGTCCAGCGGTATCTCCGTCGTCGCCTCCGGCAGCACCGGCCGGAGGCCTATGTCATCCCGGTAGAAGGCGACGTCCAGGGTGCCCAGGGCGACATCGTCGCCGGTCACCTCTCCGATCACTTGGGCCAGCCGTTCGGCGATCCATACGCCGCCGGTCTGCAATCCCACCAACACCACGTCCGCCGTGACCGGGTTGCGCTCGATGATCTCGTGAGCCATACGCCAGGTGGCTCGACGCACATCCTCGCCATCCATGACCGTGGTGCGGGCAACAAAAACGCCCCCATATGGGGGCGCCAAGGCACGCTCACGTTTGGCCAACTGTCCTCCTCGGTCCGTGCCGGCCTCACTGGACCGGCTTCACGGCTCGAAGATCCAGTGTAGCCAACGGCCAGAGCAAACGTGCGAACCCCAAGCGGGGATCGTCGGGTCAGAGACGCTCGATTGGCTAGGGAAGCTCCCCGTTGGGCGTTCCGTCGCCCGCCCCGCCCCGACCCTCGTCGCCTCGCACCACGACGGCGATGGCGGCCAGGACCCCGTTGACGAACCGGCCGGACTCGTCGGTCGAGTACTGGGCGGCCAGGTCGACCGCTTCGGAGATGACCACGGCGGTCGGCACGTCGGGGTGCGACAGCAGCTCGAAGGTCGCCATGCGAAGCAGGGCCCGATCGACGGCCGGCATGCGGTCCATGACCCAGCCGATGGAGTGCGACGAGATCAGCGAGTCGATCCTTCCCAGCTCGAGCCCGACCCCCGATACCAGACCGGCGGCAAAGGCGTCCGGGGGCACCGGCAGCTCATCCAGCAACGCGACCGGTTCCACCCCTTTCGACTCCGCCTCGTACAGGAGCGACAGCGCCCGCTCGCGGGCCTCCCGGCGCGCTACCGGCTGCACGGTGGGAAGCCGCGGCAGCCGCACCGAGAACCCGGTGTCAAGTGCCGGCCCGGGTCAGGTACTCCCCGCTGCGGGTGTCGACCTTCACCCGGTCGCCGGTGTTGACGAAGAGTGGGACCTGGATTTGCAGGCCCGTCTCCAGTAAAGCCGGCTTGCGAGCGCCCGAGACCCGGTCCCCTTGAACCCCCGGCTCGGTCTCGGTGACGGTCAGCTCCACCGCGGCCGGGAGATCGACACCGACGATCTCGCCGTCGTAGATCTGTAGGACCGCCGAATCGCCCTCCTTGAGGTACGAGGCGGACGCACCCAGCGAGGCCCGGGCCGCGTAGGTCTGCTCATAGTCCGTGGTGTCCATGAACACATAGTCGTCACCGTCGAGGTACAGAAACTGCATGTCCCGCTTGTCGATCAGAGCTTGGTCGAGCTTCTCGTCGCCTCTGTAAGTGCGCTCGATGACAGCCCCGGTCCGTACGTTTTTGAGCTTGGTGCGAACGAACGCCCCGCCCTTGCCCGGCTTGACGTGTTGGAACTCGACGATTGAGAACAGTCCCTCGGGCAGGTTCAGAGACATCCCATTCTTGAGGTCGTTGGTAGAGACGGCAGGCATCAGGGGGCATCCTTCAGTGTGCTGGTGAGAGGTCGGCAGCCATCCTCGGTAACCACGACGGTGTCCTCGATGCGGACACCCCCGATCCCTGGCAAGTACACGCCCGGTTCGACGGTGACAACGTGGCCGACGGCCAGTGTATCGGTCGACACCGACGACAAGGAGGGGGCCTCATGGATTTCGAGACCCACGCCGTGTCCGGTGCCGTGCACGAAGTTCTCGGCCCAGCCGGCATCAGCGATCAACGAACGGCAAGCCTGGTCGACGTCGACACATGCCGCGCCCGGCCTGACCGCCGCCACACCGGCGGCTTGGGCTGCGAGCACGACGTCGACGGCCTGGCGCAGCACGGGGTCGCCCAACCCGTCCACCCACACCGTCCGGGTCATGTCGGAGTGGTAGCCCTCGAAGAGGGCCCCGAAGTCCAGCACGATCGGCTCGGACCGTCCGATCTGACGCGAACCAGGCCGGTGATGGGGCTTGGCCGCATTCGGACCGCTGGCGACGATCGTTTCAAAGGATGGCGCCGTCGCCCCCAAAACGCACATTTCAAAGTCCAGCAGCCTGCCGAAATCGGCCTCGGTCAGGCCCTCGGCCAACCGTCCGCGCACCGCGGACAGGGCTTCGTCGGCTATTCGAGCCGCTGCGGCCAGGCGGTCCAACTCCCCCGCGTCCTTGATCCGGCGCAAACCTTCGACCAGCCCAAGAGACGGGGTCAGCTCGATCCCCGGGAACCATTTCTCGGCGAACGCCCGCTGCCGGGCCCACGAAACGTGGTCGGCCTCGAGCGCCAGGCCCACCACGCCGCTGCCCGCCACGACGGCCCTGCCGCGCTCGGCCTGCCCGGCTGCCGGGCACACCTCGATTCGAGCGCCCACCCCGGCCGACGCAAGCTGCTCAGCCGCTTGTGTCCCGTAGCGACCGTCTGTCAGTAGGACGGCCTCGTCCGGGAGCACGAACAGCATCCCGGCCGAACCGGCGAAACCCGTGAGGTACCGGACGTTGGTGAGGCTGGTTACCAGCAAGGCGGGCGGCTGGTCGGACTCGACCATGGATTGTCGCAGCCGGGCCAGCCGGTCGCTGACCTGCATAGATGCGATCACGGTCGCTTACAGTACCTGGGTGTTTACTCGTCGCTTTCAGGGACGGCACCGTCGCTTCGGCGTGGGCTCCCTCGCTCGGTCTGGCGGCCGCCCACAGTGACGACACTGTTGATCGTGGCGGCGGTGCTGTACGGCGTCATGATCGGTTCCTTCTTGAACGTGGTGATCTATCGGGTACCGCTCAAGAAGTCCATCAGCAAGCCGCGGTCCGCCTGCCCCCAGTGCGACAACCCGATCGCGCCTAGGGACAACATCCCGATCGTCTCGTGGCTGTTCCTACGCGGTAAGTGCCGCCATTGCGGACTGCCGATTTCCGTTCGGTACCCTTTGGTAGAGGCCCTGACGGGTGGGCTGTTCGTCCTGGTCGCCTTGCGCTTCGGCTGGAGTTGGACGCTGCCCGCGGAAGTCATCTTCGTCTCGGGTCTGGTGGCGCTCGCCTTCACCGACCTCGACCACCTACTCCTCCCCAGGGCCATCGTGTACCCCGTCTCCGGGTTGGTCGCAGCCGCGCTACTCGTGGCCGCGGCGGCGCAGGGAAGCTGGCACCGCTTGCTCATCGCGGCGATATGTGCGGCCGTCGAGTTCGCCTTTCTGTTCTCCATCCACTTCATCAGCCCGCGGTCCATGGGCTTCGGTGACGTGCGCTTCGGGCCGCTGATCGCTTTGGCGCTCGGTTGGTTGGGATGGCGCTACGCATTCGTGGGCTTCATGGCCGCCAACCTCACCGGTGCTGCCGTCGGCCTCGCCCTCATCGCGGCCGGGCGGACCGGGCGCAAGACTCCGATCCCTTTCGGAGTGTTCCTGTCGCTTGGCGCCGTGCTGGCCATCGCGTTCGGCGGCCTCATCCCGGCCAACCTGAGATAGCTACCTGTCGAGCAGGTCCGCTACCGCTTCGATGGCCAACCGGTAGCCGAGTCCGCCCAGCCCGGAGATGCTCCCCGTGGCGACGGGGCCCACTACCGACGTGCGCCGCCACGGTTCCCGGGAGTCGGGGTTCGACAGGTGCAGCTCGATCACCGGTCCGTCGAAGGCGGCCAGGGCGTCGTGCAGCGACCAGGAGGTGTGGGAGAGGGCGCCTGCGTTGACGATNNACAGCCGTAGTGGGTCAACGCGCCCGGGTTGATCACGATGGCCGCGGCCCGGCCTCGAGCGGAGTGAATCAGCTCGACCAGGGCACCCTCGTGCTGTGACTGGTGGTGTTCGATGACCAGTCCGTGGCGCGCCGCGCACTCGACAGCGGTGGCGACGTGGTCGTCCAGGGTGTGGGGGCCGTAGACGTCGGGCTCTCGCTCGCCCAGCAGATTGAGGTTCGGTCCCGATAGGAGCATGACGAGGGCGGCCCCACCGCCCTGGCCGGAGGTCACGTCAACACCTCGGCCAGCGTCGCTGACACCGCATCGTCGCCCACCCCGTCGACGACTTCGAGTCCGTTGGGCCCATCGAGCACGAAGGTCATCCCCGCAGCCGATGCCTTCTTGTCACGGGCCATCACGGTGATCAGCTCCGCCGCTTCCAGGCCGGGCGGTGGGCGCAACGGCAGGTCGTAGGAGGCGACCAGCGCCTCGTGTTCCGCTACCCGCTCGTCGTCGACGCGCCCCAAGCGGCGGGCCAGCCGGGCCGCAAACACCAGGCCGATGCCGACCGCCTCTCCGTGGCGAAGGTCGTAGTGGCTCGTCGTCTCCAGGGCGTGGCCCAGCGTGTGCCCGTAGTTGAGCANNCAGCGTGTGCCCGTAGTTGAGCAAGACCCGCCGGCCCGACGCCGACTCCCTTTCGTCGTCGCCCACGATGGAAGCCTTGCACGCCACGCAAGCGGCTATGGCGTCTTCCAAAGCCAGGTCCCTAAGTCCCGACACCCCGAGGAAGGCGTACTTGGCCATCTCGCCGAGCCCGCTTCGGTACTCCCGAGGCGGAAGGGTGGTCAGCGTCTCGGTGTCGCAAACCACGGCCGCGGGTTGCCAAAATGCCCCAACCAGGTTCTTCCCTTCCCGGAGGTTGACGCCCGTCTTGCCGCCTATGGCCGCGTCGACCTGGCCGAGCAGGGTGGTCGGCACGTGTACCACCGGGATCCCGCGGTGGTACACGGCGGCGGCGAAGCCGGCGACGTCGGTGACCAGTCCCCCGCCGACGGCAACCACGACGTCGCCTCGATGCAGCCCCCACCTGGCAAATCCGCGGCACAGCTGCTCGACCGACTCGAGGTTCTTGGCCTCTTCGCCGTCATCGACGTAATAGCTGCGCTGTTCGACTCCACAGTCCACGCTCCACGGGATCGCTTCCTGGGTCACCACGACGGCTCGGGTGGCGCCGACCGGTATCAACTCGCCCAGGTGGTGCCTGGCGCCGGCGCCGACCAGCACTGGATAGGACCGGTCGCCGAGATCCACTATGACCTCATGCATATGTGACGCCCCCTCGGGCATCGACCGCATCCGCTATGCGCGCCGCCACCAGCGGAGGTGCGAGGCGGTCTACGTCGAACACCAAATCGGCGAGCTCCTGGTAGATCGGCGCCCGCTGTGCGGACAGGCGGGCCAGGGCGGCCGCGGGACCGCCTTCCAGAAGCGGTCTACCCCTGCCGGAGCCGACCCGGACGGCCAAGGTCGCCACCTCGGCGCGGAGCCAAACGACCAGTCCGGCGGCACGGATTAGAGCCCGGTTGTCGGGATCGAGCACGGCTCCCCCCGCCACCGACACGACGGTCGGATCGACCGAGGCGCACGCCTGGGCCAGGACCTTCGACTCCTCGGCCCGGAACGCAGGCTCGCCGTCCGCCTTCCATATCTCCGGCACCGTGCGCCCCGTCTGACGCTCGATCTCGTCGTCGCTGTCGAGGTAGGGCCACTGCAGGCGCTCAGCCAGCAGCCGACCGGTCGTGCTCTTGCCGGCGCCCATCATCCCGATGAGCAGGACACGGGTCGGTTGGCTCACGGGCGTTCGGTCAGGAGGCCGTCCAGGTAGGCGCCGTGGTTGCGGATTACCTCCGCCATCGAGTCCCCTCCGAACTTGCGCATGGCCTCCCCGGCGACCACCAAGGCCATCATCGTCTCGGCCACCACGCCCATCGCCGGTACGGCGGTGACATCCGTGCGTTCTTTGAAAGACACGGCTTCCTCCTTGGTCACCACGTCGACGGTCTTGAGCACGGGCCGGTTTAGGGTTGCGAGCGGCTTCATGGCCACCCGCGCCACTACCGGCTGGCCGTTGCTCATGCCTCCTTCGATGCCACCGCTCCAGTTGGACTCTCGTGCGTAGTCTTCGGACTGCCCGTCCCAGGTGATGGCGTCGTGCGCCTCCGAGCCCCGGCGCCCCGCCACGTCCACGGCGTCGCCGATCTCCACGCCCTTGACAGCCTGGATGCTCAGAAGGGCTTGAGCCAGAAGGCCGTCCAGGCGGCGGTCCCAGTGCACGTGGCTTCCGAGCCCGACCGGGACCCCGTAGCCGATCACCTCGACCACGCCGCCGAGCGAGTCGCCCGCTTTGGCCGCGGCCTTGATCTCGGCCACCATGGCTTGTTCGGCTTCGGCGTCGAAGCATCTGACTTGCGACTCATCGACCAGCTGCAAGTCCGTCAGACCAGGCCTCCGCGGGGACTTCGACACCACCGGTCCCATCTGGACCACGTGGCTGACGATCCCGACGCCCAGTTCCTGCAGGAAGGCTTTGGCGACGGCGCCGGCCGCCACCCTCGCCGCTGTCTCGCGAGCCGAAGCCCGCTCGAGCACGTCTCGGGCGTCGGTGAAGCCATACTTCTGCATGCCGGGCAGGTCGGCATGCCCGGGACGAGGCTTGGTCAGCGGCTTCTCAGTGTGCCCGGGGGCCGGGGACATCTCCTGCTCCCACTTCGGCCACTCCGTGTTGCCGATCTCGATGGCGACGGGAGAGCCCAGGGTACGGCCGTGACGGATCCCGCCGAGCAGCGTCAGCTCGTCCTGCTCGAAGCGCATGCGCGGACCCCTACCGAAGCCGAGACGCCGCCGGGCCAGCTCGGCCTGGATCTGCTCGACCGTGACGGCCAAGCCGGCGGGCAGGCCCTCCAGGATTACGACCAGGCCCTTCCCGTGCGATTCACCGGCGGTGAGGAAGCGCAACACGAACCCAATGGTACTGGGAGCGCGGTACGGCGATCAGGCTGCCGAGGCCACCGGCGCTCAGTTGGCTTGCTTGATGTACTCCACCGTCACGCCGTTGGCCGGGAGGGCCACGGTCGTGGAGGTGGTCGACGTGGTGGTGCTGGACGGTGGAAGGGTCGTCGTGGGGGTGTTGGTGGTGTTCGGTCCCACGGTCACCTTGGCCAGGTCAGCGGTGGCCAGCGTGCCGATGATTGCAATGTGGACACCGCTCTCGGTGAACACGCCTCCACTCGAGCTCTGGTAGTCACCCGTGAGGGAGAGGACCGGGAGAAGAGCGGAAGAGACGTTGCCGGCAACCGCTCCGATCAGCCCCCCGGCGCCCGTGATGGCGGTGACGATCGCAGGCAGCAGGTTGGTTGGCGTGGTCATGACTCCGGGGAGGTTCAGCGGGAGGGTGGCGCTCAGCAACCCTCCGAGCAGGGTGACCGTCACTGAGGCGGAAACGAAGGAGGCCTCGCCGGACGGCGAAGTGCCTCCGGAATTGTCAGTGGCCCAAGAGCTCACGCCGTCGAACTTGAGGGTCAGGCCCCCCACGACAGCTCCTAGTGGCGTGGCGAAACCCGGAAGCCCGAGGAGGTTGAGAGATACGCCGGTAGACGCTGCGCTCGGCGTGCACGGGCCGCTGGAGCTGCCACCTGTGAGGGTGCCTCCGCCCGCCAGGAGTCCTGCGCACCCGTAGGAGGAACCGTCGGTGTTGGCCTCCGCGACCTGGCTGGCGAGGGTCGCGCTCAGGAAGTTGTCCGCACCGGGGATCGAGACCGTGGGTTGAACCGTGACCGCGCTGTTCGAACCCGAGCCGTTGTTGGTGGCCGAGGTGGGAGGGGAACTGATACCCAACGCCACCGTGCTGCCCAACAGGGCCAGGTTGATGGCCTGAGCCGACGCGTTCGAGCTGTAGGTCGACGGAGCGACCGTGGTCGTGGTGGTGGTCGGTACGGTCGTGGTCGTGACCGTGACCGTCGAGTTGCTGTCGTTTACCGACGCCAATGCTTGGAGGGTCCTACCACCGCTGAGACCGGACGATTGCGATCCAACCGTGGAGCCCGACGACTGGACCAAGACGTACCAAGGGTCCAGACCGCTCGGAACCGAGAAGGTGTGAGAGGACGAACAGGAAATTAGGTTCGCAGGTATGGCCGACGTCTGCGCCCCTGGGTCAGACATGGACAGGGTGTAAGAAGCGACGCCGGCGGCGTCGACGGCAGAGGCCACGGTGACCTGGCTGTTGGCGCACGGGACCTGCGTCCCAGCAGTGGCCGTGGTCAGATTGCGGAGGATGGCCAGCTCGGCTTGTATCCCGGCGTCGGCGGCGTCCGCGGTTTGTATCAGGTTTCGACCCTGCGCCGTCTCCGACAGGCTGCCGACAGTCTGCTGGACGGCCGCGGTCGTGAGTCCCACGACGACGATCACACACATGAGCACCGCCAGCATGGCCATTCCGACGTCCCGATCCGGCCCTCGAAGCTTGAAAGACCGTTTCGCAACAGACAGAAAGCTCACGCAACGTTGTTCGACCGGTTCTCTCGGGACCTTTTGCACGAGCCCACGAAAGGCGGTGACATCGTTCCGGAATCTGCGGTTAAGGCCCCTGGTGACCCTTTCGCGTGGGGCGACTGGGTCGATGTGCGCTTTCCCAAGCGTCACGAGAGCGAGCAGGCTCCCAGGGTGGAAACGGGTGACGCCATGTCGCCGGCCGACAGCGTCTCGTTGATCGACACTCCATTGGCATCGGCTGGGCCGGACGTCTGATTGACGGTGAAGCTGATGGAGACGAGGCCGTCGTAGGGAGCGCTGGCTCCGCTGAAGGACAGGTTGGACACGCCCCTGGCTATCACCGAGGTGGCCGTTTGGCTGGTCTGCTCAGTGAGGTTCCCGCCGGACCACGACCACGCCGTGCAGGTGATCGGAAGCTCGTTGCTAGACCCGTTCGTCACATACAGGGTGCTTCCCGAGCCGGCAATCGCGACCCAACTGGCAAAGCGAATGTTGGTGTCGAGCTGGTCCAACACGCTCTGGGCGGCTGCGTTGTTGATCGATCGGGCGGTGCTGGTCGTCAACGCCCGGTTGGCGCTGATTAGCCACGTAAAGGCCGCGAAAAGGACGAGTGCCGCTATAGCCATGGCTACCACCAGCTCGAGCAGGCTCATCCCTTCCTCACGGGGGGCCTGAGTCCCTAAGGGCTCGCCACGAAGCAACTTGGAACAGCTCCTCATCCACGACCGTTCCTTATGTCGACGCATTGCGTCGAGTTGCTTCGTGGCGAGCCCTAGCTGCACTGCGCGTCGCCCTTGGTGCAGCTCGTGAGTTCCGTCGTCGTGACGACGTGGTCCGAGAGGCCGTTGCGGAACGGGTGGGCCCAGCTGACCACCACCGTCGCGGTTAGCGGCGTCGTGGTCGTCCCCGCCAGGTAGGAGGTGGGCGTCGTGCCATTTGTGGTGCCGGTTATGTAGACGTCGACCGCATAGTTGGAGACGCCCACCCGGTAACACGCCTGGTGGGGAGATATCGGCGCCGGGCTCGATATGGCTTGTGCGAAAGGCGGCGTCGCCGTGATGGTCTGCGTCAGGCAGGTAGGATCCTGCCAGCCCACCGAGGAGCAAGCCTGGGTTCCGACGATGGAGCCGATGTCGATCGGGATTCCTTCGAAGCAGTCGCCGCCGGTGATGTTGGGGTCCTGGGTAAAGGTCGGGTCTGGGCTGCTCACGGGGTTCATCCCCTGCTCGATGGTTGTCCACGGCAGCGCCCTGACCTCCTCGATCGTCTCGTTGGCCAGGTTGGTGGCCTCGGACCTCTGCCTGGCGTATGCCGTATCGGCGAGAGAGCTCACCAGGACGAACGTGAGGCTGAAAGCGACCGTGACGAGGACGAGCATGGCCATCACCACCTCGATCAGAGTGAACCCGTGTTCATCCGGGTCACTCAGACCGCCAGGCCGCGGAATGACTAGCTTCCGAATGGATCGCGGCTGCTGACTGGTACTCCGCCAGGCACCGTGGTCGGCGCGGTCTTGATGGTCACTGCAGATCCATTGCCAGTCGTTGGATTAGCGGTCGGCAAGATGGCATGTACAGCCGCTGGTGCTCCCGAGGATCCCGACGTCGACTTGTGAAGCTCCTTGGTCCACAGCATGTATCCGGCGACCACGACGAGGACGGCCAGGACCACGATGATTGCGTTGCGCTGCCAGGCGGGAACTGGACTCTTGGTTGCGTCGATCATGTCAGTCCTCGTCAGGGGTTGGAATCGTTGACGTAGAAGATGCGGGCGCTGATGTTGGCGGAGAGCTTGGATCCGCCGCCACTGAGATTGAGGCTGTCGATGACCAGCGTGCGAGGCATGTTGGCCAGCTGCGACAGGAAGGCCGTGATCTGGCCGTACGATCCGGATGCGATCAGGGACAACGTGATCGAAGGCGGCCCCGATGTTTGCGCTCCACTCGTCGACGGACCGGTCGGAGTCGAAGGTCCAACCGACGAGAGGGTGGCGCCGCTGTTCGTCGCCGCCCGGTGGAGCTGAACGAGAGCGGTGGCCAGTGACGGATCCTCCGGGATGGCGGCCTGGAGCGTGGCCAGCCGGGCCGTGTCGAGTGGGATCTGCTTCTGCAACGCTTGCAGCTGGGCGATCTGGCCGTTGAGCTGGGTGGTCTTCTGCCCGGCTGCTATCTCGGCCCTGTGGGCGCTAGCAAGCTTCTGGGTCGCAGGGTGGAACAGGGCTACGTACCAGAGGCCTACGAGCACGAGGGCCGCGACAGCCGCAACTGCTGCGATGTGGCGGGTGGTCGTCGTCATTGTTGGACCGCCTTGGATCGGCTGCTCTCGGCGAGGGGGGTCAGGTTCGAGGTGGAGGAGAAGGTGACGTTGCCGCCGTTGGCGTTGGTGACTATCCCCGAGACCCAGGTGTCAGTCAACGACTGATCGCGCTTCAACCCATCCAACCAGGCCGCGACCGCCGGCAGGCCGCCCGTGCCCAGGACCGTGAAGGAGAGGGTGCCGACTCCCGGGGTGGAAGCCGAGCTGGTGGTCTGGCTCGAGCTGGAAGCCTCGGTCCGGGTTGCGGATATCGACGAGAGCGTCAGGTTGCTGGGCATGACGGCTGCGAGCTGGCCGATTAGTCGGAGCCAGTCGATGTCGCCCTGCAGGGCGGTCACGACCACGCTGGCCTGAGCCGAAACCTTTTCGTGTACAGCTGTCACCGCTTGCAGCTGGTCCACATAGGAGGTCTTTGCGGCGACTTGCTGCTGGTCCTCGTGAACTCGGTGCTGGGCGCTGTTGACCTGTACCAGCTGGGCCCCGCCGGCGACCGCGAGGACACCGGCCAGACCGGCGACACCGCATGCCGCGAACGACATGAGCCGCCTGGCTCGGCGGGCGGTCGCGACTTCCTCGGGCAATACCGACAGGCGGATCAGCGGGGATCCCACCGGCCAGAGAGCCAGCCCGATCGCGGTGGTGGCGCTGGCCGCGGAGCGGCTCAACTCGTCCGGTTCGAGGCCCAGGTCGGCGACCGTCAACGACGAGAAAGGATCGATCTGTCGCACTTCGACCGAAAGGCTCCCGCCGATGGCGGCCACGAGCCCTTCGGTTTGCGAGGCACCCCCGGTTATGAGCAGCCGGCTGATGACGGTTCCTTCGGCCTGAGCCGTGAAGAAGTCGATGGTCGCTCTGACGTCCTCGGCGAGATCGCGCAGCTCCACGGACATGGCCTTGCGGGCCTGGGCCACTTGAGGGCTCCCGGCCGGGACCGCCCCCCGCTTGAGGCGCTCCGCCAGAGCGAGCTCGAGGTGCAGGGTGTTGGCGATGGTCTCGGTGAGGTTCGACCCTCCGACGGTCAGGCTGCGGATGAATCGGGGGACGCCGCCCTCCCGTACGGCAACCGTCGTCAGCTCGGACCCGATGGATACCAAGACTTCTACGCCGCCGGGGCCGTCGCCATCGGATTCGGGGGGCACCGCTCGCATCAGGGCGAGGGGCGTGGCGTCGATGGCTGAGGCGCTCAGCCCGGCACCTTTCAGGGCGGCTAGCTGGTTCCTCAGCAGCTCCCGGTGGGCGGCGACCACGAGGATGCGAGAGGTCTGGCGACCGTCTCGGCCCTTGCTCTGCCCCGGCTCGAGGATGCTGAAGTCGAAGGTGGCGTCATCGATCGGGATCGGGATGAGCTCCTGCGAGTCGAACTTGAGGGCCGACCGCAACTCGTCTTCGTTGACTCCTTGAACCTCGGCTTGGCGCACGAACACGCGAGGCCCCGATACGCCCAGGACCACTCTGGTCTCGCTAAACCCGCCTTCTTGCCATAGGCGTTGCAGCGCCGCGCTCACCCCCGGGATGTTGATGATGTCTCCGTCGACCACGTATCCGGTGGGCAAGCCAACCTGGGCGTACCGGCGGAGCACCCGGCGCCCCTGGCTGGTGTCTATCTCGGCGGCCCGAACGGCCGACGATCCGATGTCAAGACCGACGGTTACTGAGTCCACGATGTCTCTCCCGCTGCGCGTGCAGTACTCATCTCTTTGGATGTATCGGCTCCTCGCGGGTGTTCTTGATCCAAACGTAATTGCGCCGGGCGGGCCCGACACCTGCTGGAGACTTGCCACGCCGTAATGGCGAGCAGGATGGCCTCGCCCACCCACCACCAGGTGGACGAGGAGCTGTTGCTCCTGGGAGTAGCCCACAAGATGGCGGCCACAGGGCAAATCCAGTCGCGCCAAGAAACCTTGCCGGTAACGGCCAGTCCGACGCAGCCGGCCAGGAGCAGGCCCGGCGAGAAGTAGTACGAGTAGCTGATCGCTTCGAATAAGGGGCGCAAGCCCAGGACGGCGGCCATCGAAACCAGGATCCCCGCGGTATCCCGCGCCCGGCGGAACCGCCACGCCAGCGCGGAGGCGATCAAGAGACCGACGGTCCGGCTCACTTGGGACGTCTTGCTCCCGAGCCACGACTCGTAAAAGGCGGCGTGACCCTGGGTGCGCCCTACCAGGTTGGCGGGGGAGAACAGCGCTTTGGAGGCGTCGCTCCAGTCCGAGCCCAGCACGAGCAGCACGAGGGCCCCTGGCAAGGCGCAGGCCGCCACGAGGCTCTTGAGCCGTCGACCGCGAGGAGCCGAGAACACCACAAACGGGATGAGCGGCAGCGCCCACTGCTTAGAGGAAATGGCCACTGAAAGGAGCAAGGCGGCCCGGATCTGGTCTCCCGCCATCATTCGGCGGGCGGCGTGCAAAACGAACGTCAGAGCAATGACGTCTTCGAAGTGGCCCCACTCGAAGCACGGCACGAGGACGACGACCACGGCCAGCAGCTGCACGGCCCACAGGCGGCTCCTGAGCCCGAGGTCCCAAGCCATCCTCCGGACTGCATTCAACAGGAAGATCCCGAAAATCAGGCTGTAAGGGCCTACGAGGAGCCAAGCGCTCGGATGCGGCACCGCGAACGGAGACCCTTCCACCAGCCCGAAGTGGTCGACGAGTCCCGAGATGGGTGCCATCACGATAAAGGAAAGCGGCAGGGCGTAGGCCTGGGTGCCTTCGTAAACGTGTCCGAGGGCGCCGTTCCACACGTAGCGCCCGGCGTCCACGGCCAACCAGATGTCGACGGGCTGAGTCCAGGCCTTCGTGTGGTACAGGTAGCCCGCCAGGTAGAGGCTGTAGATCATGGCGAGGACTCCGAAGCCGATACCGATCATCAGAGACGACGACCAGGGCCGGGCGTCTCGCTGCATCGCCACATTCAGGTCAGGCCCGGTTGCGGCCCTGCGGGTTGCCAACATCGACCTTCGCTCCTAACTAAAGCCTCAAAAGAACAGAGAGGGACGGAGGTCGGGACCCCGCCCGAAAGGCGGGGTCCCGACCAGTCCGGTTTGCTGCTAGCTCCCGAAGATGGGGCTAGAAGCTGGTGGACCAGGTGCTGGCCGTGGCAGCAGCCGAGCCGGCTGTCGCCGCTGCGGCGGGCGCTGTCGGCGAGGTGCAGGCCGTGGCACTACCGAGAGGCGCCATGTAATACGACGTTCCCTCGAAAGTGGTGTCGGACGGGTCGTTGACCTGGGCGATACTCCAACAATTACTGTCCTTGCCCTGCGCCGTGATAACCACGATCTGGCCGGAGTCGGACGTGACCGCCAGGACCGAGTTCGGCACCGTGTTGTTGACCGTCGTGGTGGTCACCCAGTTGAGGCTGGGCTCGATGCTCTGCAAGCCAGTGCCGAAGGCCTGGGTGTTGGTCCAGCTGGTCTGCTCGGCCGTGAGGGCGTTGCGCAGGTTCGACTGGGCCGCCCTGGCGTTGGCCGCATTACGGGCCCCGAGGAAAGTCGGGATCGCGATGGCCAACAGGATGGCGATGATAAGGACCACGACCATGAGCTCGATGAGGGTGAAGCCCTCTTCCTTGTCACGCTCGAGACGCTGCTTGATAGCAGTCAGCATTTTGATTTTGCCTTTCGGTTCGGGATTTGGCTGCGAGCCTGCTTTCGAACCCCTCACCCCCGACCCGGAAAACCGGACCGAGTGCTCCAGGCAACCCGGCTGACCCTCGCCTTGCGGCATCGGGCCCCGTGGCTTTGCGTCACCGCCTTACGACGGCTTTGCCTTTTTCTCGAGCGCTGCTCGCATCCAAAGAATCGGGCGGCGTATACCCGAACCTGAGCGGCTTTCTTTACCTTCTTCTCAAGAAGGTGCTGAATGCCGGGAAACGCACCACTTCCTATGGCCCGCCGGCAAGAGTCGTGCTGGTTGCCGTGGGGGCCGTGGTCGAACTGGACGGAACCGTGGTCGTCGTGGTCGTGGTCG
>PMHU01000258.1 GCA_003156795.1 Acidimicrobiaceae bacterium
ACCAACGAGCGCGAGGGATCGGAGATCGGACGCCAGGTGGTCCAAGCCCTCCTCGATGCCGACATCAGGGTGCTATTCGTTACCCACCAGTTTGACTTTGCCGAAAGCTTCCACCACCACGGAGAGGAAACCACCCTCTTCCTGCGAGCGCCCCNNGACCTCTACTACCGCCTCGGCGGCTGGCTGGACGAGGACGACCGTCAAACCGGACCGGCCACCCACACAACACCTCGAGGCCGAGACGCGGCCAGACCCGTCGTTCGACCCATCTCAACCGCACCCCGCAACCGGACTACGAAACCCGATTAGCCGACCCGAGCACTCTCGATCAGGCCGTGATCGGCAGAAGGTCGAGCCATACTCCGCGGCGTCCGACACCGGCACATTGGTGTGGGTCTGACAATCTTGGCCCAAGGCCCTAAGGTCTGCCGCATGCGCGCTGCGGTCACCCTCCATATTGACGCGCCACCGGACAAGGTCTGGGGGCTCGTCAGCGACATCACGAAAATGGGCGAGTACAGCCCCGAAGTGGTCGAGGCCGAGTGGATGGATGGTGCCACCGGTCCAGCGGTGGGTGCGCGGTACCGCGGCCACGTCAAACGCAACGAGAACTGGCCCGTTCTCTATTGGACGACCTGCAAGATCACCGAGTGCGTGCCCGGCGAGGTCTTCGAGTTCGCCGTCATCATGGGCGAACGACCGGTAAATACCTGGCGCTACGAGTTTCGGGCCACGGACCAGGGGGGCACCGACGCCACCGAGTCATTCGACCTCGGCGACAACCTTCTCACCAAGATCTGGCGGCCGCTCGGCGGGTTCTTGAGGGAGCGTCGCAACCAACGTGACATGCTCCGCACTCTCGAACGAGTCAAGGCAGTGGCCGAGGGTTCTTAATCGGCCCGAGTAACCCGGCTATCCAGGCCGAATGGCTCCTTCCCCCTCTCGTTGGCCTTCGGTGCAGGTTACGATCTGAGGATTCGTTCTGGAGGAGGGCCAAAGATGCGGAAGACGAGCCTGGTGTCAGCGGTGACGCTCCTGTCGTTGATGATCTTCGGGGCGGCCGGCGGAACGTCTGCTGCGGGCGCGCAGGGTTCCAGGGCGGCGGCCGGCTTCGCCGGTCCCGCCCGCGACACCGGTGCGAGGCACGGTGGACGCGGAACCGGCCCCGCATACACGTCGCGCAACTGGGACGGCTATATCACCTACGACTCGAGCGAGGGGAAGGACTTCAACGGGGTACAGGCGACGTGGACCCAGCCGACGGTGACGTGTCCGAAGCCGTCGGCGTGGACGGTCTTCTGGGTCGGTCTGGACGGTTGGTTCGACGACACGGTCGAGCAGGGCGGAACGTCTGCTCGGTGCGTGGATGGCGTCCCGCAGTACATGGCCTGGTGGGAGATGTACCCGACAAATGCGATCACTACGGTGTTCTCGATAAATCCGGGCGACAAGATGTCCGCCAGCGTGGTCTACGAGTCCTCCACGAAGACATTCGAGATCACGGTGACCGATCTCACCAGCGGCCAGAACCTCAAGAAGGACAAGGTGTGCGCCAGCGGGCTCACCTGTGACCGTAGCTCCGCGGACGTGATCACAGAGGACGTGGGGAAGTTCGGGAGCGACAAGTTTTTCCCGCTGGCCGACTATGGGTCGATGAAATACAACGGCGTCAGCATCACGGACGTCCATGACAACATCGGTGGAATCTCAGACTCCAACTGGTCGGACGGCTCGGTGACGGAGGAATCCGGTGGCGTCACCTACGCCACGGTCTCGGGGTTGAACACCGCCGGTAACGGGTTCACGACGACCTGGCAGCACGAGTGAGCTGAGGGGTTACCGGCGACCTCTCGGGCCGAGCTGGCGGCGCGGTGATGCGCTACGCGATCGTTGCCGGGTCGATGCCAACGCCGCCCGATTCGCTGCTGGTGTAGGCGGCGAGCGCGAACCGCAGGACGTTGACGGCCTCCTCGCCGCTCCAAAGAAGAGGCTCGTCGCTTCCACGAAGCCACCTCAGCCAGTGAAGTCCCGAGTCGCGGAAGCTGCTGGCCCAGTCGTCGTCGAGCGCGTGATAGGCGCGCAACTCCCCGTCGGCGTACACCTCCAGGCTCGGTTGCTGGATCCCGCGGCCGGTGCACCGATTCACCCGGGCGTAACCGCGGCGGCCGGTGACCTCCCATCGCTCGTCGTTGGTGTAGTAGTCGGACCGGAGATACATGTCGACGGCGAGGGTGATGTCCCACACCCCTCGGACCCCAGTGTCGTGTTCCCAAGCGATAGTGGTGGGTGCGTCCACCGCGATGCCTGGCACGACTTCGGTGTGCCCAACCCATGCCCGCACTTCCCGAATCGGCCCGAACAACCACACCGCAGTGGAGAGCTTGTGCCAACCGTCGTCGAACACGAGAACTCCTCGGCCCCGCCTCATCTGCTGGAACTGCCACTCATACGAGCTGGCCGGCACATCCCAGCCACCTCGGCCACTAGCCACCATCTTCATGTGATATCCACTCACATCGCCGAGCTCACCGGACTCGACCACCGCCTTGAGCTTCCGCAACGGCTCGTAGAACACGTAGTTCTCCATCACGCGCAAAACCCGGCCGTTCGCGTCGGCGGCGGCAAGCATGTGTCGCGCACTGGCGAGGTCGTTGCACATCGGTTTCTGCAGGTTGACGTGCCACCCGTAGCCGAGCATTTCGACGACCCCGTCGGCGTGCAACGGGATCGGCAGCAAGGCTTCGACCGCATCAACCCCGAGTCCGCTCGCGGCCAGCTCAGCCGCCGAAGCAAACGTTCGGGCCTGCGGCCAGTCGGCCTGACGCTGGGCGCGACGTTCCTCGCTTGGGTCGACCAGCGCCACCACCTCCACTTCCGGATTGTTCAGGTAGGCCCGCACGTTGAGGTCGTAGATCCGACCGAGACCGACGAACGCGGCCCGCACCGGGCGCTCATAGGCCATGAAGGTCATGAGCCGCCAGTCCCCTCTCGCAGTTCGCTCGTCGACGCAGGCTCAGGGGGCGGGGCGAGTTGTTCCATGAACTCGAGGCGGATGCCGCCGGGCGCGGTCACGAACGCGATACGCCGTTTCCCGAACGCCCCCTCAACAACGTCAGGACCCCAGATCACTTCGTGGCCATCGAGCTCCGCGTCGAGATAGTCGGTGAACAGCGCCGGGTGCAGGAACCCCTCGGCAGGTAGCTCCACACGATCCTCATACAACGCCTGTGTGAACAGAGTGATCATGACTGGGCCCAACAACACATCGGCGCGCTCGCCATTGTTCCAACCCATGCGATCACGCACATCGGCGCCGGCGCGGAGATAGAAGGCACACGCCGCGTCGAGATCAGCGACCTTGACCGCCAGGTTCGCCAAGCCGACCACCGCCACCTAAATCCCCCTTCGACATCAGACCGGGCGACCGTACAGGCCCCACTCCTTCGAGGGCAAGGCTTGGAGGTGTCACACTTGCATTTGTGGTGACGGAGGAGGGGTCGAGCTGAACGGACTTGTTCGCGTCGCTCACATCCCCTCGATGCGGAGGTCTCCTCAGTGGACGTGATCGATGCGCACTCGGGTACCACCGGCCGGGCGCGGGTGCGGTTGAGGCGACAATCGGTCCAGCTACGGTAGCGTCGGCGCGCAGGTACTCGGCCGACCGGGGGCGGGCCGTGACGGAGCGTAGGGGGATTTCAGATGGGGATGCTGGCAGGAAAGCCTGATCTTCGGCGGGCGCGAAGGCGTTGCTCCGTGGCCGCCCTCATCCTGCTCGGGGGCTTTCTTCCGCTGGCTGCGGCGTCCGTCCCGGTCCCGGGGGCCAGCGCGGCCCAGACCCATACGTGCGCGCCGAACAACGGGATGTCGTGGATGAACACCTCGCAGACGCCGATTCAGCGGGCCAAGGAGCTGCTGAAGGTGATGACCGTCACCGACAAGACCGACCTGACACAGGAAAGCGCCATCTTCCAGCACTATGGCGTCGCCGGGTACATCGCTTCGCCGAATACCAGCTTGTGCATTCCCGACCTGGTGCTCAACGACGGTGGCCAGGGTGTGGGCGACCTGATGACCGGCACCACGCCCTTCCCGGCGCCGATCGCCCAGTCGGCGAGCTGGGACCCCAAGGCGCAGAAGCAGCTGGGCGCGGCCATCGGCGCCCAGGCCCACACCAAGGGCATCAACGTTCAGCTCGCGCCAGGGATCGAGACCGACCGGGTACCGATGAACGGCCGAAACTATGAGTATTTCAGCGAGGATCCGTATCTGGCCGGCCAGACCGCGGCTGCCGTCGTCCGGGGCATCCAGTCCCAGCACGTCATCGCCACGATCAAGCACTTCATCGGAAACAGCCAGGAAACCAACAGGAAGACCGAGTCCGACCAAGTCGACGAGCGCGTCCTCCAAGAGATGTACCTCCCCCAGTACGGGGCCGCCATCCAGCAGGGCGGAGCGGGGGCGGTCATGTGTTCCTACAACCGAATCAACACTGTTTACGCGTGTGAGGATCGGCACACGCAGGTCACCGACCTGCGCACCGAGATCGGCTTCACGGGCATGGTGATCTCCGATTGGGGGGCGGTGCACGGCACCACCGTGGCCAATGTCAAGGCCGGCCTGGACATGGAAAACGACAGCGACTCGGCCTACGGCACCAACCTGGCCACCGCCGTGAAAGACGGGCAGGTGAGCATGGCCCAGCTCAACACGATCGTGCTTGACATCCTGGAGCCGATGTTCGCCGTCGGGCTCTTCGACCACCCGATCGCCATGGGCGCCAAGGCTCAGGCGAAGGCCGCGGCCGTGGTCACCGACACCCCCTCTCAGGTCGCTCTGGCCGAGCGGGTCGCCGAGGACGGCACGGTCTTGCTGCAGAACAACAACCAGATCCTCCCGCTGGGACAGCCGGGCGGCCAGACGATCGCGGTCATCGGCACCCCCGCCAGCCAGGCCGGCGCCGAACTGACCTACGAAGGGAACGGCAGCGCCCACATCCCCGAGTTCGGAGAGGCCACCGACATCGTCAGTCCGCTGACCGGCATGCAGGCCGCCGCGGCCACCTACGGTGACACCGTCACCTACGCCGCCGGTACCGCGCCCGGCTTCGCGGATGCCGTCGCCGCGGCCAAGACGGCCAACGTGGCCGTGGTCTTCGTCTACGACCAGGAGAGTGAAGGGGTGGACCGCCCCAACCTCGCCCTGCCGACCGACGGCACCGATTGCAACCTGGCCATCATCAGCGGCTCGTGCGTCAAGGGCACAGGCTACGACCAGAAGCAGCTCATCGAGGCGGTGGCTGCGGCCAACCCCAATACCGTGGTCGTGGTCCAGTCCGGCGGTCCGGTGGTGATGCCGTGGGTCAACCAGGTCCGGGGCATCGTCGAAGCCTGGTACGGCGGCCAGGATGAGGGCGATGCCATCGCCTCGGTTCTCTTCGGAGTCACCGACCCCTCGGGGCACCTACCCGAAACCTTCCCGTCGTCAGTGAGCCAGCTGCCCACGGCGGGCTCGACCGCGCAATACCCCGGTGTGACCGTGGCCGGCGACTCGGTGGGCCCAGAAGTCTTCTACTCCGAGGGGCTCAACGTGGGCTACCGCTGGTACGAGGACATGGGCCTCACTCCACTGTTCCCCTTCGGCTACGGACTGTCCTACACCACATTCGCCTACAGCCACTACTCAGTTAAATCAGCCCGGCCCGGTAGCCCGGCCACGGTCAGCTTCGACCTCACCAACTCCGGCACCACGCCCGGCGCGGAGGTAGCCCAGGCCTACGTCGGCTCGCCGGCCGACAACTACGCCGACGAGCCGCTGTACCAGCTGCGCGGTTACCAGAAGGTGTTCCTCATGCCGGGGCAGACCCAGCCCGTCACCATCCCCCTCGACCCGCACTCAGCGTCCTATTGGGACACCACCACCCGAAGCTGGCAGCCCGAATCCGGCTGCCACCCGGTGTGGGTTGGCAGCAGCTCCACCGACATCGAACTGCAGGGCATGGGCCTCAACGGACGGTTGCAAGCAGTCGAGGACTGCCCGGCATCGGCCTCCACCTACAGCGTCACCAGCGGACCCTACCGGGGAACGCGGCATTGACCCAGGCTCGTTCGAATTGGCTGGTGGATACCGACGGTTTCCATCCCGATCTTGAACGCGTAGCCCGTTGGTTGCCCCGTGCTCCGGTTGGTCGGCGGACGTTGAGACCCGTGCGCATACTTTCCGGATTACTGGCCGTGATCCCGGCGAAGGATGTCGCGGTGGAGGCTGTCGGTCCGATCTCGGTACGGGTGCATCGACCGGTGTGGAGCGATCGACCCTTGCCGGCGCTGCTTTGGATCCACGGGGGAGGCTACGTGATCGGTTCAGCCGCTCAGGATGACGCAGTGTGCCGCCGGTTCGCCGAGAAGCTCGGGATAGTGGTGGCGGCGGTCGAGTATCGGTTGGCGCCTGAGCACCAGTTTCCCGTACCGCTCCATGACTGCTACGACGCCTTAGCCTGGCTCGCCCGGCAACGATATGTCGACCCGACCCGTGTAGCCGTTGGTGGGGCGAGCGCTGGCGGCGGACTCGCCGCTGCGTTGGCGTTGCTGACCCACGAGCGGGGTGACCTACAGCTCGCCTTTCAGTTGCTGTCTTACCCGATGCTCGACGATCGTACGGCGGCGCGCGCCGACGTCGACGAGAGCGGGTTCAGATTGTGGAACCAGAAGGCAAACCGTTTCGGTTGGCAGGCGTACGCCGGTTGCTTACCTGGGTCAGTCGGCGTCAGCCGGCTCGCCGCACCTGCGCGTTACGACGACCTGTCCGGACTCCCGCCGGCATGGATCGGAGTGGGAACGTTGGATCTCTTCTACCAAGAAGACATTTCCTACGCGGGTCGGCTTGTGTCGGCCGGCGTCGAGTGTGAGCTGGATGTGGTACCCGGCGCCTTCCACGGTTTCGACGTCGTCCGACCGAAAGCCGGAGCGTCGCAAGCCTTTCGCTCCGCTCAGGTTGCTGCGCTTTCCGCAGCCCTATTGGCCACCGACTAGAAACAACAACCGGCCACACGCGGCCCACGGCGGGCTCGGCCCTACCGAGTTAGTGGCACGAGACCTAACCTCCGCAGGACGGGATTGCGGCGCCGGCACAAGGAACAGGCACAGGGGCTGACAACCGACCTCCAGTCGTCGGCCCATTTGGCCCGACCCGATGGGCGCTCGGGGCGCCGGAGGTCGCTCGAACCGGGCCAGGCGGCTACGGTTTGCTGCCGTGATCCGGTTCGCCGACTGCGAGTTGGACCTGGGTCGCTTTGTCCTGCGGAGGGGCGGCGAGGAAATCAGGATCGAACCCCAGGTGTTCGACGTCCTCGCCTACCTGGTCGGCCATCGCGGCGCGGTGGTGCGCAAAGAGGAACTGCTTGATGCGGTCTGGGGCGACCGCTTCGTGAGTGAGTCGGCGCTGACGACCCGGATAAAGGCAGTTCGCCAGGCGGTCGGCGACGACGGGCGCCGGCAATCGATCATCCGGACGGTGCATGGCAAGGGCTATGAATTCGTGGCGACCGCAGTGGAGCACCAGGAGGATCCGGCGGCGGTCGCCAAGTACCCCACCTCGACCGGGTCATCGATCGCCGTCCCGGTGCAGCCCTTGATCGGCCGGGAGACTGTTCTGGCCCAGCTCGGCGGCATGGTCGGCGACGGCCGACTGGTCACCCTGGTCGGACCCGGTGGCGTGGGGAAGACCGCCCTGGCCATGGAGCTGGCCCGCACCATCGGCGACCAGTTTGACGACGGTGTCTACGTGGTGGAGTTGGTGGGCGTGGTCGACGAGGACGCCACGGCCGCCGCACTGGCCACGGCCATCGACGTCAACCTGCGGAAGTCGAGCTCCATCGATGATGCCATCGTCGAGCTCCTCCGCCCCCGGCAGAGCCTCCTGGTACTCGACAACTGCGAGCACCTGATCGAGCCCGTGGCCGAGCTGGTCGCTCGGATCCTGCGCGAGGCTCCCGGCGTCTCGATCGTGGTGACCAGCCGGGAGCCGCTTGCCGTGGCCGGGGAACGGGTCTGGACCGTTGACCCTCTGCCGACCGGTCCCGACGACGTCCTCGGCTCGCATCCCAATCTCCACGAGTTGGTCGAGATCCCCGCCGTCGCCCTCTTCGTCGCCCGCGCCGAGGCCGCCGATCCCTCGTTCGTGGTCGACGAAACAACGGCGCCGTTGGTCGCCGAGATCTGCCGGCGCCTTGACGGGATCCCTTTGGCCATCGAGCTGGCGGCCGCCCGGGCCCGGGCCATCGGTGTGGCCCAGATCGCCCATCGGCTGGACCAGCGCTTCGGCGTGCTCAAGGCGATTCGCCGGGGGAGTGATCCTCGGCACCGCACCATGCACGACGCCATCAGCTGGTCCTACGACTTGCTCGAGCCCGACGAGAAGTCACTGTTCACGGCGCTCTCGGTGTTCGCCGGGTCGTTCGATCTGCGTTCGGCCGAGGCCCTGTTACCCGGCAGCGACGCGCTCGACCTCGTCACTCGGCTCACGGAGCGTTCCATGTTGGCCGTGCGACCTGCGGCTGGCGGTTTGAGACGCTACGAGGTGCTCGAGACCCTACGGGAGTACGGCCGGGCCCGTCTGAGCGACGCCAGGGCGGCCGAACTCTTTACCGCCCACGCCCATCATTTTGCCGCCGAGGCGGGAGCGGTGGAGAGAGGGCTTTGTGGTCCGCATGAGGCCGCCGCCATCGATTGGGCTGATTCGTCTCTTGCCGATCTGCGAGCCGCCCAGCGCTTTGGTCTCGAACTCGGGGACTTAGATGCCACCTTCGGCCTCATCGGCTCTATTCGCGAGTTCGCCATGCGGGCCATGCGCTATGAGGTGTTCGCCTGGGCGGACTCCGCCTGCCAGGCACCCGGCGCCCTCGAGCATCCGCTGGCTCCCTTGCTGACCGGAATGCGAGCGTACGGGGCCTGGGTCAGGGGTGAGGTTGAGCTGGCGCTCCGGCTGGCGGAGGAGGCCCGCCACCTGGAGCAGCAGCTGTCCGTCTTTCCCAGCGGCCTGGCCGAACGAACTTTAGGCAACGCCGCTCTTGTCGCAGGCGACCCGACACGGTCACACGCCGAGGCCCGCCGCCAGGTCGTTCTGGCCGAGGAGTCCGGCAACCCGTCGCGACTCGTGCACGCGTGCTACATGCTGTCCGTGGGCCGCAGCTCCGTCTTTGAATACGAGGAGGCCGACCAGCTCGTGGCCCGGGCGGGCGAGCTGGCCCGGCAGACGGCATCGCCGACCGATCTGGCGTCGGCGGCGGTGGCGCGCGGGTTCGCCAGCCAGAGCGAGGAAGCGGCCCTCGAGGCATTTACCGAGAGCGGCCGGATCGCCCGGACTGCCGGCAACCGTTGGATGCACGCCTTCGCCTACACCGAGGCGAGCGGGCTGCTTGTATCCCAAGGCAACCTCGAGGTTGGTTGCCCGGCTCTCGCCGACATGGTCGGGGTCTGGTACCAGGCCGGAGACTGGTCGCAGCAGTGGCTCACCCTGTCTCGCTGCGTGATCGCGCTGGACCGGATCGGTGAGCCTGATCTGGCCATAGAGCTGCTCGGCGCCATAGAGGCCCACGCCATGCTCGGGGTGGCGCCGATGTCCAACGCCCTGCGGGACCTCGTGTTCGCAACCCGGGATCAGCTCGTCGACTCAGTGGGGGCCGACCGTTCGCACGAGTTGCTGGCCGCTGGCGCGAACTGTCCGGTCGAAGACCTGGTGCTGCGAACCCGACGAGCACTGGTCGGAGGCTGACGCCTTTCCCGTCCTGATGTGTGGCGGGGCACGCGCGTGACGCCTTCGAGGTACTCGACCAGATGATGGCCGAGCTCGACGGCGTCGACACCCAACCCGGCGAGCAGGTTGGAACGACGCCGCCGTAGGAAGGGCAGCCCCAGTAGATAGAGGCCGGGCGTGCGGGCGACGCCCCCGTCGTGATCGACGCGACCGCGACGGTTGACGGCTCGCCCATCAAGCCACTGGTACTCGGGACGGTAGCCGGTCGCCCAGATCACCGTACCGAAGGTCCTCAGGTCCAGCGCCGTGGGTTCCGGCAAGGGGTTGGTCGCACGCGGTTCGGTCGGAGGACCGACACAGTCGGCCAGGCCGTGCTCGTCCACCCAATCGTCGATGCGGCGGAGCATCCGGGCCTGCTTGAGGTCGGCGTTGGCCACCAGGCTTCCCAGACCACCCGAACACAAGGCGGTGCCGTCGCGAAGGGCCATGAAGCGTCCCACCAGCTGGCCGCCGAGTTCCTGAACGGAGGCCAGGTCGACTTCCCGTCGATCATCGCTGCCGACCACCTGCACCGACGCATGACGGCGGGCCCGGTCCAGGTCCTCCACTTCGTTCCATCGCTCGTCCAGCTGGCCGATTCGGTCCAGCCACCAGTAGATGTCCCGGCCGCGATATGACCTCGGCAGACGGATGTGCTCGCCGACCGAAATGGTGACGTCGCGCCCGGCGCGCACCAGCTCGTCCGCGATCTGGACCCCGGACGCCGACGCGCCGACCACCAGCACGCGGCCGCGACCGTCGATCTCCGCCGGTCGCCGGTAGCTCAGGGCGGTCACCTGATAGACCGTGCTTGGCATATCGGCGGCGAAGACCGGTACACGGGGCTCGCTTGATCCACCCGTGGCGGCGACGACCGCGTCGCAGCGCCAGGACCCCTCGCTCGTGCGCACCTCGAAGCCGGGGTCGGTCGGGCAGACCGCCTCGACCTCGACCCCCGCGTGCAGCGGTGGGTCGAACGAACGGCGGTAGGCCTCCAGCGTGGCGATCGTCTCGCCCGCGGTCATGTAGCCGTCGGGATCGTCACCCTGGTATGTCGCCCCTGGCAGGGCGGTCATCCAATTGGGGGTGAGCAGTCGCAGCGAGTCCCATCGCTCGGTTCGCCACGACTGCCCGACCTCGCCCCGTTCGATCAGCACGTGGTCGGTACCGGCCTCGGTGAGGTTGTGGCTCATGGCCAGCCCACCGGGGCCGGCGCCGACGATCACGACCGNNACGACGTCGAAGACCGCGGAGCGCTTCTGTGACTGGGCCACGATGGCCTCGATGTCGGCCCGGCTGGCATCGGCGTCGATGTCGTAGGTGACGTCGATCCGGTCGAAGCCATTACGGACGTCGCCGTCTATGCCGAGAATGCCTTGGAGGTCCATGGTGCCCCGAACGTCGGCGGTTACCGAACGCAGCTTCACGCCTCGGTTGGTGGCTACTGTGGCCACCCCGGCGGTGAGGCAGGACGCGAGCGCGGCCAGAACGATCTCGACAGGGGTCGCCCCGTTATCCTCCGACGCGAACACCTCGGGGTGGTCCGCCTCGACGGTGAACGTTTGCCGATGAGCGTGCTGGTCGCCGAGGCCCGAGAAATCCGTGATAGTCGAGCGGCTGTGGGTGCCGTTGACCCAATGGCAGCGGGCGCTCCACTGGAACTTGGCCGCCTCGGGCGCATCCGTCAGCGCCTGCCGGGCGCCGCGGAGTGCCTCGATGTTGACACCGTTGTCGAGGGTGGGGGTTTCGGTCTGAGTCATATGGGGATCCTCCCAGTGTGTGGGCGGCGGCGAAATGCCATCGCTGGCTCCACTCTGAGCGATCACCTGCTTGAGGTCATGAAGACGAGATGGTTATCCGTTGACGACCCTCTACACACGATCTCCACGAATCCTTCAAGACTCGTCTCCCGCGGTGCCCCATCATCCAGACCGTGACCCTCCAACAAGACGATGCCTCGACCACCGCTTCGTCCCACAGCTGGCAGCAGGCCGGCGAGGCGTGGGGGAGCAGAGCACCCGACTGGGCGTGCCTCTACGAGCACTACTCGCTGGACGTGCTCATGGCGCTTCTCCCCCGGCTCGGGGTCGGGCCGGGGACGTCGCTACTCGACGTGGCTTGCGGCTCGGGGCTCGCGGTGCGCGTGGCCGACGGCATGGGTGCCCAGGTCGCCGGCATCGACGCGGCCGCCGAGCTCGTGGCGGTAGCACGCGAGCGCACCCCGACCGCCGACTTGCGAGTCGGGTCGATGTTCGATCTGCCCTGGACCGATGAGCACTTCGACGCCGTCGTCTCGGTCAACGGCATCTGGGGAGGCTGCGGCGCCGCCCTCGACGAGGCCTACAGGGTGTTGCGGCCCGGGGGCCTCATCGCCATCAGCTTCTGGGGGCAGGGCCCGCCGCTCGACATCCGGGAGGTGTTCAAGGTCTTCGCGGCTCACGCACCGCAGCAGCACCGCGATTCGATGCGGCGCCTCAATAACATCGCAGCCCCGGGGATCGCCGAAGAAATGTTGGAGGCGAGCGGCTTTTCGGTGCTCGAACGCGGTGGACGCATCTCGACGATCGAGTGGCCCGACGACGACATAGCCTGGCGTGCGATTTCGAGCCTGGGCCCTAGTGTCCCCGCGCTCCGCTCGAACGATCCCGCGGTTCTGCGGGCCGCCGTCCTCGCAGCACTTGAACCGTGTCGGAATCAAAGCGGCGTGTACCGAATCCAGAGCGACCACCAGTTCTTGTTGGCCAGGAAACCCTGAACACGAACGCGCCGATAGAGCGCGTTTGTTCCGACGCGCACATAGATGTCGCTCATAGTCCGAAGGTCGTTGGTTCCAAACCAACTTTGGGCGAGCGACAACCTCATTGATCACCCCGAGGCGACTGCTAGGACCTGTCTTGGTCAGTCCGAGCATCCCTGCAGGCCTGAAGGGGGCTAGAGCCGAGGGAGGTTTCTACCAGGCGGACAGAGGTCTCAGCAGAGTTTGGGAGCGATGCAGGCTCACCTCAACCTTTCTGGGTACCTACGGCGTCAGTTGGAAGTGTGAGGGTCCTAGTTTTGGGTTGGCATGGTTGAAGATCGCCAGATAGACGAGGACTTCGAGCAATTCGCTTACTCAGCGACTCCGAAGCTCATGCGCGTTGCGCTACGGCTAACTGGTGAACGGTTCACGGCTGAGGACCTAGTACAAGATGCCCTGATTCGAGTTGGTCTGGCCTGGGGTTCGATTGAGCGACGCGAAGGGGTCGATGGTCCCTACGGGTATGCCCTGGTTACGCTTTTGAACGCCTTTCGGTCCCTCAGACGTCGCGCTTGGCGCCGCCGAGAAGTCTCCGTCAGCCGGGTGTCGGATAGTCCCGAACAGCCGCGTCCTGATCCCT
>PMHU01000180.1 GCA_003156795.1 Acidimicrobiaceae bacterium
GTGGACAAGGAGGCCCGTGCCGCCGCTTCCGCCGCCGGGCTCCCGTGGATGAAGGGCGGACTGGTCGAGCACGGTGGCGCCGCCCACCCGATGCTCGAGTCCAAGTTCTACCCGTGGGGCCCCGACCACAAGGACCTGATGCGAGAGTCCCCGATGCGCGACCACATGGTCGGCTTCACCATGCAGGGCGAAGACATGCCCCAGGCCACCAACCGGATCGACCTCGATCCCGAGGTTCGGGACATACACGGGCTGCCCGTCGCCCGCATCACCTACGAGCCGCATCGCCACGAGATCGCCGCCTCGGCCCACTACGGTCCGAAACTCGAAGCGATCCTCTACGAAGCCGGGGCGTTGTGGGCCCGTGGCGCCACCTCACCCCACGTCGGGGAGGCGTTCCGCGAGGGCGCCTTCCGGAGCTCACATGTCCCGTCCTCGCGCCACGTGGTGGGCACGGCGCGCATGGGGACGGATCCGGCCACCTCGGTCTGCGACGCCTGGGGGCGCCTGCACGATGTGCCCAACGTGGTCGTCTGCGACTCCTCGCCCTTCCCGACCGGAGCCGGCTACGGGCCGACATTGACCCTCGTCGCCCTCTCCATACGCAACGCGCGGGCCCTCACCGAGTAGGGGCCGGTACCTTCGGTACCGCCGGGCCGGCCCCCGGGNNCATGAGCGCTGCTTCAAGCCCCGAAGCGGCGGGCTGGATATAGTCGGCGGGTCCACGCGTTCAACCGCCCCGGCGGACGGGTGCGTGAGGGGAACCTGTTTGCGTACGCGACGTCAGAGAGGCACGACATGGGTCGTCAGCACTCGTCACCGGACCGCCGGACATCACCACACCGTGGCAGGGCGCCGGACGGCCGGAGGGCAGGCGGGAAGATTCGGGGCAGAGCGCTCGTCGCTGGTTTCGCCGCGGCCGTCATCTTCGTGCCCATGGCGGTCATGACGATGAGCAGCCCGAGTGTCGCGGCGGCGCCGTCCGACGAGAACCCCACCGGCGTGTTGAAGTACGGCTTCGACATCAATGACGAATTTTCCAACTTCGATCCGGCCACGGAGACCAACGACTGCGGGTACACGGTGATGTCCCTCATCTACCAGTCGATGACCGCGCCCGGGCAGTACGCCATCAGCGGGGGCGTGGCCAAGAGCTGGACCGTGTCGCCCAACGCCGAGACCATCACGTTCAACCTGCGACCCGGTATCGAGTTCTCCAACGGCCAGCCGGTGACCGACGCGGACGTCTCGGCCAGCCTGCTCAACACGAAGACGAGCCCCCTGCGCAGCTCCCTCTTCGCCATCCAGAACATCACCACGCCCAATCCCGAGACCGTGGTCGTGCAGCTCAGCCGGCCCACGGCCGGCGACTTTCTCTGGGCGCTCACCTACATAGACGGCTCCGTGTATCCGGCCTCCACTATCCCCACTGCGGCCACCAACCCCATCGGGGCGGGACCTTTCGAGCTCAAGAGCTACCAGCCGGGATCCTCCATCGATGTGGTCAAGAACCCGCACTACTGGGACTCGGCGGCCTACCCGCTCAACGCGATTGACTTCGTCCAGGTGGGTATCGGGCCCCAAGCCGTCAGCGCCCTCACCTCGGGCGCGGTCGACATGATCTCCCTCGACCCCGAGCAGTACGCCGAAGTGGAGCACGACCCCAATATCGGCACCTCCATCACGCAGTCCTACGACTACATCACGATCAACACACGCAACAACACGGCGCCGTTCAACAACGTGGGGGTGCGGTCCGCCCTGGAATACGCCGTCAACCGGGCCCAGATCAACAAGGTGCTCTTCGCCGGCGTGGGACGCCCGGCCTACCAGCCTTTCCCCCCCAATTCCCCGGGCTACAACAAGACGGTGGGGAACAAGTACGTCTACGATCCCACGAAGGCCAAGGCCATGCTCGCCGCGGCCGGCTACAAGCACGGCGTCTCCTTCAAGCTGGAGGTCCCCTCGGGTGACACCACGCTCCAGCGCCTGGCCACCGTGTTGCAGAGCGAGATGGCCGCCGCCGGGTTCAACCTGAGCATACAGCTGATCCCGCCCAGCGACCTGCTGACGGACGTCTACCTGCATGGGCAGGGCAACGCCCTCTTGAGCGCCAACCTGACCAACGGGCCGGACATCTCGAACACCTTCGAGTCCGAGTACGAGCCCACCGGCTTCCCGGCCAAGTACCTCGGCACCGAGGACCTGGCCATCACGCCGGACATCGAAGCGGCCAATGCCTCGGACGCGGCGAGCCTGCAGGGTCCGCTGATGCAGAAGGTGGGCGCCATCGTCATGGCCCAAGGGCTCGAGACGCCGATCGAGTTCGAGCCGTCGATCATCGCCTACAACAAGTCGGTCGTGGGCGGCAACGTGGTGGCACCCATTGGGCAGTGCCGGTCCAACCTGGCCGGCATCTACGTCAAGAAGTGAGCGGAGGCGACCGGTTGCTCCGTCCGGCGCGCCGCGCGCCGGTGCCGGCAGAATTGAGCTGACCGGTCGGTGGGTTCAGGCGGATCTCTCCTCTCAGTCATCGTCCGGCGGCTGATCATCACGATCCCGCTGCTTCTCCTCATCTCCT
>PMHU01000269.1 GCA_003156795.1 Acidimicrobiaceae bacterium
TCCTGACCACCATCCTCAGGCCCGATGCGGGCCGGGCCACTGTCTTGGGGCTGGACGTCGTCCGCGACCCCGAAGCGGTGCGCCGGAGCATCGGACTGGCCGGGCAGTACGCAGCTGTGGACGAGAACCTCACGGGGCGGGAAAACCTTCGAATGGTGGGCCAGCTGAGCCACCAGCATCGTTCGGTGATCCCGGCCCGAGCGGACGAGCTCCTGGAGCGCTTCGGGCTAACGAACGCGGCCAACCGTCCGGTCCGGACCTACTCGGGGGGGATGCGCCGCCGCCTCGACCTNNCTGGACGAGCCGACCACGGGCCTCGATCCCAGCGGGCGCAGCGACCTCTGGGCCATCATCGAGCAATTGGTCGGCGACGGCACCACCGTGCTCCTGACCACTCAGTACCTCGAAGAAGCCGACCGGCTGGCGGACAACATCATCGTCATCGACGACGGCAAGATCATCGCCGAGGGCGCCGCTGCTCAGCTCAAGGCCGGGTTGGGCAACACCATCGTCGATGTGGAGATGCTCGATGGTGCCGACGCCCGAGCGGCGGTGGCTCGGCTGGGCCAGCTTGGGCCGGCCACAGTGCTCGACGACGGCCGCACTGTCGCGGTCAGGGTCAGCGAAGGAGGTCGCAGCATCCTGGAAGTGGTCCGATCCCTGGATGCGGCCGGGCTGGCCCCTGAGTCCCTGGCGATACGTGAGCCGACTCTCGACGACGTCTTCCTTCAACTCACTGGCCACAAGGTCGCCGACTCCGGCCCCGAACCGTCAACTGCGGACGCCGTCGAACCCGCCGGTTACAAGAGAGGAGCAGCGTGATGACTGCTGCTACAGCTCCGGCTCCGGTCGCGCTCGCGTACCCGCATCGATCGAAGGCCGCCTGGGCCGTCGCCGATGCTCTGGCCGTGGCCAAGCGCAACGTCATCGCCATGACCCGCACGCCGCAAGTCCTCGTATTCTCCACCGTCCAGCCCATCATCTTCGTCATGATGTTCCGCTACGTGTTCGGCGGGTCGATCCACGTAGCGGGGGTCCGGTACGTCGACTACCTGATGGCCGGCATCTTCGTGCAGACCGTCGCGTTCGGGTCCACCAATACCGGCGTGGGGTTGGCCGAGGACCTGCAAAAGGGACTGATCGAGCGGTTCCGCTCGCTCGCGATGGCGCGCTCAGCCGTCCTGGCCGGGCGGACGCTGGCGGACGCGCTGAGGAACCTGTTTGTGATCGTGCTCATGATCGCGGTCGGTTTCGGGGTCGGCTTCCACCTCCACACCAACGTGGTGGAACTGATCGCGGCCGTAGCGATGCTGCTGCTCTTCGGGTTCGCCATGTCCTGGGTTATGGCCACGATCGGTTTGCTAACCAAGAACTCTGAGGCCGCGCAAGCTGCGTCTTTTCCCCTGCTTGCTCTTTTGGTGTTCGCGTCCAACGCGTTCGTGTCCACCAAGGCCATGCCCGCGCCGCTCCGTGCCTACGCCAACCACCAGCCGGTTTCGGCGGCCGTCTCGGCGGTCCGGGCGCTCGTGCTCGGCGGCCCCACTACCTCCGACGTCCTGACCTCGATCGCCTGGTGCGCCGGGATCATCGCGGTCTTCGCTCCCCTGGCCGTCGCCCGCTACCGCCAAGCCGCCTAAGGGCTCTACCCAGCCCGACTCGGCCGGCTGGCTATTTGGCAGAAGCGGGCCGACACGCCTGAGGATGCGTCCCGTCGTGGACCGCCTGTCTAGCCTCGGGGTCCCGCCAGACGTCCGTTATCGACGTTAGAAGACTCCGCACAACAATCGGCCAAGCCGCCCCTTGCTCCCCTGAGAGCAGCTCTGGAATCTGTCGAGTGAGTGCAAGAATCGCGACGGCAAGGGGAGGGTCGTGATGACGATGTTGGAGTTGAACTGGGGTACCGTGCGGCAGGGGTCCCTGCTCGAGTTGATCGATGCCGCGGCCGTTGCGGGGTTTGGGTCTATTACGGTGCCGCCGCCGTGGTATGACGCGGCGTTGGTTGCTGGACACACGGCGGGGGAGCTGCGGGCCCGTCTGCGCGACGCGGGCCTCGTCGTGGGCTATATCGACGCGCTGACCGCCGGTCTACCTGGACAACCCTCGGGTTCGGCGCCCGCTCGCTACCAGAACACCCTGGAGAGCTGCATGACCGCCGCGCTCGGACTGGAGGCGAAACGGCTCAGCGTTGCCCATTTCGGCGGCGCTCAGACCGATATCGGTGCGCTTACAGCGGCTATCGGTGACGTCGCCACGCGGGCTCGAAGCGAAGGTCTGGCCGTCGTGGTCGAGTTCATCCCTGGCACTGGGATACCTGATCTGACGACGGCGATACGGATTGTCATCGACGTCGGGGCTGATGATATTGGGGTGCTTCTCGACACGTGGCATCACTACCGGTCTGTCGGATCGGTAGCCGACGGGGCGAAGGTGCCGTTCGAGTTGGTCCACGCTGTCCAGGTGAGCGACATGCCCGCGGGGAGCGTCGGCTGTTGGCAAGCTGGCGATCCGGGTGCCGCCGAGCGGAACAGCACGTATGTTCCGATGACCGGACGGCTGCTTCCCGGAGACGGGGTGCTGCCCTTGGCCGAAGTGATCTGCGGGGTTTTGGCGATACGGCCGGGAGTGCCGGTTGGGATCGAGATCTTCAGTGACGAGATGCGAGCGATGACCGTCGAAAGAGCCGCCGCCGAATCGGCGAAGGCACTGCGAGCGCTGCTGTGAGCGCACTCGTATCGGACGGTCCACGGTGCGGCGCCGGCAGACTCGGCGAATGGCGTGTTGCCAGATACGAACGAGGTCTACGTCGACGCCGCTTCTGCCGACTCACTGGGAGTGGCCGCACGTCGACACAAGGCCCCGGGTCACATCGGAAGCCCCTCTCCCATTCGCAGATGACCGGAATGGGCGGATCTGACCTATTTTCTTTCCCGGGAGCGCATTGACCACCGACACGATGGCCCAGCCCACCGCGCGCACCTAAAGATCTGTTCACGAAGCGCCGACGCGTGCGCTTGAACGGAACGCTCACATGGAACGGTGACACGCTATGTCAGGGGAGAACCCTCAGAGGCTCAGTCGGCGCTTGACCGCCGCAGAGGACTCCGAACTGCGCCAGCTGACCTGGTTCGCTCGAGCTGGTCAGCTGTCAGAGACGTCAAGGTCCCGTCTCACGCAGCTGAAGGCTAAAGATCGCCGCGACGACGTCCGCGAAACAAGACCCGACCCGGTCTCACGTGACGGCGATAGCGTCGGGGCCAGATTGGTCTCGCAGCCGGTCGCGACCGTCACGTGCCAGAACTGCGGTTTCGGATCGCTCGAGCCGCGCCCGGGCAGCACCTGCCCGCAATGCGGAGTGTGCTCACCACGAGAACCCGACGAGCGGTCGCCCATCTGAGCCAACCCATCTACGTGGGCTTCGCAGTCCGGCCGAGCCCCTCCCGGCACCGCTGGCAGCGCGGAGACCGACTGTGGCGCCACGGCGCGGCGGCGTCGGTTGTATCGGCCGTAGTGCTTGGACGACCGTATTGGGAGGCGACTCGTGAGTGGTATCGTGCTTGGCGGTTGCGCAGGGGGTTTCCCGGGGGATGGGCCGTTGCCGACAGACGTCGGAGCGTTCAGGGGAGGGTGTAGTGGCGTGCACAGAAGGCAGGAGACATCCCAGAGGCTTCGGCCTTCTGACGACGGGAGCGGTCCTCGCTCTTTTGGTTGGCGGGCTTGGACCTATCGGATCTGATATCGCCGCGGCCGCTTCGCCAGCTGACGCCACGGTTTCTACTTTGACCGCCACCCCTTCATCGCTCGCTAGTGCCGGCGGGCAGGTGAAGCTGAGCGCGCAGGTGACCGGCGCCACGGGTTGCGAGTTTTCCTCGAGCCCGGATATTGCGGGGCTGCCGGTTTCGGTCGCGTGCTCGACTGGCAAGGTCAAGACGACGGTGACGGTTCCTTCGAATCCTGCAACGGTCGAGGTGAAATACAAGTTCACTTTGACTGTGACTGCGGCAAGCGGGCCGAACGTGACGGCCACCGCCAAGGTCAAAGAGTCAGCCGGAGGGACAGCCCTGGGCGGCGTTGTCTCGCTGGCCTCCGACGGCGACGAAAGCTATTGCGCCGTGCTTTCGACCGGCTCGGTGGAATGCTGGGGACGCAACGACTACGGCGAGTTGGGCAACGGGACGACCGGTGGCCCTGACGCAGATGGGTATAGCTACGACACGCCCCAGACTGTGACCGGACTTACCGACGCCGTTTCAGTTACTTACAACGGCTTTGCCGGCTATTGCGCGATCCTCGCTGGCGGTGCGGTGGACTGCTGGGGATACAACGCCAACGGGCAGCTGGGCAATGGGACGGTCAATGGGCCGGTCGGTCCGGGTGGAGGAGACGCCTATGACACGCCTCAGGCGGTCACGGGCCTGACCGACGTCGTTTCGCTCAACGCTACTGGTGCAAGCACTTGTGCGCTGCTTTCGTCCGGTGGTGTGGACTGCTGGGGTGATAACGGCGACGGCGAGTTGGGCAACGGCACGACCGGCGGACCCGATGGAGACGATGGCTACGACACGCCCCAGGCGGTCTCCGGGATCGCCGACGCCGTCTCTCTCGGAGACTTCTGTGCGGTGCTTTCTACCGGTGGGGTGGACTGCTGGGGAAGTAACATCGACGGGACGCTTGGCAACGGGACGATAGGCGGTCCTGACCCAGGCGACGGCTACGACACACCCCAGGCTGTCACCGGGATCACCGACGCGGTGTCGGTGGCCAAGGACGACAACAGCACCTGCGCGACCCTTTCGACCGGTGGGGTGGAATGCTGGGGACCTAACAACTACGGAAATCTGGGCAACGGTACGGTCGGGGGACCTGACGGCGAGAAGGGCTACGACACTCCCCAGGCCGTCACCGGTCTCACCAAGGTGGTCTCGGTAACCGGCGACGAGTACAGCTACTGCGCGCTGCGTTCGACTGGAGCGGTGGACTGCTGGGGAGACAACAGTTCCGGGCAGCTGGGCAACTCGACGATTAACGGGCCTATCGGACCGGCGGGAAACATGGGTTATGACACGCCCCAGGTGGTCACCGGCCTTACTGACGCCGCCTCGGTTACCAGTGACCTGGACAACTACTGTGCGATCCTCTCAACCAGTGCGGTGGACTGCTGGGGCATCAACAACCATGGGCAGTTGGGCAACGGAACGGTCAACGGCCCCGACGGTGGCGAGGCCTACGACACGCCCCAGACCGTGACCGGGCTGAGCGGTGTTGCCTCGCTAGCCCCCGACGGCGAAGGCGTTTGTGCTCTTCTCTCGGCCGGGGGTGTGGACTGCTGGGGTGATAACGCGTTCGGGGAGTTGGGGACCGGGACGGTCGGCGGCCCCGACCATAGCGATGGCTACGACACCCCCGTGCCGGTAAGCGCGGCGTGATCAAAGCGTCTGCCGTCTGAACCCAGCCGAGCCCGGGGGTTGGCCTCGTGGCTGAGACCGCCGACGCCTAGAGCGCTCGTATCGCGGCCATGCTTTTCAGCTAAGGCCTTCAGGTGAGAGTGAACTTGGTGGTCACCTTGGTAAGCGAGGTCATGCCGTTCGCCTGGACCTTGTGGACGCCGGGAGCGCCCGAGTCGGGATCGGCTGGAATGGTGGCCGTACACGAGACAGATCCGTCGGTGTCGGCCGAATCGCTGCAAAGCAATACCTTGGACGGTGAAGATAGACCGGTCTTGTACTCGAAGTTGACGGTCTCGCCGGGCGAGAACCCACCCCCAGTGAGCGTGACTGTGGTCCCGGGCGCCCCCGAGGCGGGCGATATCTCCGAGTATGGCGGGGTGGTGATCGTCTCGATGGCATTCGTTTCGTAGTTCGTGAACCACAACACGCCGTCGGGGCCGGTGACGATGTTCTGTGGGCGGCTGTTAGGCGAGGGGCTGACCGCGACCGAGTAGGTGGTAACGACCCCGGCGGTAGTGATCCGTCCAATGATGTTGCCGTGGACACTCGTGAACCACAGGGCCCCGTCAGGTCCGACGGTGATGGCGAGCGGGTTGGTCGAGACCGGGTAGTAGGTGACCGAGCCAGACACGGTCATGCGCCCGATCGAGTGACCGCTGGTGAACCACAAGGCCCCATCAGAACCTGTGGTCAGATGGCCGGCGACGATATTGGGATACCAGGTGACCTTTCCGGCGGTCGTGATACGACCGATCCAATGGTGGCCCTGGCCGTCATCGTTGCTAAACCACAATGCGCCGTCCGGACCGGCGGTCAGGCCGTCCAGATCGCTGAACGTTGAGTTGGTGAAACTGGTGACCAAGCCGCTGGGCGTGATCCGGTCGATGCTCGGGAACCCGTTTCCGTTCAAGTACCACAGGTTCCCGTCAGGTCCTACCGTGATTCCCGTCGGCAAGTCGTTCGACGCCGCGAAGTAGTCGGTCACCACCCCAGAGGTCGTGATCCGCCCGATCGAACCATTGGCGTCGTTGGTGAACCACAGGGCACCGTCCGGGCCGGCCGTGATAGAACTTCCGTTCAAGAGATTGATGCCGCTACCGCTGTAGTCGGTCACGTTCCCAGTCGTGTCCATCCGGCCGATCGAATTGCTGCCCTCGGCGGTAAACCAAAGGGCGCCGTCGGAACCGGCCGTGATAGCCGCCGGCTCGCTCACACCAGTGCCGGGATGGTTGGTAGCCACCCCCCCGGTGGTCATGCGCCCGATCGAACCGCCGGTCTTGTTGGTGTACCACAGGGCCCCGTCCGGGCCGGCGGCGATGTCCCAGGTCCCGCCCACCCCAGCGGAGGGGTACATGGTCACCGCCCCGCTGGTTGTCATCCGGCCGATCTCGGCGTTGGAGCCCAACGTGAACCACAGCGCCCCGTCCGGGCCGGTCGTTATACCCGAAGGGCCATCGAAACCCCCGCCGGCCCGGTAGCCGGTGATGGTCCCGCTGGTCGTGATCTGCACGATCGGTATCGGGACTTGGCTATAGCTCGTGGCGTTGACCACCCACAAGGCGCCGTCCGGGCCGGCGGTGATCGCTCTTGGATTGTCGATCAAGGCGCTCCCGTAGTACGAGACGACGCCCGAAGTGGTGATACGCCCCACATCGTTGGTATAGCCGTCGGTGAACCAAAGCGCCCCGTCCGAGCCGGCGGTTATCCCGACCGAGTTAAAGATTCCATCCCCCTTATAGAGAGTCACCGCTCCCGACGTGGTGATCCGGCCGATCGACCCCTCGTTGGTGAACCACAAGGCGCCGTCAGGACCGGCGGTGATCCCAAGCGGACCGTCAATTCCGGTCGCCGTGAAGTCCGTAACCGCGCCGGCCGTCGTGATCCGCCCGATCGAGTTGTTACCGTCGTTGGTGAACCACATCGCCCCGTCAGGACCAACCGTGATCTCCTGAGGATTACTGATCCCGACGCCGGTAAAGGTGCTAACGACACCACCGGTCGTGATACGTCCGATCGAACTGTTGCCGCTGTTCACAAACCACATCGCCCCGTCGGGCCCCGCAGTAATGCCCGCCGGTTCAGCAAAAATGTTGGCCGGATAGCTCGTGACAGCGCCGCCCTGGTTTCCCGTCGCCATAGCCGGATACGAGCCAGCGAAGACGGATACGACGAACCCCCCCACAATTGCAACGAGCGACAGCCGGACACACCTCATCGGGTCTCCCCTCCAACCTCCCCGCCTCATCCTGCGAGCGGGCCCCCTTTTTCTCTACCTATCTCAAGAACACCCTCTCACACACGAACGCACTGGACAATCGCAACCATCAGAGGTGGGCAGCCGAAGACGCCCGAGGCGGACGCTCTTGGCTTCTTGGCCGCCATGCCCTCTTTGGTTCGCTGGCCGATCAGGCGCCGTTCGAATTGGCAGGAACGTCGCCAGCGCGGTCGCCATCATCTCCACGGCGAGCGATGACGTGTCGACGCCCGGTCGAGAGCAATAACCGGTTGGCCGAAAGCGAAGTCCGAGCTCGGGATGGATGGAATCATCGGAGTCGATTCGACGGAGGGACGGAAAGGTTGGACTGGGAGAGCCGCCTGGCTTCTCCCAAAATCGAGGTCACAGGAGCGGGCAGATAACGTCCAGACCATGAGCCGAGCGGCTTCGACGAGTTGCCATCCACGTGCTGGCTCTGCGCCTTAACCGGTGGCAAGAGGTGGACGGCTAGCGGACCGACGGCCAATGGTCCGGCTGCCTACGGCGTGGCGTCCGCCTCGATCATCCTGGTTGGTTGGCCTCGTCGCCGTCAGTTCGTATGTCATCGGAGCATGGCTTCTGCTGTTCCCGCTCGGGTTGGCGGACCGCACCCATCTACCCGGGTGCGCTTGTGGTGACGCTGCTTTGCAGGTGTGGTTTCTTGAACTAGCCCGGGTCAGTCTCGGTCACGGGCATATGCCCTTCCACACCAGCCTCATCGACTACCCAAGTGGGATCAACCTCGCCGACAATGTTGGTCTCCCCTTTCTTGGCATCCTGTTCGCTCCGGTGACGGCGGTCATCGGCCCCGTAGGGACCTTTGTGCTCCTTCTGCGATTGGGGCTCGTCTTGTCCTCGTTGTCGGCTTTCTTGGTGCTGAGGAGGTTGGTCCGCTCGGGACTCGCCGCCGGTGTAGGCGGGGCGCTGTACGGTTTCTCGCCCTACATGACCCACCAGGCCCCGGTTCACTTGTTCCTGGTGTTTGTGCCTCTGCCGCCGATCATGTTGTTAATCGTCGCCGAGGAGGTCTCGCGGTCACGCTCCGGTGGGGCCTTCAAGCGAGGGATGCTCCTCGGGGTCTTGGCTGTCGCCCAATACTTCATATCAGCGGAGGTCCTCATCACGACCGCGCTCGTGGCGGTCGTGACCCTCGCGGTCTTCGCGGCCTGGAAGATGGCTCGGCGCCAGCCACCCCGCACCCAGACGAAGGCCCTTTGTCGCCTGACGGCCGGCGCTACGACAGTGGCGGTGCCGTGCTTGGCGTACCCAGCTTGGTACGCGCTTTTCGGCCCGCAACGGGTGCTAGGGCCGACCCAACCAGTCACCCTGCCAGGAATCGATGTCCTTGGTTCGATGCTCCCTGCGGATCGCTACCTCCTTGCGGGCAGGATCTTGGGCTGGCAGGGACCGACGATTGCGCTTCAGGGAGATATGGCATTCGTGGGGGTGCCTCTCCTGATCCTGCTCGTGTGGGTGGTGTTCCGCTTCCGCAACCTGATCGCTGTGCGGGCCGCCGCGGTGCTCGCCGTGGCCGCGTGGCTGCTCGCCCTCGGTCCGCGCTTGGTGGTCAACGGCCGGGTCACTCACGTTCCCTTGCCGTTTGCGCTGCTCACCCGGATCCCGGTGCTGCAGGACGTGACACCGCCCCGCCTGACTCTTTACGTCGATTGGGCGGCGGCGGTCCTGGTCGCCTTTGCGATCGCGGGGCTCGTCGAGAACACCCGGCTGGTCACCCGATCGACTGGCCCAAGAGCAGGCACCAGGACGCGCCGCAAGGCTGCGGCGGTGGCCGCGATCGGGGCCGTTGCAATTGCGGCCGCCCTGGCACCGGTCCTGCCGGTGAGCCGCGTCCCCATAGCTGCGCTCGGCACGGCAGAACAGTTCGCAGGCGGCTCAGTGTCGCACCACATTCCCACGGGTGCGGTGGTGTTCACCGTCCCATACCCGTCCTATCCCAGCGATCAGGCCATGTTCTGGCAGGCCGAGGACGGCATGCGTTTTTCTCTCTTAGGCGGCTATGCGCTGAGGCCCGACCCCAATCCACTCCTGAATAAAACCCCGCTGCCAACAGCGCCGGAGGCGATAGCAGCGATTTTGAGCCGTCCGCGTAACTTCGATATCTCGACCGGATTGCTCGAGGCGGCGCGCCAACAGTTGCTTGACTTCGTCACAAGGTACGACGTCACGGCCATCGTGGTCGATACGACTGAAGCCAAGCCGGCAGCAACAGTGGCCGACCTCGTTTCGAGCATATTCGGTCCTCCTCTCCGCAGCGGTCCGCTCGACGTCTGGTCCCTCGCCGCGCCGAACCGAGCCGCCGCCTCCACCTGAACGGCACGATCTCATAGCCAAGGGCGCCGGGCCAGAACGCGATGGAGCGGTCTGTCGCTGAACCGGGCACCGAGCCTGGTATGCATCGCCTCCAGGCGCGGCTGGCGCGGTCAGGCAGGAGACTTCGATTCGGCGTTCGCTCGTGATCTCGTAGGCTCGCCCCGAAAACCGGAAGGAATGGAGTGGAGTGGAGATGACTGGCAGCTTTCTCGGACGGCCACCGATAACCCCGCAGGTCCAGGCGCACTTCGACGAAGACATGGCTGACAGCGGCTACGTGTGGAACGTGTCCCGGTTGTGGGCGTACCAACCCGAGACCATCGACCGGCTTTTTAAGTTGATGTCGCAGGCGTTCAAACCCAGCGGGCTGGCTTTCCGTCAGCGAGGAATCCTGGTTACCGCCGCCGCGTCGACTCTCGGTGACTCGTACTGCTCAATGGCTTGGGGCGGAAAGCTCGCCGGCGCGACCGACCCAGACCTGGCGGCAGGAGTGCTGACCGGCCGTGATGGCGAGTTGAGCGACCAGGAGAAGGCTATGGCCGCCTGGGCACGCAAGATTGTCAAGGATCCCAACGCGACGACTCCGGCCGACGTCCAGGCGTTGCGAGACGCAGGACTCAACGACGAACAGGTATTCGCTATCACCGCCTTCGTGGCTCTACGCATAGCGTTCTCCACCATCAACGACGCCCTCGGAGCTCAGCCAGATCCGCAACTTGTCGAGAGTCTGCCCAAACAGGTTGTAGACGCGGTCACCTACGGCCGGCCTGCGTCACCCGCTACCACACGGACCTGACGCCCGCGCATGAAGCAAGATGGGTGCACGCCCGGCCGAATGGAGTCTGAGCGCGTCGTAAGGGCAGATCGCGAGATCGAGGCCAGCGCAGACCGCATTTTCGAACTCATCGCTGACCCGGCACAGCAGCCGCGCTGGGACGGCAACGACAACCTGAAAGAAGCTGCGCCGGGACAGCGCGTGCGCGCACTGGGCGACGTATTCACGGTGCGGCTCAAAAGGGGCGGAATCCGTGACAACCATGTAGTCGACTTCGTCGAGGGTCGTCGCATCGCGTGGCGACCATCGGTCCAGGGTAAGTCCCCGCCCGGGCATCTCTGGGCCTGGGAACTCGAACCGCTGGGCCCGTCGCTCACGCTCGTCGCCCACACCTATGACTGGACTGAGCTGACTGATCGGTCCCGGATACCGCGTGCCCGGGCCACTACAGCCGAGAAGCTACGGGCCTCCCTCGACCGGCTCGCCGCCATCGCAGAGGGGCTGGAGCGGCGACACGGGTAAGAACTCAACAGCCCAACGATGGTAATGCTCCTGGGCAGGTCAGCCTGGAGCTGCCCGTCATAGGCCCTTTCGGACCGTTCGCTCCAGGATCCCCAGCGTGGCTCGCAAGGCCGATTCGGGCACGATCGGAAACCGGGCCTTGATGTCGCCGCTTATCTTGGACCAGTCGTAGTAGGACGTCACGTTGGTCACGCCGTCCTCTTCTGGCTCCAAGCGGTACCCGTAGAAGTGTGGGTACGGGATGTTCGGCCCGAGGTCCCAGGCGATCTCCTTGTCCCGCTCGAAGACAATGATGTGTACGGTCACGTCGTACCTGCCAAGTGGGACATCGTTGAGCGACTCGCGGTCCATGTGGATGACGAAGGTGTCGCCGACCTTCTCGGCTGGTGCACCGGTAAAGTCCTGCAACATCCCGGACGCGTCAATGGCCACATGACCTGCTGGGCTACGCAGAATGTCGAAAATGGCAGAAGGTGACGCCGGGACGGGACGCGCTATTTCGATGCGGTCGGCAAGGAACACCGTTTCGGGCATGTCGACTCCTCGTGAACTCAGACAGACTTGCGGGCCAGCTCGAAGCTGGACGTTACAACCAGCATCGCGCACCAAGCCGGACACCGCTCAATCGCGAGAACAGCGCTCGGGAACGTCGAATCGGGAACCGACGGCTGCCTGGTCGTCATCGTGATCACGAGAGCGGGATGGAACACCAGGCGCTCGCCCTAGTAGAAACCCTGCAGAGTCGCCCCTACGACGCACGCACCGATCTTCGGGGTGGCTGGTGACGGTTTCGTTAAGAAATCTCCAGTTTTGCCGATCCAAGCTGTGTGGACAGACGCGTTGCCCAGTTGTCGTCCGTGGGCCTGTGCAGTCTCGTTGCCGTCTGCTGTTGGCGGTTGCTAGCCGCCGTGCTCGACGCACGACATTTCCAGCCCGACGCGGTCGAGTCGGTCACGGTCCCATCTCCGGATTCGAACGCCTTCCAGTCCAGCTTTACCTCTGCGGGCTCCGGGCATCCCACCTGGATCATCGCCTCCACCTTCGCGGACCGTTCTCTTTACCTGCTAGTGATCGGGGGCGCGGCTGCGGTGTGGCTGAACCAACGCTACGACCTCAATGGGACCGTGATTCGGGGAGCGCTGACCTTGCTCGCCTTGTGCGCCGCTGGGACCACCGTGATCGGTGTAGGCGCGCTGTTCGATCGAAACATGGCCACGGCCACCCTTGACCTTGGCCCTTATCCAGACACGATGCGAGCGAACGCAGGAGAAGAGATCCTCATCGGGATGGCGGTGCTCGTAGCTGTCGACCTCCTGGCCCGAGCGAGGCAGCGAGCAGTGGGCTACAAACACCGAGCCGCCCTGGAATCGCCGCGACCAAGCCGCCAGCAACCGGCTACGAATCCCCAATCGGCTGGAGTTGCGGCGATTGCCACCCCATTGGTGTGCGGCCAGTGCGGACTGTCCCTGGTCGGGCCGTACTGCCATAACTGCGGAACGCGGGCCGACCCGAACGGATCTCGTCGTCCGGCGCGGTCAAGATCACCTGTCAACCCGCTGCAACCCGCTCTCGCTCATCTTGGCAAGACTGCGAAGCGGCGACCCATCGCCTTTGCCGGGACCGTCGCGGTTCTGGTCGCGGCCATAGGGGTTGGCTCCTGGTCGCTAAGCCGCCAGGGGGCAGGCCCAGCAGCTACCCGAACCGCCGAGACCAACCTGCGCAACGCTCTGACAGCGGAGCAGACGGTTTGGACCAACAACCAGCAGTTCTCGCCAGCCTCGCAACTAGGGGCAGTTGAGCCGACCCTTCCATTCGCCAACTACCCCGCAACACCGACGGCCATGACCCCAGGGACGGTGTATATCTGGATGCTCGACGGTGCCGACGTTGAACTGTCTGCTGTCGCTGGTAAGAAGCTCTACACAATCGTTCAGAGCAACAACGCCACGACCGACCCCTCCACCCTCTACGGGGTGACCGCCGTCTCAGCGGGGCGACCCGACCCAGCCAAGATCACCGATCTCTCCTGGTGAGCCCAGTCGCGATCACCCGATCTGGAACAGGGTGATGTGGCGTAACCGTCCGTCCGCCCGACATGCGGATCAGACGGGTCGGCCCTCGACGCCAGACCGCGTCAAAACGGGCGCCTGGGGCACGGTTGGCGAACGCTGACCGTCCGATGCTTGCCAGATGGCCTCACCATCGCCGGACTCGAGAGCGTCGACAGTGATCTGACTGATCGAATCAAAGTTGAGGAAGACGACGAACTCCGCAGACTGAACTACCTCTATGAGATGGGGTTCCTCTCAGAGCAATCCCAGGAGCGACTCGTCGAGCTGCGTCCTCGTGACCGGAGGCGAAAGGTCGGTGGGCTCCGAGAGCTCGGCGAATAGCGACCCGCGGCCCACCCAACGTTCTGCGCCTCGTCATCAATGAGACCGATTCCGAAACCGAGGTCTGAGGGCGAACCACCAGACCGCGGCCATGGTTCCCAAGGCGCCGAACAGCGCGAGAGGCTTCTTGGTCAGCGAGCGGCCCATACAGACCAGGGTACTGCGACCACCACCGAGGTGCCTGTACTGGACAGATCCCCGCCGACTATGCGCCGATGCTGGTGGGCCGGTCGAGGGGCGGGCCGAACACGAGTCAGAACATTCAGCGCTGGCTTGGATCACCTGAGTGTCGATCATCCACGGACCGACCGGGAGGACCGTGGCGCGGGTCGCGCAACGGTGGAAGGCTTCCTGGTATGAACGAGCCGCCGGACCTGCAATACAACCCACACTGGAGGATGGCTGTCTGGGCCCTCCGAGTAGGGTACGTCGGGCTGGCCGTTGCCATCGCGGGCCTCATCGTGAAGTCGTTGGGATCCACGCCGTGGGTCCTGGCCGTCGGGGTGATCATTTGGCTCGCCGCCGGAGCCGTCACGTTGACCGGGTTCTTCCGGGCCCGGCACGAGCTCCCCGAGCCACGACCTGGGTACTGGTCGATGCGGTTCATGCTCATCCACGACACCGTCCGCGCCCAGACGTCGGCCCAGCGGTTCTGACGGCTCCGGATTCCGGCATTCGATAGCGTTGACCGGCTTCTGGGCACCCCGATCATGGGATCGCCCGGTCCGCGATGAGTTCGGACCGGCGCTGACGTCGTACATTCAAACGGAAGGCCCTGTATAGAGGAGGATCGCATGAGCAGAACCAACCACGTCACAGCCTCGCGCAGGGTCGAGGCCTCAGCGGCGGCGGTGTTCGCTCTTTTGTCCGACCCGGGTCGCCATTCAGACTTCGACGGATCGGGGATGCTCGTAGAGTTGGTCACGCCCGGCGTGTTGACGAACGTCGGGAACGTGTTCACCATGCGCATGCACAACGACTTTCTGGGCAACTACGCCATCGACAATCACGTGGTCGAGTTCGATCCGGAACGGCGCATCGCATGGGAGCCGGTTCTCAGCGCCACCTCCCGAGAAGAGGCTCAGCCCAACATCGGTCACAACCTGCATCACCGGTGGGGATACCAGCTTGAAGCGGTCGGCCCGGCCGCCACGTTCATAACGGAGTTCTTTGACTGCTCAAGATCATCAGACGACTGGCAGGAAGACCTGCAGGAAGACATGCGGGGCTGGATGCCTGCCGCGATGACAACCTCTTTAGAAAAGATCGAAGACCTCGTCAGAAGCGGTTAGACGCAACGCTGCATGGCAAGTTGCCGATACGGATCGGGCGCGGGCACCGGGACGGCCGCACACCCAAAGTATCGCCCGGTACTCGCGCTCACAGGCGACGCATAATGACGCCCCAAGTGACTCTCTGAGTCAGGATCTGAAGCGAGCCAGATGGACGGGACTGGCGCCAAGCCCACCGCCGAGTGCGAAGCCGAATCCGTATTCGTGGCCGTGGACCCATCGGCCGAGGTCACCCGGACGAGATGGGACGTTCTGACGGGCCCGACTGAGCCTGCTTGCCTTGGCCGAGGAAGAGTTCGCCGTCGGTGTAGTCAACGAGCACGGGGTTGTAGTTGATCAGGGTCCCGGAACCGAACACGCCGACCGTGCCAGGGGGAACGAAGTTGCTGCCGACCGTCTGCGCGGGAAGCTGCAGCTTTCCGAGCAGCGCGGGCCCCATCGTGTAGTGGTTGACCACGACGGGGCAGTCAAGCCCGGCGTAGGCAGCGCCGGGTGCGCCCGCCGGCGCCAGCCGGAGCATCTTGACGACGCTCGGATCGAGGTTTGTTGTGCCTGCGCCCGTGTCGAGAGTCAGCGTGAACCGGTTGGGCCCGAACGACAGGTCAACGGTGGGCCTTACCTCTGTCAGTTGTAGGTGGTCGGGGAACAGAAGTTCGGTTACTACCTTGACGGGCATCGGACTGGCCAACGATGTGCCCTCTGTCAATGACGCAGAGACCGAGGGGGGTCCCGAGCCACCCGCTACGTCTGATCGAAGGGGAGCACTTTGTGGGCCGAGTGTAAGGGTCTGTTGTTGGTAGTCGATTCTGACCGCACCGAAGCTGCTCAGTGTGTCCGAGCCGAGTATCCCGTCAAGGTTCGGAAGGACCGGGGACTGGGCGGTTCCGACTTCTACGGTCTGCGGAAGCAATGTCGTGTTGCCTACCGACCACCGTGAAACAGTTGCGAATGAGATCTGCCGCTTGCAGGTGAATGAGGTAACGGTCCGAGGCCCGTCAACGAGGGCGAGGTGAAGCTGCGCCGCAAGGCTCGAATCCACGAGAGTTGTAGATCCTCCGGTATCCACCAGGAACGGGAATGG
>PMHU01000287.1 GCA_003156795.1 Acidimicrobiaceae bacterium
CCGGATGGTCCATGAAGAACTGCCCCGCGAAGCGGGCCATCGACGGGAAGCTCATCGACGATAGGACACCGTTGGCGTTCATGTCGCGGATCCGCTCGTGCACGTCGTAGGCGCCGGGTCGCATCTCGGCGAACCCGACCGGGTCGAAACCCCATTCCTCCTTGGGCCAAGAGGCGACCGCATTCAGCCCGATGGACGTCGCTCGCTGCTCGCCGAAGATCCAGGTGTCGACGCCCTTGTGGGTGACCACCTTGGGGGCGAGATCCTTGTACTTGGCGGGCACGTGGGCGTCGAACATGTCAGGCGGCTCGATCAGGTGGTCGTCGACGCTCACAAGGATGAGATCCTCCGGACGCATTGGCGCTCCTCGCAGTGGTATTTGTAAGTAGAATATCGTTCTTTGATAGAAGCAAGTCAAGATATTCATGTACGACAGATGGCTTGCACCTGGGGTCGTCCGGGCCTTACTGTTTGCCTGCTCGCGCCGCAGACGCGGCTCCACCCACGAGCGGGTCACAGACGGGGGACAACCGTGGACGCAGAGTTCGTTCGGTACGAGACAAACGACGGTGTGGCCGTCATCACGTTGGACCGTCCGCAGGCCGCCAACGCACAGACCCCGCAGGTCCTGCGCGAACTCGACGATGCGTGGTCTGAATCTGACAAGGACCGTGAGGTCCGCGTGGTCGTCCTGCGCACGGTCGGCAAGCACTTCTCGGCCGGGCACGACATGCAGGGCGGCGGGGATCGCGCGCTCGGTCCCCAGCGAGTCGACGGTGCCCTCACCGTGGACACCTACTACGACTGGGAGGAGCGCGGCTACCTCCACTACGCCAAGCGTTGGCGCGACCTGGTCAAGCCCTCGATCGCCGCCGTGCAGGGCAAGTGCATCGCTGCCGGCCTGATGCTGTGCTGGCCGTGTGATCTCATCATCGCCGCGGACAACGCCCAGTTCTCCGACCCTGTCGGTCTGATGGGCATGCCGGGGATCGAGTTCTTTGCTCATCCGTGGGAGTTCGGGCCCCGCCGAGCCAAGCAGCTGCTCTTCACCGCCTCTGCCCTTTCAGCCGAGCAGGCCCGCGAGTGCGGGATGGTCAACGAAGTCGTTCCACTCGGGCAGCTCGAAAGCCGGACGGCGGAACTGGCGACGTCGATCGCTGCGATGGACCCCTGGGCGGTGCGGCTCGCCAAGCGGGCGATCAACGGGGCGGTCGACGCAATGGGATTCTCGAACTCGATCGCGGCGAACTTCGACATTCACCATCTCGGTCACGCCCGCGCCATCGCGCACACCGGCGGTCAGACCAGTGTGATGGCCGACCTCGCTGCCATGAAGGCCCGGAACAACTCCTAGCGGTCGGCGCTAGTACTTCGAGCGTTCGCCTGTGGCGGGTGCTCGGTCTGCGTCGAACGCCCGGATCATGTTCTCCTGGGAGAACGAGGCGACGAGCTGCCCATCGGCCGAGAACACGTCTGCTCGACCAAACGAGCGGCCGGCACCGGCGTGCGGCACGGTGCGAGCAGCAGCCGCGATCGCCTGACCGAGCAACTGGCCACCGAAGACGACGCCGGGGGAGTCCGGCAGGTTCTGACCCAAGTACCGATCGGGTCCGACCTCGTCGAGCCGCAGGACCTGAAGGATCTGGCCGAGGCTCACGGGGCCTTCGCCTCCGCCTGAAGCCGGCCCTCCTCGAGCGACGCTGCCACCGCGGACACTCCGACGGCGAAGGTCCGACGAGGGGGTGAGGCTTCCTCTAGGAGGGTCAGGACCACACGGGCGACGTCAGCGGGCTGTTGCAGGCCATGACGAACGAAGCCCTCCTCAAACCAGCGAGTCGCCCAGACGCCGAATAGCACGGGGTCGAACCCGTCGGCGATGTCGGTGCCGGCCGTCGGGCCGACGACGACCTCGGTCGCCGACACGGCAGGCAGCTCGTCGGACAGGCCCTGGCAGAACCGTCCCAACGCAGCCTTTGATGCGGAATAGGCAGAAAGCCCGGGGAAGGCCACGTCCGAGGAGTCAGATGACAGGAACACAGCGCGGCCCGCGCTGCCTTCAGCCGTTAGGTACGGGATGGCGAACTTCGTGATGAGCGCGGCGCCAAACACGTTGGTCTCGAAAACGGCCTTCCACTCGTCAATGTCAGCGGTGTCGACAGGGGTGATCCTGCTCACAGCGGCGGCATAAACGACAGCGTCAAGTCCGCCGAAGTCTGCGGCGGCTCGCGCTACCGCCCGCTCACACTGAAGGGGGTCGCGCACATCGCAGGCGATCGGGGTCGCACCGACGAGGTCGGCCAGTCGGTCGGCTCGCCGTGCCGCCACTGCGACACGTGCGCCTCGGCCGACGAGCTGAAGAGCAATCTCTCGACCGATGCCGCTAGACGCACCGACGACCAGGACCCGCAGTCCGCCCAGCTCATTACCTCTGAGCATCCTATCCTCCGTAGTAGAATGATACTTTTGTTGTAGCGATAGCTGACTGTACTCCGCCTCCAGGAACGGGTGCTCGTGACCAAGGATGCAACTGCGCGATGACGACGGGCGATCTACGGCCTGTCCGGCCGCGCGCGACGTCGAACGAGAGGGCTTTAGCTGTGGCCCGCCGGATCGGCACCGAGACCGTCGGGGTGAACGGCGGGAGCGGGCACGCGGCCGACTCGCCGATCGGGCGGCTACAAGGCCAGCGTTATTGGCCGCCAAGGCGGGCCTGAGGGTCTCGAGATGCACCTGGAGACCAAGACCACTGCCCTGCCGGCACACTGACGGCGCTGGACGTGGCGAACTACGAGCACGACGGCCTATCGCTGTACTACGACGTGGTCGGATCGGGACCGAACGTGCTCTGCGTCCACGGTGCATCCGGCACGGGCGCCTACGAGTGGTCCGGCCTCGCAGCCACCCTGAGCGACCACTACCGGATGATCATCCCCGATCTGCGCGGCCACGGCGCGTCGGACCATCGCCCTGGCCAGGTCAGCATCGAACTGGTAAACGGCGATCTGTTGGCGCTCATCGAACACGACGGAGCCGCCCGCCCTCACGTCCTGGGCTTCTCGTTCGGTTCTGAGGTGGTGCTCGACCTCGAGCTGACCAACCCCGGAACGTGCGCCAGCCTTGTGCTGCTCAGCCCGGGCCTTGGCGACCCTAAGTCGAGCGTTCCCACCCGCGAGCAGTTGGTTTCGGGTTGGCCGATGACACTTCGCCGACTACACGCGGATCGCCACGGCGAAGATCATTGGCTCGAGCTGATGGTCGAGCTCTGCGAGCGAGCTGGTCGCCGTCCCAAGGCCGATCTGGCTGCTTTAGCCGAGATCGATTGTCCGATTCTGGTGGTGGTCGGCGATCGGGACGACCCTCGGCGAGTTCGCCAGGCTGACCTAGTCGTCGCGACGCACCCGCGATGCACGCTCGTGACAGTCGAGGGCGGCCGGCATGCTGTGCATAAGGACCGAGCGGATCAGGTCGGCGCCGCAGTCGTGAGCTTCCTCGACTCGATCTCTGGAATGCTCGGACCTTCCGATCAGGCCCTGTAGCCTGGAGAATCGAATGACTCATTGAGGAGCATCTGGCTCGCACAACCAAGTGCGTCCCATTCCAAGGACCCGTAGACATGGCACGAGCGAAAGCAACCACACTGACCTCGGAACCGACCGACGAGGACGGTATACCCGACTGGAAGCAGCAGAGTGTTGAGCGCTCGCTCCAACGCGCCCGTGGGCGAGCCCAAGCGCGAAGCGACCGGTTCGTGGCAGCGACGATCGAGCTGATGAACGAGGGGGGAAGCACTGAGTTCACCGTGCAGGATGTGGTCGACCGGTCGCGGATGTCGATCCGCACCTTCTATAACTTCTTCGCCAGCAAGGACGATCTCCTAGTCGCCGTACACCAGACCATCCTGGCTAAGGAGGTGACGCCCAGGTTGCGAAAGGCATGTGATAGGGAGAGCGACCCGATCAAGCGAGTGCGGCTTTACATCGAAGCTATCTACGACCTCACCTCCGACGTCACTCCGGTATATCGGGCCCTGACGACCTACAGCAACCGGCTGGCGGAGACACGACCGCAGGAGCTGGCGCTCGCGTACCGGCCACAGATCTGTCTCGTGGAGGAGCTCGTGAGGGATGCAGCAGCTTCGGGCCGGCTACAGACCCGGCTGTCAGTCGAGAGCGCCGCACAGCTCCTGCACCACACCGTGCTCAGCGCTGTGCACAACCGGATCCTCGGGTCGGAACAGGGCGGCCGCATCACGGCTGAGGAGCTCTGGGCGTTTTGCTCAAGCGGTCTCGGAGTCGATCCGACGCCTACCAAGTCTACGCGCTGAATGGTTGTCGGGACGGGCGCCGTCGTCGTGACCGGAGGCGCTGGGGGGATGGGCGCGGCGATCGCCCGCGCTCTCATCGTCTTCGGCCCGCTGATCCTGGCGGACCTCGACACCGATCGACTCGAGCCCGTTCGACGCGACCTCGCCGACGCCGGCGCGTCAGTAGAGATCGCCGTCTGCGACGTGACCAAGGATGCCGACGTAGTCGCGCTCGGCGAACGGGTCGGGGCACTCGGGGGTCTCAGAGCGCTCGCGCACACGGCGGGCCTATCACCGCAGATGGCGGACGGACGTACGGTGCTCGATGTGGATCTGGTGGGGACCGCCCGCGTCCTTGACGCGCTGGCTCCCCACGCAGGACCTGGTACTGCTGCAGTGTGCGTCGGATCCATCGCAGGCTACGCCGACCTCGCCCCGGAACTGGATCCGCTTCTCGACGACCCTCTGGCTGGCGGCTTCCTCGACGAGGTCGCTGCCCGTCTGACGGTGCCGTTCGACGGCACCATCGGCTACGTGCTCGCCAAGCGAGGAGTGATGCGAGCCTGCGAGCGGCTCTCCGGCCCCTGGGGTCGACAGGGTGCTCGGATCGTGTCGATCGCTCCAGGCTTGATCGACACCGAGATGGGGCGCTTGGAGATGACGGACTCCGAAATCGTCACAGCCTTGATCAAGGCCACGCCGATCAAGCGTCCGGGCCACACCCCATTGCCAGGCTCGGTCAGGGACATCGCTGCGCTCGTAGCTTTCCTCTGCAGCGACACCGCGTCATTTATCTCCGGCTGCGACATCCGGATCGACGGCGGCCTCATAGGCAGCGGCCGTATCCCGCCCCCCGAGCACCACAACCCGTTAGCCCAGCGTCGCCTGGAGGCTCCCGCCGAGGGCAACAAAACACGTTCTCCACTGACCAAGTCGAGCGTTGCGGACAGAGATCGGAATCTTCTGCAGACGAGGAGATTGCTCGACGGGGACGAGTAGGCGAGGCGCTCGGGGGGCACCCGATCTGATCTAGCTGGGTTCTCGCAAATTCCCGGTCTCGTGACTGAACCAGTTCTCGACTACTGGCCGGACCACCTTGCCCATCGCATTGCGGGGTAGGGCCTCGATCCGCCAGCGCTCAGGCACCTTGTAGCGCGCGAGCTGCTGTGCGCAATGGTCACGCAACGAATCCGTCGAGATCATGGCGCCCGGGACGAGCTCGATCGCTGCCGCGACGCGCTCACCGAGACGGTCATCGGGCACACCCACCACTGCAGCCCCCCCTACCCCGGGAAAGGTGAGCAGCACCCGCTCGACCTCGGCCGGATACACGTTGGCTCCCCCTCGCAGGATCAGCGAGCTCCGCCGGTCTCGGACAAAGAGGCTCCCGCCATCGTCGAGCTCGCCCATGTCCCCAGTCCGGAGCGAGCCGTCGACCACAACGTCGGCCACATTGTGTCGGAGCCCGCGGTATCCGAGCATCGGAGTGTAATGCCCGGCCCACTCGCCGTCATGGGCTGCCCGGACCGTGATCTCTCCGGTCTGGCCGGGTGGCAGGACTCCTCCATTATCATCGATGATCTCCACCACCAAGTGGGGGAGAGACTTGCCGCTGGAACCTTCGACGGCAGGCTCGCCTCGGGGCTCGATGGTCATGACGGTGGGCACCTCGGTCATCCCGAATGTGGCGTGCACCCGTTTGCCGAACCGTGCCTCGAACTGCTCGCGGACCGCGCGCGGGCAGTATGTACCTCCGGTCCACACGTCGTCGAGCGTGGCGAGGTCGCTGTCGTTCACTTCAGTCGACACGGCCAGATCACGCAGCATGGTCGGGACACCGAACCATGAGGTGACGCGCTCGTCTCGGATCCACCCCGCAATACCGGGCGCATCCACCCGGTCCATCACCACCTGGGTGCCTCCGGCCTCCGCGGCGAGGAGAGTGCTGGTCACCTGCAGGTTGAGGATCGTCAGAGCTGCGCAGTCGCCGCGCCGCAAGGAGCTATCGAACCAGCGGGCCTGCCGGAGGACGATGGCGGGGAGCAGGAGGTTCCGCTCCGAGTGGACCACGCCTTTGGGGCGTCCGGTCGTACCGCTTGTGTATGCGACGCCCGCAGGTTCGTCTCGCCCGCGTACGGTTCTCGGGTAGCGACCTCCGGCATCCACGCGGGCCTCCCATTCGCGGGACGAGCCGCCGGCCCCGACGAGCCGGGCTGTCACGTCACCGGATGTGCCGAGATCGCCGACGAGGGCCTCATCAGCGATGAGGACCGCCGCACCCGCGTCGCCAAGGATGAAGGACTTCTCCGGCACCGCCAGGCCTCGGTTGACGCCGAGCCATACGCCGCCGACCCTCGCTGTCGCGTAGAACGTGACAACGATCTCGAGCTGGTTGGGCAGGCTGACTGCGACGACGTCGCCTCGGCCGACGCCGAGTTCGTGGAGCGCGCCCGCCGCCCGGTCGACCATTGCGTCGAGCTGCTCGTAGCTCAGCCGTCCGTTCGATGCGACGAGGGCCTCCCGGGCGGGCTNNATCTCGAGCGTCCGGTCGAGGACAGTACCGATCGAGCCGATTGGATCCCCTCGCAACTCGACCACGTGCGCTCCCGTTTGGGCGATGACCAGAAGTAGAAGTATATTCTCCTCCTAGCACAGTAACAGTTGCAGGCAACGGATCGATCTGCGCCTCTGACTACCAAGAGAGAACGACATATGCAGAAGATCATCGGTCTGAACCCCCTGCTCAAGGGACTTCCGGCGAGTATCCCGGAGGCCTTGGCCCTGCGTCGTGAGCGACCGGACGACGACTTCCTGGTCGGCATCGATTCGAGGTTGACGTACCGGCAGGCCGACGACCGGAGCCTTGAGCTCGCCGGCCGTCTCATGGCGGCCGGGGTTGGCAAGGGCACTCGTCTCGGCTTGATGTACGCGAACGGCCCGGACTGGGTGGTTACCTGGCTGGCGGCAGCGCGCATTGGGGCGCTCACGGTTCCGTTGTCGACCTTCTCGCCACCGCCTGAGCTCTCAAGGTCGATCCGCCACGCCGATGTGCACGCACTATTGCTGTCGCGATCGTTCGGCAACACCGATCTGGTGCCTCGGTTTGAGGCCGCCTTCCCCGGATTGACGAAGAGCGCCCCGACACTGGAGCTCGAATCCGCTCCGTTCCTTCGTTGGGCTCATATTGACGGCGCGGCCGCGTGGTCGTTTCCGCTCGATCGGTCGGTTCCGGTCGAGGTGGTAATTGCCGCCCAAGCGCAGGTTGTCGCGTCGGACCCGCTCGTGTTGATCAGCACGAGCGGGACGACGGCGGCGCCTAAGGCGGTGCTGCACACGCATGGCTCTCTTGTGCGACACGCCGCAGGTCTCGCGGCGGCACGCGACTTCTCCCCAAACGACCGAATCTATTCGCCGTTGCCATTCTTCTGGGTCGGGGGTTTGACCATGCTGCTCCTGTCGGCTCTCACCTCCGGAGCGGGTGCACTCGTCCAAGAGCGGTTCGACGCAGAAGAGGCTCTTGATCTTTGCGAACGGGAACGGGCGACCTGGATCTCGTGTTGGCCGAACGCGGCGCGTTCCATGGGCGAGCACCCAACGTTCCCCAACCGGAGACTCCCTCACGTGCGAGGGGGGACCCTTCTGGTGGCGTTGCCGGAGGAGCTGCGTCCGACGGCGCCCGACATGGCGTCGAACCTGCTGGGCATGTCGGAGACCGGTGGTCCCCACACCTCGCCGGACGATCCGTGCGGCCCCCTTCCTGAGTCTCTCCGAGGGACATTCGGACGGGCGCTCGCCGGGATGGAGCATCTCGTGGTGGACCCGGCCACCGGGACGGAGCTATCCGTCGGCGCGGAGGGGGAGCTGTTTCTGCGCGGAGCGTTCCTAATGGACGGGATTTACAAATGTGAGTCTCACGACGTCTTCACGCCTGACGGCTGGTACCCCTCCGGCGACCTCGGCTGGTTCGGAGCGGATGGCCATCTACGGTTCACCGGTCGCCGCACCCCGCTGATCAAGTCTGCGGGATCGAACATTGCGCCCGCGGAAGTAGCGGTCGCGATCGCAGAGCTGGAAGGCGTTCGCGAAGTGCACGTCTTTGGCGTCCCAGCCGGCGATCGCGGCGAGGATGTCGCAGCGGTCGTGGTGATCGACCCCTCGGCCCCGGTAGACCTTGAAGTCGTGCTCTCAGCCGCCAGGCAGCGGTTGTCGTCCTACAAGGTCCCCCGGTATTGCCGCATTGTCGATCCGGCCGAAGTCCCAATGTTGCCGACCGGCAAGCCTGACCTCGTACAGATTCGGGAGTGGTTCACGAGGTAGAGTGGCCTTCTACTATGGGGAAAGGATCACTATGATTCCGACCGGCATGCACGGCGTCGGAAGTGAGCTTGGAGGCGAAATGGCGACGAGGACGTTCGATCCCTTGTTCGATCCAGCGATCGTCGAGGAACCCCACGCTTACTACGCGCAGTTGCGCGAATCCGACCCCGTCCATCGCATTGAGGGTACCGATGCCTACCTCGTCACCCGCCCTCAGCTCATTCGCCAGGTGGTGGGCGACCCGAGCCTTTACTCGAGCCGTACCAGCGAGTTCCTGGGTCTCACCGAGACGGGAACGCCGGCGATGCGAAGCCCGGCCTTCAACACGCCCGACGACGAGACCCTCGCGGTCCTCGCCACCGCAGACCCGCCGGACCACACACGCCAGCGCAAGGTCCTCAGCCGGGTGCTGTCGACGGCGACGATCAACGCCCGGGAGGACGAGTTCCGATCCCTCATCGACGGCGCCCTGAACAAACCCTTACAGCAGGGACGAGTCGAGTGGATGAGCGACATTGCTGAACCCCTCCCGATGGTGATGGTGTCGCGGCTGCTCGGCCTTCCTGACAGCGACGTCGCCGCCTTGAAGGAGCAGGGCTATGCCTCGGTGGAGCAGATCGGCGGCTTCGTCCCGGAGGATCGTCGCGCAGTTCTACTTGACAAGATGATGGAGCTGGGGCCAGTCATCGAGGGATTCGCCGTAGCGCGCGCCTCAGACCATCCGAACCCCGCAACGCTCATCGGCGTATGCGCAACGGCGGTCCGCAACGGCTACCTCGACGAGATGGAGGCCCTCGGGATCCTGGGCCTAATCCTCTCGGCCGGCGGAGAGTCCACGACAAGCCTGCTCGGCACCGGAGTTCGCATCCTGGCCGAACAGCCCGAGCTCCAGGATCGCCTTCGACAGCAGACCGACCTGATCGCCGCCTTCGTGGAGGAGACCTGCCGGGTTGAGCCCCCGTTCCGAGGTCACTACCGGCGGGTCGTCACCGACACGACCCTCGGTGGCGTGGAACTCCCGTCCGGGTCGCGCCTGGTGCTGGTATGGCCGGCCGCCAATCGAGACCTTGAGGGCTGCAACCAGCCGGAGCAGATCGACGTCGACCGCCCCAACCCTCGACAGCATCTGGGGTTCGGTTGGGGGATTCACCTATGCATAGGCGCGCCGCTCGCCCGGCTCGAGGCGAGAGTCACCTTCGAGCAACTCCTCGCCCGAACCTCGTCGTTCTCGGTCGAAGCATCTCCGGACGCCCTCCGCCATCACCGAAGCCTGATGGTCCGCCGTCTCGTCGAGCTGCCGTTGACCCTCCAGCCCCGATAATGCGCCGGACCACCTCCGACGTGATCCCTCCCACCCTCTTGCTCCACCCGCAGGTGATCGACGACCCGTACCCGTTCTACGCCCGCCTGCGACGAGAGGCGCCGGTCTGGGCAGTAGCCGACAGTGGGATTTTCGCTGCGAGCACTTTCGAGCTTGTGGCCGAAGCGACTGGTCGGGTGGAGGACTTCTCATCGAACCTGCACTGCCTCATGTACCGAGACGATCGAGGCATCCCCGCACGATGGGACTACGGCGACGGGGGCGGCCAGGCACTCGTCACCGCCGACCCCCCGCTGCACAAACTTCACCGGAGTGCCGTCTTCCCCGAGCTCGTCGCCAAACGGATGAACGCGCTCGAACCTGAGATTCTTGATCTCGCCACGGCGGGGATCATGCGTGCTCTGGAGCTCGGCGCCGTCGACTTCATGGCCGACATCGGCAACCAGATCCCCATCACCATCATCTCCCGCCTCATTGGCTTCCAAGGCAGCGATGTCCGCAAGCTCCTGGATTCTGCTTTCGAGACGACGGCGATGCTCGGCTCGGCTCTGAGCCTCGACGAGCTGATCGAGTGCATCGGACGTACCACCGAGATCGGCGAATGGATCCAAGCCCAGCTCGCAGTCTCGATGCGCGAACCCGGCCAGGACCTCCTCGGCGCCGTCGCCCGTGCCGTCCACGACAATCTCATGAGCGAGTTCGAGGGCTACGGCATCCTCCACACCCTGCTCAGTGCCGGCGGCGAGTCCACCACGAGCCTGCTCGGCAACGCCGTCCGCATCCTCGCCGAGGACCACGATCTCCAAGCCCAGCTCCGAGCGCGACCGGAACTGATCCCCACCTTCGTCGAGGAGGTCCTACGCCTCGAGTCACCGTTCCGATACCTCATGCGATCCACGCACCACGACACCACCCTCGGCGGCGTGCACATCCCGGCAGGCTCGACCGTGCTCCTGCTCTGGGGCGCCGCCAACCACGACGAACAACAGTACGAGCACCCCGACAAGATCGACCTCCAGCGCACCCCACCACGACACCACCTGGCGTTCGGTCGCGGCATCCACTTCTGCGTCGGCGCGCCGCTAGCCCGACTGGAGGCTCGGATCGTGCTCACTGCGCTCCTCGAGCGCACCAGCAGCCTCACACTCGACCCGGATCGCTCGCCACACTGGGTCCACAGTCTGATGATCCGCCGCCACGAGCGGCTCCCCATCCACGTTGTCGGAAAATAAGACGGCACCTGGGAGTCATCCCCGCTACGAGCCCGTCTCTACCTATCATCGTTCGATCACGTTCGGGATGAACGTCGGAACTCGGGCTCGTGCCAATCATCCGCCCCGTTCGCCGGGTGATCTTCGACCGCCCTCGGTTGCCCCGCACTCCAGTTGGCCTACACCTGCGGCGGCTAAGGGCCACACCGAATATCCATCTCGCGGAGCGGNNAGGCCATCCTTTGGGTGGCCTGGCCGAAGCCACATAGTCGGCCGCTCGCACGTTCACGATTCCCGTCGTTGAGCCTGTCAGGGAATGTAGTGCCGAATGTGCGCCAACCGCGTCGCCATGGCGCACCCCGGGCCGCTCGGAAGTGATGCCGTACCGGGCGCAGCCATTTTGGAGTGGAGGAGTGACCCCCGACTTCATTGGCCGCTAATTGAATCGACAGCAGCAATCTGGGGCCTCTCGAGCGGGGTGCTGAGGAGCCGATCCTCGCTGATTCCGATGCATCGAACACCAGGGTCAACCACCACTCACAGCGTCGAAAGAGCATCAATTCGCAGATCGAGAGAATCGCCTCTTGCGTTCTCGTGACGATGACGACCTTGGCGAGCGTTGTGGTGCCGTGTTGTGTATTTGTGGTGCTGGCAACACAAAAATGGTCTCTGACCAGCACTTATGTCGCGNNACGCTTTTGTGGTGCAAATGTGGCGCACGACGGGCTCGACGGAGACTCGAATGGCTCAATGGTGGGATACCTTCAACGGAGGCGGCGGAGTGGCCGGGCCACGGTGTCGCCGTGCTCCAAGAGGTCTATGCCAAGTGCGCGGACGGTCGTCGAAGTGCGTCGCGGGAGTGCGTCGAAGAGGCTCTGGGCGGCGCCGAACGTTCATGGGACGTTGAGTTTCCAGGACACGAATAGGACGCGGCCGCCCGGCCATGGCCGATGAGAGCAAGAGACAACCGGACAGCTTCTTGTGAGCGTCTTGCCTGTTTTGCCTAGCTTGGAGCCCCCTACAATTCGTATTTCAGCTGAGTGCCCCCGGCAGGACTCGAA
>PMHU01000145.1 GCA_003156795.1 Acidimicrobiaceae bacterium
GCGCGCGACGGCGAGTCGGCGCTCCGCCTCGCCTTGGAAAAGCAGCCCTCGGTTGCTGTTCTCGACATCATGATGCCGGGTCTGGATGGCGTCGAAGTGTGCCGGAGGCTCGATCACACCAAGGTCAAGGTTGTCATTCTCACCGCCCGCGACGATCCTCGCTTGGAAGACGAGTGCCGCGTCGCCGGGGCCGATGCGTTTCTGACCAAGCCGTTCTCATCCATTCAGCTGCTCGACCTCGTCGCAGAGCTGCTGCCGGCATGAAAGAGTTCCCCGATCCGTGGCGAGAGCTCGGTGAGTTCATCCGGGAGCAGCGTTCGGTGGCCCGCCTGTCGGTGCGCAGGCTGTCGGACATGGCTGGGATATCGAACCCTTACCTCAGCCAGATCGANNGAGCCGATGCTCAGCCAGGACCAGAAGCAGACGCTGTTGCGGATCTACTCCTCGTTTCGACGGGAGAACGAAACCGATGCTGAGGGGTCAGGTCCTTCGGGGTCGACAGATGGCGTTGACGCCACCAGCTCGGCGGGCGCGGTGGACGGGGTGGGGGGCGTGCCGGGCGTCAATCAGGAATCGGTGTAGGTCCGATGCCGAGACTTGCTGTTTTGTCGATGCACACGTCGCCGTTGGCCCAGCCCGGGACGGGAGACGGCGGCGGGATGAACGTGTATGTCCGCGAGCTCTCCTCTGCGTTGGCGCGCTCGGGCGTCGACTGCGAAGTCTTCACCCGGGCCGACGATCCCAGCTGTCCGGCGACGGTCGACGTCGAGCCGGGCTTTCGCGTCCACCACATCGCGGCCGGACCGCTCGGTCCCGTGGCCAAGGAGACCTTGCCGGACCTGGTACCGACCTGGACTTCGGGGGTCGCTTCGCGACTTGCGATGCTGGCCTCGGAGGGCCGGCCAGTGGACGCCATCCACGCCAACTACTGGCTATCTGGCGTCGCTGGGCACACCCTCAAGCACGAGCTGGACATCCCCCTCCTGGTCACCTTTCACACCCTCGACCGGGTCAAGGCCGACGCCAGCCCGGAGGAACTATTTGCGTCCGAACCCGCCAGGCGGGCCCAAGCCGAGGCCGACATTGTCGGCTGCGCCGATGCTGTGGTTGCCTCCTGTTCTGTCGAAGCCGATCAGCTCATCGAGTTGTACGGGGCGGTTCCCGACCGGATCGTCGTCGTCGCCCCAGGGGTCGACCTCGCCTTCTTCGGTCCGGGTGACCAGGCACAAGCCAGACGGGCGGTAGGACTACCGAGGTTTGACCCGGTGATCGTTTTCGCCGGTCGGATCCAGCCGCTCAAGGGGCTGACCGTGGCGGTCGAGGCGTTGGCGGAAGTTCGGTCCGCGGGGCTGCCCCGGGCTTCGATGGTGGTCATAGGCGGCCCGAGCGGGCCTCACGGAGCCGAAGAAATGGCCCGCGTGGGACGCCTCATCGACTCGGGTGGCCTGGGCTCGGCCGTGCGCATGCTGCCACCGCAGCGCCACGAGATCCTGTCTACTTACTATCGAGCATCTGACGCGTGCGTGGTGCCGAGCCACTCGGAGTCGTTCGGACTTGTTGCCCTGGAGGCAGCTGCCTGTGGCGTCCCAGTGGTGGCATCGGCCGTCGGGGGTCTCACCACGCTCGTGGACCACGGGCGTACCGGCTTCCTGATCGAGGGGCGGGATCCATCCGATTTCGCCAAGCCGCTCACCGAGATCCTCGTCGACCAGGCCTTGGCCCGCCGGCTGGGTCGGTCCGCGGCGGCCAGGGCTCGCGCTTACACGTGGCGGTCCGCCGCCGAAGCCCTGTGGGAGCGGGGGGAGCTTCTCACGTCGTCGGTACTCGTCGCCTGCGGATAGCCCGCACCTTGTAACTGAACCGCTTGCCGCTTCCCGCTTGCCGCTTGCCGCGGCCCCCGGCCGCCGGTACTGTCGCCAGGGCCGTCAGCCCGAGGGCGTCTGCGCGACATGTTCGTTCGGGGAAGTGCGAACAGTCCCGTGCCGCCACTCGGGCGACGGCACTCATTCTCTTTGGGATCCGGCGTCGGGCCGCCGGCGGCCGGCCGCCCGGGGGTTGGGTGGCGTCTGGGCGCGAACGCGCACTCTCGGAAGCAATCGGCCATGAAAAGCGTGGAAATCGCTACCGAGAGTGGAACCTCGCGCCCAGGCTTGAACAAGAGATATACTGATACATCATGAAACAAGTCCAAAGTCGAGAACTCCTTCACAGGTTCCGAAGCCAGCACGGCGTCGTCAGCAGATCGGAGCTCCGGCTGCTGGGGATAACGGACTGGGCCGAGCGCACCAAGGTCGCCCGCGGCGAGTGGGAGCGAGCCGGCAAACGGGTGATCCGACTGGCGGGAGTGCCCATCACACCGGAGCAACGCTTGATGGCGGCGTGCCTAGAAGCGGGTCCTAGCGCGGCGGCCTCGCACCAATCGGCGGCCTGGCTCTGGGACCTCGTCCCATGTCCGGACCGCCCAGCGGTGACGGTCGCTAGAAACATGCCGCCGCGAATCGAAGGCGCGGATGTACACCGACCGCTGGATCCTCCGGCGCGTGTGTCGGTGCGTCGTGGCATTCCCTGCACAGATCCCCTGCGGACTCTGGTGGATCTGGCCGGGGTTTGCGAGCCCGATCTAATCGACGAAGCGGTCGACAGGGCCCTGGCCCGTCGCCTCGGGTCCGTACCGGCTCTGGAGGCGGAAATCCGGAGATCCGCTCGCCCGGGTCGTACTGGGGTCAGATCACTGAGGGAAGCCCTCAGGAGACGAGGAATGATTGGAGCGCCTCACCCGAGCGTCCTAGAGAGCAGGGCCTTGCGACTTCTCCACCGGATAGGTATCAAGCCGCTGGCGGTCGAGGTGAAAGTCGGGGGCGACGGTCGATACAGAATCGACATCCTGCTTGATCCGACCGTGGCCATGGAGGTGGATGGCTATACGTACCACGCCGCGCCCGAGCTCAAGGCGGAGGATGAACGCCGGCGCAACCGGATCCGCATGAGTGGGGTATTCGTTCTCGTATACGACTGGACTGAAGTCCTACGCGACGGGCGGAGGATTGCATCAGAATGTCACGAGTCCATCGCGAAATACGGAAGCGGTCCGGCCTCGGCAAGGGCTTCTCGTGCTACCTCAGTGTCCTAGGGTCTCGGCCCATGGCCGAAGCACGAACGCTGATGGTTGTCGGTGGAGGCAAGATGGGCGAGGCCCTGGTAGCCGGGCTGATCCGGACTGGCTGGACGTCCCCCGAAGCGATGGTCGTAGTGGAGCAGTACTCGGCTCGGCGGGGGGAGCTCGCCAACCTCCACCATGGGCTGCGCGTGGCGGGCACGGTCGCCGAAGCTTCGAGCCGCGAACCGATCCAAGGCGCCGTGGTCGCCGTCAAGCCGGCTGATGTCAGGGAAGTGTGCCAAGCATTGGCGACCTCGGGAGTTCCCCGAGTCCTGTCGATCGCGGCCGGGGTCACGATCGACTCGCTCGAGCGCTGGCTCGCACCTGAATCGGAACCTGGTCCAGCTCCGGCGGCCGTGGTGAGGGCCATGCCGAACACGCCGGCCCTGGTCGCCGCGGGAGCGGCGGCCATATCTCCGGGGACTACGGCCGGGAGCGATGACGTCGCTTGGGCCCGCGGGATACTCGAGGCCGTCGGAACCGTCGTCGAACTACCCGAGGCGTCCATGGACGCGGTCACCGGGCTCTCGGGATCAGGCCCCGCCTACGTGTTCCTTCTGGCCGAAGCGCTCATCGACGCCGGGGTCCTAGTCGGATTGACGCGCCCGGTCGCTCGAGACCTGGCCGTGCAAACCCTCCTAGGCGCGGCCCGACTCCTCGCGGAGACTGGAGACGAGCCGTCGAACCTGCGCGCCGCGGTGACCTCGCCGGGGGGTACGACTGCGGCCGGGGTGCGGGCGTTGGAGGCGGCAGGCGTGCGGAACGCGGTGCTGGAGGCGGTGGTGGCCGCCACCGAACGGTCCCGAGAAATGGGTCGGGCCACGTGACTCAGGCCCGTCCGCCGACCCACCGCAAACCCCACTTTGCTCAGGACTCACAGTGGCGTACGCTCGTCGGTGCGGAGAAGGGTGGTGCAACGCGTGCAACCAAACGAGTCCAGGCCACGGTTCGTGACCGTCGCTGAAGTCGCCGACCAGCTACGGGTTTCCAACATGACCGTGTACCGGCTGGTCCAGTCGGGTCAACTGCCCGCCGTCCGAGTGGGCCGTTCCTACCGAATCCGCGAGGAGGACCTGGATCGGTACCTGGCCGATCAGTACAACCGGGCCGGCTGACGTCGGCNNGGCCCGATCTCGTTCCTCAGCGACTACGGGTTGGAGGACGAGTTCGTCGGAGTTGTCCACAGGGTCATTGCGGGCATCGCCCCTGGTGTGCCCGTCGCCGACATCAGCCACCACGTTCCGCCCCACGACGTCCGCTTCGGAGCCCTCACCCTCTGGCGCACCGCCCCGTGGCTGGCCCCGGGCGTGGTCCTCGCCGTCGTCGACCCAGGCGTGGGCACCAAGAGGCGCGCCGTAGCGATAGCCGTCAGCCCGGCCGACGTCGTGCTCGTCGGACCCGACAACGGANNCCAACGGACTCCTACTCCCCGCCGCCCTCCGCCTCGGTCCCATCACCGCCGCGGTGGAGCTCGAACAGACCCAGACCGGGCGAGGAGCGACCTTCGCAGGCCGCGACCTGTTCGCCCCGGCGGCGGCGCGACTCGCCGTGGGCGCCGACCTGCACGAGCTCGGCGCGGCCATAGACCCGCAGACCCTGCGAGGCGAACCCGTTCCGGTTCCCGAACGCCGGCCCGACGGAAGTCTCCGCGCTGAGGTGCTCTGGATAGACCGCTTCGGGAACGTCCAACTCAACCTAAACCCCCGCGACGCCGGGCCCCTCGGCCCCGTCCTCGACGTCCGGACCGATGCCCACACCCGGCCGGCCCGGCTCGTCGAGGCTTACGCCGACCTTCAGGTCGACGAGCTCGGACTGGTCCACGATTCGTATGACCTGCTCTCCATCAGCCTCTACGCCGCTTCGGCGGCGGCCCTCACCGGCGTCCGACCCGGCGACCCGGTGTGGCTCTCACACAGGGACTAGAGGCCAGGCCCCGGTACCATTTGCCCATGGCATCCGCCCGTCGGATCCCCGAAGCGACGGTCGCGCGGCTGCCTTTGTACCTCCGGGTGCTCGGCGAAGCGGCGACGGAGCGCACCACGACCCTGTCCTCGGACGTCCTGGCCGCCCGGGCCGGGGTCAATGCCGCCCAAGTGCGCAAGGACCTCTCCTTCCTCGGCTCCTACGGGACGAGAGGGGTCGGATATGACGTCGACTACCTCGTTCGCCAGATAAACCGGCAGCTGGGACTGGACGACGACCGGCGGGTCGCCATCGTCGGCGCCGGGAACCTGGGGCAGGCCCTGGCCAGCTACGCAGGTTTTCCCGAACGCGGGTTCCAGGTCGTGGCCGCCTTCGACGCCGACCCGGCCAAGATCGGGTCGCGGCTCGGCTCCACCGTCGTGTCCGCGGTGACCGACATGCCGCGGATACTCCGGGAAAAAGACGTCGAAATCGCCATCATCACCACCCCGGCGTCGGTCGCCCAAGGAGTGGCGAACGCCCTCATCAAGGCGGGCGTCGGTTCCATTCTGAACTTCGCGCCCACGACGGTGATCGTTCCTTCGCAGGTAGCCGTCCGCCAGGTCGACCTCGGCATCGAGCTACAGATCCTCAGCTTCTACCACCATCACATCGACACGACCGCGGCGACGGCTGGAAGTTGAACTCCGTGCCGGCGCCCGATGTCTTGTATCCCGCCACCCTGGTCCTAGCCGGGAAGCGGTGCGTCGTCGTGGGGGGTGGGTCGGTCGCGGCCCGTAAAGTGCGAGGCCTGGTCGAGGCCGGAGCAGACGTGGTGGTCGTCGCTCCGAACATCTGCGACGAGATCCGGTCGTCGCCGGTGGAACTGGTCGAAAGGCCCTACCAGCGAGGGGATCTGTCCTTGGCCTGGTTGGCGATGGTCGCCACTGATCAACCGGAAGTCAACAGGCAGGTTCACGCCGACGGCCAGGACGCTCACGTGTGGGTAAACGCCGCCGACGACCCCGAAGCGTGCTCTTTTACCCTTCCGGCGGTGCTGCGCCAAGGACCGGTCAATGTGGCCGTGTCGACATCCGGCTACAGCCCGGCTCTGGCCGCGTGGATTCGGGACCGGATCGCCGCCGACCTGGGCCCGGAAGTGGCGCTTCTGGCCGAGCTGCTCTCTGAAGCCCGTGACGAGCTGAAGGCGGCAGGAAGGTTGACCGAGGAGGTCGACTGGCGCCGAGCGCTGGATTCGGACATGCTCGACCTGATCCGTACGGGCCACACGGCCCAGGCAAGGGAGCGCCTGCAGGCGTGTCTGTCGTAGTCGTAGGTCTCAACCACCGAACCGTGCCGTTGCCGGTGCTCGAACTGATGACCGTGCCTTCTGCGCGCTTGCCCAAGGCGTTGCACGACCTGTCGGCTTGCGAGCACCTGAGCGAAGTCGTGGTCGTTTCGACGTGCCTTCGGACCGAGGTATACGCCGTGGCGCACCGCTATCACGGCGCGGTCAGCGATGTGCGCAACTTCCTCGCCGCGTGGAGCGGCCTCCCACCCGAGGACTTCGCCGGGGACCTATACGACTACTTCGACGAGGCTGCGGTGGCCCACCTGTTCAGGGTATCGGCCGGGCTGGACTCGGCCGTGCTCGGCGAGGGCGAGATCCTGAGACAAGTAGGCGACGCGTGGGAGTCGGCGCGCCAGGAGGCCGCCGCCGGGCCGGTGCTTTCGATCCTGTTCCGCCATGCCATCGAAGCGGGCAAGCGCGTCCGCTCAGAGACGGCGATAACCAGGGGTACCACGTCGCTGTCCCAAGCGGCGGTGGCGCTGGCCGGCGCTCAACTCGGATCCCTGTCAGGGCTGACGACCCTGGTCATGGGCGCGGGCGAGATGGGCGAAGCCATGGCGCAGGCCTTGGCCGGAGGACTCGAAGCGGGGCCTCTTCTCGTCGCCAATCGCACGTGGAGCAAGGCCACCGAGCTGGCGGCCCGGTGCGGCGGTCGCGCCGTCGATTGGAGCGGGCTACCGGCCGCGCTGATCCAAGCGGACGTGCTTCTTGCCTCGACCGGTTCACCCGACCTGTTGCTCGAGTCCTCGGACCTCGAACCCGTCATGGCGGCACGAGCCGGCCGGCCGCTGCTGATCGTCGATATTGCGGTGCCCCGTGACGTCGACCCCGCGGTCGGAGATCTGCCGGGCGTGACCCTGTTGGATATGGACGACCTGTCGGCGTTCGCAGCCCGCGCCCTCGACGGGCGCAGGCAGGAAGTGCCCCGGGCCGAAGAGATCGTGGCCGAAGAGGTGGAGCGCTACATGGGCCGCTCGGCGGAGCGGTACGTGGCTCCGCTGGTCGCGGCCCTACACGTTCGGGGGGAAGAAATACGGGTCGCGGAGCTGGCCCGCCACGGCCGGCGGCTGTCGGGGCTGGACGAGGCCCAGGTCCGGGCGGTCGAGGCCCTGACCCGGGGGATCGTGGCGAAGCTGCTCCACGAACCGACGGTCAACCTCAAGGCAGGGGTCGGCACACCCGCAGGTGAGCAGCTGGCCCAGGCCTTGCGGCAGCTGTTCGACCTGTAGCGCGTGCTCAAGCTGGCCACCCGGGGCAGCACGCTGGCCCGGTGGCAGGCCGACGAGGTGGCTCGCCTGCTCCGCCGGGCGGATCCCCATCTCGAAGTCGAGCTCGTTGTGGTGGAGACCACCGGAGACCGCCGCCAGGATCTACCCGTTTGGGAACTGGGCGGTCAGGGAGTGTTCGTCAAGGAAGTCCAGGTGGCGGTGCTG
>PMHU01000106.1 GCA_003156795.1 Acidimicrobiaceae bacterium
CGGCCCCCCCAGTCGCCTGCGAGTCGGAGAACGAGCTCCCGGTCGCCGTGGCTCCACCGTTGAGGTCGGCCACCGAGCCACCCATGGCAGCGCCGCCGATCCCGCCGGTCCCGCCTGATCCACCGTTGCCCCCAGCTCCGCCCTTGGCGCCCATCACACCGGGTTGGCCCGACGAGCCGGGCCCGGCGCTGCCGTTGCCGCCGGTGCCTCCGATGCCTCCGAACCCTCCGCTCGACCCACTACCGCCGAGCCCGCCCGCGCCGCCGGTGCTCGTGTCGGAGCTGAATGACGACGAACTCACATTCAGGCTGCCGTCGGTGGCGATGCCTCCGCCTTCACCGAGGCCGCCAGATCCTCCCGGCCCGCCGGCGGGGCCGGTCGCGCCGGTGGACCCGTCAGCGGCGGACGTCCCACTGCCACCCGTTCCGGTCGCGCCATTTGGATGCCCGCTTCCGCCCGATCCGCCCGACCCGCCTCCCCCACCGCCTCCACCGGCCCCGCCGTCAGGTCCCCCGCCGAAGCCGGGATAGCCGTTGCCACCATTACCGCCGCCCCCTCCGGCGGTGGTGTCACCACCGAACGTCGCGCCCGAGATGGTGGACGTGCCCGTGACGAAGAGGGCGCCACCGGCGGCCGTTCCTCCCGTCCCACCAGGCTGGCCGCTCACACTGGCGGCAGCCGCACTAGGCGCACCAGCGGCGCCTCCGTTGCCTCCAGGTCCACCGTTACCTCCGGGACCGGTGGGTGAGCTCGACCCGGAGGATCCCGTGCCTCCGACGCCGCCACTGCCGCCGATGCCGCCCTCCCCGCCGAGGCCGCCGGCTCCTCCGCCGCCGCCCGAACCACCGCTGGCGCCTGACGACTCGAAGCTGGAGGATCCGCTGACGTTGAGGGAGCCGGTGCTGTAGACGTCGCCGCCTTTGGCCGCACCTCCTTTGCCGGCCAGCCCGCCGGTTGCGCCCATCGTCGCCGCTCCCGCGTGGCCTCCGGCTCCGCCGACGCCTCCGGTGGCGCCGGTCCCTCCCTGGCCTCCGTTTCCACCGTAGCCTCCGTATCCGGGTGCGCCGCCGTACCCACCGTCCCCGCCGTACGCTTCGTTGTCGTTGAAAGTGCAGCTCGCCAGGGTGAGGGTGCCGGCGTTGTAGATGGCCCCTCCGTACGCCTTGCCACCGGCTCCGCCCGCGCCGCCGTTACCGGGGGCTCCTCCATTCCCGCCCGCGCCACCGGCCGCGCCGGTGCCACCGTCGCCGCCTGTTCCGCCCGTCGACCCGACGCCACCACTGCCGCCTGTGCCGCCCGTCCCGCCGAGGGCCTCGTTGCCGACCAGGGTCACCGAGGAGAGATGGACGGTTCCGGAGCCGATGTAGATCGCTCCGCCTTTGGCTCCCTTGCCCCTCGTCCCGGCGGTGCCGCCCGTAGCTGCCACGCCCGGCTTGCCGGCCTTCCCGGGCGACATTCCTGTTCCCATCGCTCCATTGGCGCCTGGAACCGCGGCTACCCCGTTGGTCCCGTTGGTCCCGTCGGCGCCGCGGACGAAGCCGCCGGACAGGGTCAAGCCGGTTATGGAAAGCGTTCCTCCCGTCACGTGGAAGAGCTGCGAAGTGTCACCGCCGTATATGTCGACCGATGCGCCGGTATCGACGATCGTCAAGTCGACCGACGAAGGGATTTGCACCGGGCTGGTCAAGGTGATGGTGCAGGACGAGGAGATATCGAAGGTGATGGTGCCGCTGGATGAGGCGGCCGCCGTGAACTGCGACGAGGAGCACGAAGTCAGTGTCACCGTGGTGGCGCCGGCCGGCGCCGCCGCGATCGCCGAGCCCACGATGAGGATCGCGGCGCCCGCCAGGACCGGGACGAGCCGGGTGCGGGCGGGACGAGCGGAGGTAGGCATCGTTTCTCCATTCCCTCTGGGTACGGGCGCGTCGCGGAGCGTAGTACCCACTCGGGGCGCCGTCGACAGTCGCGGACCGATCTGGATCAAGGGACGCAAAAAGGTAATTGAGACCCAGCTCCGGACCACAACCCGGACGCAGAACATCGGCGCTCGTGCATACGCAGCCAGCAGTTCGGTGGGCGCCCGTAAACGCCCCCGTTCTCTACCAGGTCCCCATGGCCACGCCCGCAGTGGCCGACCAATCAGGAGGGCGCTGGCAGGGCGCGGGCGTAAACGAGGGTCGAGATCCGGCCGGTGCTGGTGTCGGTGAGGCGGACCTCGACCGGGTCATCCGGTCTGCTGCCGAGCAGCCGGGACTGCGTACGCACCGGGCCGACTTTGGCCTGCGCCAGGTAGCGGATGTCGAGTTCGGTGACGACCACTGGCTCGCCGACCAACGAGCCAATGAAATCTTCGGCGGCGGACTCGGCTACGAGGGCGACCATCGCGCCCTGAAGCGTACCGGCGGGGTTGCACACCTCGGGACGCACCGCGATTTCCACCACGCCTTTCGCCCGGTCGATCGGGACGATTCCGGCTTCTTCTCGCAGAGGGCTCGACAAACGCTCGAGGCCCCTGAAGCGCTCCGCCATCAGTTCAGGCGACACCCTAGGTTTCGGTGGATCGTGGGGCTTTCGGGGCACGTGGGCGAATCCGATCGCTCCCGCGGCCACCAGCCCTTGTTGGTCGTCAACTACCTCCACCAGCCCGTGCGCGGACCGCCGGCCTTGGCGCAGGATGGTGGTGCTCGCCGTGACCTTGCCCGGCGCGGGACGGACTGGCATCCGAAGCGACAGGTCGGTCGTGAAGGTCCACGAGTCAGGGTCGGTGTCCAGGGATACGCCGGCCGACACGTCCACCAGGAAGCTCAGCACACTGAGCCGCAGCACGCCGTGGTGCAGCACCTCCGCCTGGATGTCGTCTATTTCGACCACCAGCCCTCGCTCGTCGACGAGCGCCCTCGAGCCGAGGCGAGACGGGACGGCGGTGAGGTTGGTGGGAAGATCGGTCATCTGAAGCCGAGATCAAACGTCCGGCGACTCTAGCGATCGTGGCCCAAAGCCGGCGCCGGGGTGCGGGTGTCTCCTAAAAACCCCTGTCGATCGCGAATAGGGCGGTTCCTCTCAGGCTTGCCGGCGTGCTGTGAGCACCGAAGCCAGGGCCCTGGCCGAGCGAGTATCGCCCGCCAATTGACGCAGAGGAATCTCAGTGCTGTAGTTACAGCCGTGAGATTATCGGACGGCCAGACGGCCTGAGCCTGTACGGAGGCGATCGCGGATGGAATGCTTCGACAAGGTGCTTGTTCGCAACATCCTGGAGCACGCTCTTGACTACCCCTGGAGGTACCAAGACATCGGGCTTCTTGCACTTCGCCTCGACGAGCATCGGGAATACGCACTTCACGTCTGGGCTCCCGATCGGTGTATCGGCACTCCTCCGATCCACGACCACCCCTTCGACTTCGTATCCAGGATCATCGTGGGGGAATTGACGAATGCTCGTTACGTAGAAGACCCTTCTGGTGCGAAGTACCTGCGTGAACGGTACTCACCATCTAACGAGGAATCCCGGACCACGGACTACGTGCAGCTCTCGTCCGAGGTTGAGACTTTCAGGGAGGGCGATGAATACGACCAGGTGGCCGACGAGTTGCACGACAGCCACCAACTCCCAGGGACCGTGACCATCATTCACAGGGTGGCGTTCCGAGAAGTGGGCGAACTCACGGTCTGCCGGCTCGACGAGAAAGCCGCTTGGCTTTCTGGTGCTTCACGTACACCGACGACGGCAGAAGTTACGGGAATCACGAAGCAGGCGTTGACCCACTTCTAGCTGTTTGAGCCTTGAGGTGTCCCCCAAACGCCGGGACCGGGGTGTCCCGAATGTTCCGCCGGATGACACCGTAACTCAATCGTGACGAGCGCCAGAATCGGCATGGTACTGGCGCGATTGGCGGCGTCGAGGAGGGCCGGCCAGAACGTCGGACACGATCTGCGCGCACGACCTGGTCGGCCCCGATGCTGGCTCTGCGCGCGCCTGGGGTAGCTCCCGACCTGATGTCAGGAAGAAGGCATCCAGGCGAGGGGGTATCCGAGTGAGGGAATGCTGTCCATGTGTCCGTTGGACAGGTCGGTGAACTCCCACGCGGCCCTGGTTCCGGTCTGGGCTGGGCAGATGACGGTTGTGGCTGTGGGAGACCAGATGCAGTGGCCGATCTGGGTGTTGCGGCTGGCCAGCGGATAGGTAGCGGTCTGCGCGGAGGAGCTTTGGATGGCCAGGTCGGGGCCGGCGCCGGTGTAGGTGGGGTAGGCGAGTAGTTGGCCGTTCGGTGACCATGCCGGCTGGGCGTTGTCGGCGGGTCCGATGTCTTGGGGCACGGCGGCGAGGACGTCGCCGTTGCGGTTGAGGACCACCATTGGCACATCGGAGTTGGTGGGGAGGACCGGGTTGAGCAGGACTGCGAGCTTGTCGCCGTTGGGGTCAGGGAAGACGCTGAGTTCAACGGGATCGGTTTGCAGGTCTCCTACCTCCTGGTTTAGCTCCGCCGTGGTGGCAACGGTAATTGGAGGCCGGTCGGCGACCTCTAGCTCGATGCTGATGTCGGTGACGCTCGGGGGGTAGAGAGGCGACCCGTCGATGCTGACGGGAACCGACACGAAGGCACCGACTGACTGGGGGTCACCGACGGCGGTATCTGCCGGGCCTAACGCGATTTCGGTGCCGTTGTCGATGCTGATGACCGAAGCGGTTGAGCGCAATGCAGGCTGGCCTTGAGTGCCGACGACGACTATCGCCTTGCCGTCGTCGGCGAACGACACCTCTTGGGTCACCGGCAGCGACTGGAACGCTCCGACCGTAGGACTCGGGTTCGGTTCTAGCGCTGCGCCCTCCAGAGAAGTCACCAGGGGGCCGCCGTGTGGATTCCCAGAAGCGCTGACCAGCTCTCGCCCGTCCGGAGTGGCTACCAGCTCGACGGTCTGGCTGGAGGGCAGATGCACCGTGAGGCGGTGCTGATGGGCGCCGTCCGGGTTGGTTGTCAAAAGCGAGCCGTCGGAACTTTGAGCCATGATGGTGCCAGGCAGTGCCCGTGCCCACGAAGGCGACCCGCCTCCCGAGGTGATGAGGCCCACCGCCGTCGCCGTTGCCGCTGTGATCACCACGATCGCAGCGATCGCGCTGACCGCCAGCCGACGGCGGTACCAGCGCAACTTGGTCGGGCGTGGAGCTTCTGGAGCTGCTACCTCTGAGGGCTCCGGGGTGCCTACGGGGACCTGGTCGATGGCACTCTCTACTGCTGCAGTGAGATCCCTACTGGACTCGACGCCATCGTCGGTGCTGTGTCCGCACATTGTGCAGCGCGCCGCCCAAACCGACACCGGCTCTCCGCATTGCGCGCATTGCAACATCCGTACACCGGCTCTCAAATAGCCCTACCAATGCTACCGCCCCTCGACAATCTGACTATCTCCCCGCTCTAGTCTGACCGTTGACGGCCCCAGGTCAGAGCCTGCATCGACCAGCCCCGAGCATGGCAGCCCCAAATACCGCCTCCGGGCCGCTCTTTTGGCGATGATAGGAGTAGCAGCGGCCGAAGGAACACATGAGATACGGACTCTTCCTACCCATATTCGACGAGTTGGCGGACCCCGTCGTCCTGGCCGATCTGGCGGTTGAAGCGGAGGCGGGCGGCTGGGACGGAGTGTTCTACTGGGNNGTCGCCGCCGTAACTGACCCCTGGACGGCTATGGCGGTGGCCGCGTCGCGGACCACCCGGGTGACCATAGGCCCAATGGTCACCCCGATAGCCCGGCGCCGGCCTCACGTTCTGGCCCGGCAGGTCGTGGCCTTGGACCGCTTGTCGGACGGCCGGTTCGTCCTCGGTGTCGGGCTGGGCCTAGATCGCAGTGGAGGTGAGCTGTCCAGGTTTAGGGAAGAGACAGACGACCGGACCCGGGCGGCCATGCTCGACGAAGGGTTGGGATTGTTGAGTCAGCTTCTCTCGGGAGAAAACGTCGATCATGACGGGCCCCATTACCAGGCTTCCAGTGTCCAGTTCAGGCCGACACCAGCCCAAGGACGAATCCCGTTTTGGTTGGCGGCCCGCTGGCCTAACCGGAGACCCTTGAGAAGAGCGGCCCGCCATGACGGTGTTTTTCTGATCGACCTGTCGACACCGGCTGACCTCGAAGAGGCCGCTGGTTTCATCGCCGCCGATCGCCCCGATGGCGGTGACTTCGACATCATCGTCGGATGCGATCCCGGCACTGACCCAACCCCGTGGGAGCGTGCTGGAGCTACATGGTGGCTCGCGGCCATCGAACCCTTCGGAACCCGCCTTGCCGACGTGATAAGGATCGTCCGAGACGGACCGCCACGGGCCTGAGCAATCCTCACCGCTTTCGATCGCTGTGCCCCAAACGTCAAGAGGCCTGTCGTGTCCCTAGGCGCCGGGTACAACAGCATCGCCAGTATTTCCCCCCCCCCAGAACTGAGACCCCGAGCGCTCGGAATCGCATCGGCTCACGCCGACAGTTTGACCCCAGGTGCTAGCTGCTCGGGTCGGAGACGGCGGCGACGGCACCCGGGCCGGTCAACGTCAGCTTGAGCAGGGTGCGGGCCTGCACGTCGGCCTGGTGGACCATATTGATGTCGTCGGGGACATCGATTCCGGTTGACACATTGTCGGGGATGTTGCTCAGGTCGATCGACACATCTTCGATCTGGGTGTCGGCGTCGATATTCGCTGAGGCGAGGTTGGATTGGTCGTCGTGGGACAGCGTCTGCAACTCGGAGGACACGCTGCGGATTTCGGCGGTCACCGCAGCGAGCTGCGCGCCGGTGACGGTCGGGGCATTGCCCGAAAAATTGGTCATGTAGGTGTTCTGAGGAGCCACCTGGGCTTCTACTATCGCCCAAGCTGGTGAGGTGGTCAGGGCGACCATGTCAGCCTCATACTGGCTCGCCAAGGTCGGCTGTGGCTTGACCGTTGTAGGTGAGACGGTCGACCCGGCGCCGACCGGGACCGGGCCGACCGGGACCGTGGTGCCTGGCACGGTCCTCACCGGAACGGTGTCGGCGGTCGTCTTCCGAGTGGAGCCGCACCCTGCCGCCATGCNNCCAGCAGCAACACGGCGAGCCCGCCAGCCGACGTGGTCTTTCCCGTAATCCGCCTCATCTCAAATCTCTTATTGGCCACGCCTCGTCGCCCTTGGCCATCTGTCCAGCATACGTTCGGGCCGGCGCATGTCGTACCGATCCGTCGGCGTTACTAGCCGTCGGCTGGGAAGCGATTAATCTCCCCCGTTCCCGTCGTCTCAGTGGACATGTCCATACGTAAAGGTCCCGTAAACCGGTCAGCAGATGGCCTCTTTCGACGCGGAAGATAGAGCCATGACCGACACCCAGCTGCACGTCGACGCCGCTATGGCCCGCTCCGGACCGAGGAGACCTGGCCTGTCAGCCATCACCACTGAAGGCCTGGTCCGCACCTTCAATGGTTTGGCCGCAGTCGACAGCCTTGACCTCGACATCCATGAGGGGGAGATCTACGGCTTCCTCGGCCC
>PMHU01000221.1 GCA_003156795.1 Acidimicrobiaceae bacterium
CTGCATGCGCCGCGCCTGGTAGGCCTCGAAGTTGCTGCAGGAAGAAATCTCGCGGTACTTGTTCTGCGACGGCAGCCACACTTCCAGATCGTAGGTCTTGGCGCTGCCAAAGCCGGTATCGCCGGCGCATAGCAGCACCGCGCGATAGGGCAGTTCCAGGCGTTGCAGTACTGTCTCGGCGTGGCCGCGCAACGCCTCGAGCGCCGCATACGAGTCCTGCGGCCGCACGATCTGCACCAACTCGACCTTCTCGAATTGATGCTGGCGGATCATGCCGCGGGTGTCGCGGCCCGACGCCTTGAGCACCACCCGCCCCGCCGCCTCGTCACGCTCGATGAACGTCGCGGCCCCCTTGTACTGGGCGGTGATCGGACCCACCTTTACCTTCACGATTCCCCGATACTCGCCGCCGTCGACCTCTTGAAGTTGAGCTCCGGGCAGCATCGGAGCGATCCGCTCGACGTCTGTGAGAACCTTCCACGCGTCGGGAACCGGAACCCCCACCCGGAAGTTGTTGGTCAGTTCCATGTTTCCAAGTCCTCTCTAGTGTCTACGTCTGCGGGATCACCTTGGCACGGTACTTCCATAACCAGATCAGGCCTCTCCCTGATCACCGATCGGGCCCCATGATCGCCGCGCTGCGGCAGCAGATCCCACACGCCCGCCGACAATCGAACCGGGTTCCGGCGGGCCCCATGGTAGGTCGCGACGGCTATGGGCGAGGCGGAGCGGGCCACCGCCTGCCAGGCCTCCGACGACACGAGTGGCTGGTCGGCCAATCCCACCACGACCGCATCGAGACCTTCGACGCGCGCTTTCGACACGGCAGCTTGGAGCGAAGTGGCCTGACCCTCGGCCCAGGCCGGGTTCGGGAGGATTTCGGCCCGGTCAGGCAGGACGCCGGCCAGGTCCACCGCGCCCGTCACCACCCACGTCCGGTCCAGGCCGGCGGCCAACGCGCTCGACACCGCCCACCACACGAGCGGCCGGCCGTTCCAGTCGGCGAGCAGCTTGTGGGCGGCGTCGGGTCCGGTCCGGAAGCGGGTGCCACCTCCAGCGGCGAGCACCACCGCCGCGGTGCCGCTCAGGGCGTTTCTCTCGTCACGACCAGGTCGCGGTGGATCGGGCCTTCGCTGTCGCGAAGCGACGGGGCGTCCCTCCCGGTGCGCAGCGAGATGATCTCGGCGCAGACGGCCACCGCCGTCTCCTCTGGAGTTCGGGCGCCGATGTCGATCCCGATCGGACCCATGACCCGAGCCAGGCCGGCTTCGTCGACGCCTGCTTCTCGCAAGCGGTCTTCGCGGTCCTCGGTCGTGCGCCGCGAGCCCATGGCGCCGAGGTAGCCCACCCGGGTGGTCAGCGCCGCCACGATGGCCGGCACGTCGAACTTCGGGTCGTGGGTCAGAACGCAGACAGCGTCCCGGGGTCCCAAGTCGGCGCCCACCTCGGCCAGATGCCGGTCGGGCCAGGCCACCACCACCTCGTCGGCCATCGGGAACCGGGCCCGGGTGGCAAAGACGGGCCTGGCGTCGCAGACCGTGACTCGGTAGCCGAGGATCTTGGCCACCTTGGCGAGGGCGGCCGTGAAATCCACGGCGCCGAAAATGATCATGCGGGGCGGGGGCGCAAACGACTCGATGAAGACAGAGACGTCGTTCTCGCGCGCCTCGCCGTGCAGGCCGTAGTGGCGGGTGGCTGTCAGGCCGGACGCCAGCTCACCGTGGACATCGCGGGTGACCACGCGGTCCAGATCCGCGTCGCCGAAGCTGCCGAGGACTCGCGGCGGGGTCCCCGGTAGCACTAGCAGCTTGGCTCCGAGCATGTCCTCGGGGCCCTCGACAATCTCTGCTATCGCCACCGGCTGCTCGGCGCGGATCGCAGCCGCCAACGCCTCGAACATGCCGCTCACCAGTCGAGCGGCTCCACGAAGACCCGGATGGTGCCGCCACAGGTGAGCCCGACAGAGAAGGCTTCCGCGTCGGAGTAACCGAAGGTGCACAGCCTGGGGCGTCCATCGCCGGCCAGGACTTCCAGAGCCTCAGCCACCACCGCGCCCTCCACGCATCCCCCCGAAACGGAGCCTGCGACTTCTCCAGCCTCCGACACCGCCATGGTGGCACCGGGCAGCCGCGGCCCCGACCCTTCGAGCGCCACCACCCGGGCCAGCGCCACCTTCTTGCCCTCGCGTCGCCACCGCTCGATGTCGACCAACACCTCCTTCACGACAGAACCTCGTCGACGGTCGGCCGGGGGACACCTCGGGCGTATTCGTTGCCGGGTGACCCCGTCGTGGTCATCTCACTCCTCCAAGTTGCCTGGTGGCGGACCCTTTCCCAGGGCGGGCGACGACGGCCGCAAGCTGTTCGAGCGATGACACGGAATGGCCCTCCACGAACTGATCAACAAACGGAAGCGCCGCGGCCATCCCCCGGGCCAGGGGTGCGTAGCCCCAGGACGCTTTGAGCGGGTTGACCCACACCACCCGTCGCGCCACCCGGGACAGCCGGGCCATCTCGGCCGCGACCAGAGCGGGATCGCCGCGATCCCATCCGTCGGAGCATATGACCACCACCGCTCCGCGGGCCGTACCGCGGACGCCCCACAAGTCGTTGAACTGCTGAAGGCTCGCCCCGATGCGCGTCCCGCCCGACCAGTCCCCGACCGCGCCGGCGACCAGAGCGAGGGCCGCTTCGGGATCTCTCCTGGCCATCTCTCGGGTGATCCTGGTCAGCCGGGTCCCCACGGTGAACACTTCCACCCGGCCCGCCCGGCGGGCCGACACGGCGGCGTGCGCGAAGCGGGCCAGACCCCGCGCGTAAGGCTCCATGCTGCCCGAGACGTCGAGCAGGAACACCATCTGGCGGGACCGCTCGACTGGGACCCGCCAAGCCCGACGAACCGGCACCCCGCCGCTCGGCAGGCTCCGCCTCACGGTGCCTCGTAGGTCAGGGTGCCCGGGGGCGCGGTGCTTGGCCGGTCGAGTCCGTCGCGACGGGCGCAGCTCGCTCGAGATTCGCAGCGCGGAGATGAGCCGGAGGGCCTCGGCCCACTCGGCGGCCGTGAAGGCCGACATGTCGCGGTGCTTGAGCACTTCCGCCGACGAGTACCGCAGCACTTGCAACTCTTCGGCGGGGGGACGACCGTCGCCGGCATCCGGATCGGTCGCTCCTTCCTCCTCGTCGGTGGTGAGGGTGACGGGGGTTGCGTCGGCTATCAGCGGAGGCGACATCGGTCGGTCCTGCCAGTAAGACGCAAAGACCCGCTCGTAGGTAGGGAGATCCTCTGAACGTCGCACGAGCGTGGCCCGCCCCGCCCAGTACACGCGCTCGAGCCGGTCCAAGCCGACCAGTCCCAAGGCTTCGGTGAAGACGATCACCGATCCGGTCGGAACGGCCAGCCCGGCGGCCCGCAGCGCCCCCGCGAAGCCGGCCACGATGCGCTCGGCACCGGTCACGGCATCGGGATCGACGACGGGGTCATGCTCCGGCGGGCTATTGGAAGTCATTCTCTCGGGAGGAGCGCGGCCCGGACCAGGTCGCCTATGCCTCCGGCGCGCACTCGGGCCTGGTCCTCCTGGTACTTGAGGACCGTGCCCAGGGTCAGGTCCAACGAGCGTTCGTCGATCTCGCTGCGACCCAACGCGGCCAGAGCCGACGTCCAGTCGATCGACTCGGCCACGCCGGGCGGCTTGTACAGGTGCATGTCGCGCAGGGCTTCGACGGCCCCGGCCACTTGCAGGGCCAGCTTGGGCACGGCCTCAGGTGCCCGCATCCGGATTATGGCCACTTCCCGCTCGAAGTCGGGATGCTCGACCCAGTGATACAGGCAACGCCGCTTGAGCGCGTCGTGGACGTCCCTGGTCCGATTGGAGGTGATGATGACAACAGGCGGCTCGACTGCTCTAAAAGTCTTCAGCTCCGGGATGCTCACCGCGTAGTCGGACAGGAACTCGAGGAGGAAGGCCTCGAACTCGTCGTCGGCCCGGTCCACCTCGTCGATCAGCNNNGCGGGCGTAGTCCCATTCGTAGACCGCTTGGGAGACGTCAATGCCTTCGTAGCATTGAAGCCTCAGCAGGGCGCCACCGGTCCAAGCCGACAGCACTTTGGCCACTTCGGTCTTGCCGACTCCGGCTTCGCCTTCGAGCAGCAACGGGCGGTGCAAGGCCAGGGCCAGAAAAATGGAGGTGGCCAACCCTTCGCCGGCCAGGTATCCATGACCGGCCAAGGCGGCCGCCACGGCGTCGACGGTCAAATCGGACCACCTTTGAGGGCTCAGCACTCCGCCAGGTTACGGCCGCCAGGAGCTCGAGCCGATGCTGGGGCTCGCCGTTAGGCGGCGCCAGCCTCCTCCAGCGCCCGGCGAACGAGGACTTGGGCCAGATGACGGCGGTACTCGGCGCTGGCGTTGAGGTCCTCCGGCGGGTCGAGGCCGTCGGATGCGTGGGATGCGGCTTCGGGGGCGGAAGCTCCATCAGCCAGGGCCTGTTCGACCGCACCCGCCCGCAGCGGAGTCGGTCCCATGTTGACCAGAGCCACCCCGGGACGGGAACCGCCGACGGCGGCCACGCCTACGATGGCCCAGTCCTGGGCTCGACGGTTGAACTTCTGGAACGACCACCCGGCTCCGGTCGTCTTTTCGACGCCGATCTCGGTGAGCACTTCATCGGGCTCCAAAGCCGTCTCCAGGAACCCTCGGAAGAAGTCCGAGGCCGCGATCTGGCGCTCCCCTCTAGGTCCGACGACCGTAAACGTGGCCCCCAGGGCCAGGCAGGCGGCGGGC
>PMHU01000177.1 GCA_003156795.1 Acidimicrobiaceae bacterium
GTCGAAGCTCGAGGCCAGGGCCGCGACCACACCGCCCAAGGTGACCACGGCCAGGCCACCGATGATCGTCGCCCGGCGCCGGGGACCATCGCCGAGGCGTCCCATCACCGGCGCGCTGACCGCACCCGAAAGGAGCCCGACGGTGAGCGACCACTGCGCCGTAGTCAACGAGTCGTGAAAGTTCTTGGCGATGGTGGGGATGAGCGGGGCGCCGAGCGAGCTGATGACGCTTGCCACCAGAGTGGTCAGCACGAGTACCGGGGCCAGAGCCTTGGCCCGCCTTGGCTGGTTCATGCCCGCCCGTCCCCTCGCTGCAGCAATCGAATCAGCCGTTCCAGCACTTCATTGGCCGACATCAAGGCGGCCAGGTCGTCGTCGTCGAGCTCGACGAGGGTCTGGCGGAGCAGAGAACGGATCTCCCCGCGGGCCGCATCGAGGCGCTCCGACCCCTCGTCCGAGATGGAAACGAGCACGGCCCGGCCATCGCCGGCCACTCGCTCCCGCCGGACCAAACCACGGCCTTCGAGCTTGTCGACCAGCTTGCTCACCGAGGGCTGGGCCAAGGCTTCGGTCCCCGCCAGGTCGGTGATCCGCCGGGGACCTTCGACGAGCGTGGCCAGCAAGCCGCCCTCGGTGTGGCTGAGCTGGCACGAGACCCGCCCCATCAGCAACCGAGTGAGCCGGGACGCCCCGCCCAGGGTGGCGGCGATCAGGTCGACCGCTTCACTGCCCGAGGGCGGCCGTTGTGTCTGAAGCATTCCGGCTGCCTTCCCAGGTCTCGATCGGATATTGACAGACTATATTGTCTTCAAATATAGTCTGTCAATATGAAATCGCCGGTGGATCGACAGATGGACCGCTCAGGGCAGATCGAGTACGTCTCGACGCAGCTACTCGCGCGCGCCACGGTACTAACGCGCCTGCTTGCCAAGCAGGTGGACAGCGAACTCTCCCAGACCGAAGCGAAAGTGTTGAACACCCTTCGCGACGGTCCCCGCCGGATCACGGAGCTGGCCGAGGGCGAGGGACTCGCCCAGCCCACGACCACGCTCCTCGTCAAGCGGCTCGAGGAGCTGGGCCTCGTCAGGCGGGAACGCCAGACCGACGACGGTCGGATGGTGTTGGTCTCGCTCGAGCCGGCAGGAATTCAGGCGCTCGAGGATTTCCGCTCTCAGCTGACGGCCCTCCTGCGCGCCGACTTGGCCACTACCACCGATGAGCAGATCGAAGCGCTCGCAGCTGCGACCGAGACACTCGAATCACTCATCAACCTCCTGCAGCAGCCACGTCGAACTGCGCAGACTAGGGGCGGCCAAGACCGATCGACACCGGTGAGATGACGCTCGAACAGTTCGCTCAGTCAGCCTTGTCCCTGGATTTCACGACGAAGGCGGTATCGCCGGCATGACAAGCGGCGGCGCGCCACCGGGTGATTTCTGACCCGCTCGAGTGGTGACACGATACAGAAGCACCAGTCCGCGTCGGCTGCCCGCGGGCCGGCCTCCAGAGTGGACCCCCCACGGTCGGCCGCTCGCGACTCTTGTTACGCTGAGGGTCTGGTCTCAAGCTTCTGGAAGGGAGCGTTGCGATGGCCGTTACCGGTCGGCAGGGTGACCATGTGGCTGTCGCGGTGCTCGGCGCCGGGATTATGGGATCGGCGATGGCCCGCAGACTCCTGTCTGCAGGGTTACCTGTCACCGTGTGGGAACGCTCGAGTTCGACGGCCGCATCTCTCGCTGAGGCAGGCGCTGTGACGGCGGGGTCCGCCCGAGAAGCGGTCGGCGGCGCGCCGGTGGTGATCACAATGCTGCCGACCGCCGACGTGGTGAACTCGGTGATCTTCGATGGCGGCGTGGCCGACGCATTCGCTGAGGGTTGCGTGTGGGCGCAGATGGGCACGATCGGTGTGGAGGCGACCGTTGCGATCCGTGATCGCCTCGGTGCGAGCCGATCCGATGTCTTGTTCCTCGACGCGCCAGTGTCGGGCAGCAAGGGCCCGGCCGAGCAAGGCCAACTCCTCATCCTGGCGTCCGGGCCTGCTGAGGCGGCAGAGACCGTTGCACCGGTGTTCGCTGCTATCGGCCGCAAGACGGTGTGGCTGGGTGAGGCCGGCTCGGGCAGCCGGGTGAAGTTGGTCGTCAACGCGTATATGTCCATCCTGATCGAGGGCGTGGCCGAGACGCTGGAGCTGGCGGATCGGCTGGGCATCGGCCACCGGCAGCTCGAGGAAGTCATCGGGGGCGGCCCCCTGGACGCTCCTATCGCCGACGCCAAGCTCCACAAGATGGACCAGGGTGACTTCGCCGCGGAGTTCCCTCTGGAGTGGGCGCTGAAGGACGTGGACCTGGCTATCAGGGCGGCTCATGGTGGCGACCTTCCGTTGCTCGCAGCTCTGTCCCGCCAGTGGCACGTCGCGGTAGATGCTGGCCACGGGCGCGAAGACATCAGCGCCGCCCGCCTCGTCCTGGGCGGTCAGTCCTAAAGCGCGGGTACCGTGACGCGGCGAGTAGCAGCCCAGATGCCCCAGGCGTTGCAGAAAACCGAGCATCACGTCGGCCCGCGTGCAGTGCCTGATAATAATGTCGAGGGATATCGGACGTCCGAGCTCGACCCGCCCGGTTATCGGAGGAACTCCGTGGGTCGGCGACGTTAGGGCGCCTCGCGCCGAGCTTGGAAGCATGGCGAATGGTGCAGATCGCCAATTCCGCTCGCTGAGCCGGGTTCGTGACGCCGGGCGCTGATGTTCTGGCGCTACGCGACGACATGATGTGGGGCACGTAGCCTGGGCCGATGGAGACATGGGACGCCATCAGGGCCCGCCGCAACGTCCGCACCTACCAGGAGCGGACCATCGCCGCTGGCGACCTCGACCGGATCCTTGAAGCCGGCTGGCGATCACCATCGGCATCCAACCGGCAGCCGTGGGACTTCGTGGTGGTGACCGAGCGGTCCCAGCTGCAGCAGCTCACCACGGTGTGGGTGGGGGCCCGGCATCTGGCCGAGGCTGCCGCCGCGCTCGTGATGACCCTGCGCCAGCCGGACGAGGAGCGCTACCTCACCATCGACCAGTACGACCTGGGCCAGGCGACCATGGCGATGATGTTGGCCGCCACCGACCTGGGCATAGGTTCAGGCCACTCGGCCATTGGCGACCAGGGGGCCTGCCGGCGCATTCTGGGCATACCCGAGGACCGGATCTGCGCCTACATGCTGGCCCTGGGCTATCCGGCCGACCGGTCCCTCAAGCCGATCGCCCGCCCGGACCGCCGCCCCTTCGACGAGGTCGTCCACCGGGGCCACTGGTAGCCGTCCCGGTCAACCGGGCAGCGGCACCCCGCTTAGCGACGCGCAGCAGTCGATCAGGTGGTCCCCCAACCGGGGATCCGAGGTGGCCGCGTGGGCGTCGCGCCGCACCTGGTGGTACCAGTACCCGCCGGTTGCCTTCGCCTGCGCTTCGTCGCTCACGGCCAGCCAGCACTGCGTGACCGGCGCCGCCTCCATGTCGTCGGGGGCGCTGGGCCCGCCCATCTTGGTGGCCACCCACCCCGGCTCGACGGCGTTGCTCAGCACATCGGGCCAGCGCCGGGCTATCGCGAAGGCCAGCACCACGTCGAACAGCTTGGTGTCGGAGTACGCCTGCGCCCCGTTCCAGCGCCGCTTGGTCCACTCGACGTCGTCGAGGCTGGGCGTCCCGCCCCGATGCATACCTGAACTGAGATAGACCAGTCGCCCCGGCCGATCGACCAGAGCGGTGAGCACGTAGGCGGCCAGCACGTTGACCGCGAAGGTGAGTTCGTGGCCGTCCTCGCTGGTCTCGCGGGCCGGACGGTGGAAGCCGATGCCGGCGTTGTGGATGACCGCGTCGTGGCATCCGATCCGGTTCGCTTGTTCGGCCAGCGAACGGGTCTGCTCGAGCGACGCCAAATCCCCGACGACGACGGTGGCGGCCCCGCCGGGAACGGCCCCGCGCAGGTCGGCCGCCCGCTCCTCGTTGCGGGCGTGGAATGTCACCTCGTGGCCCTCTCGCTGCAGCAGCCTGCCGGTCATCAGCCCGATGCCGTCACTGGACCCGGTTATCAGAACTCTCGCCATCACGAAACGCTACAGGCGGTCCCCGTAGGCTGATACACCGATGGTTGATGTAGAGCTTCGGGCCAACCCGATCGTCAGCCATGGCCGGATGCGATGTTCGGGCGGGCTTGGGACAATGAGCATGTGGTGGGCCTGGTGGGAGTGTCGCCAGTCGGCCCCGGTACTGCATCGGATAACTTCCACGGGTGCCGACAGCCCACGTCAACGGGATCGACATCTACTTCGAGCATTCCGGCGAGGGCCATCGCTTGTTGTTCTTCAATGGGTCCGGCGCTACTCTCGAAAGTACCGGCCCGATGATCGGTCCGTATCGCGCCCGATTCGAGGTGCTGGTACATGACCAGCGTGGTCTGGGCCGGAGCGAGATCCCGCCCGGGCCCTACTCGATGAAGGATTACGCCGCCGACGCGCTCGCTCTGATGGACTTCGTCGGCTGGTCGTCGTGTCGGGTGGTAGGGGTCAGCTTCGGCGGGATGGTCGCTCAGGAGTTCGCCGTCACCACGCCGAATCGAGTCGAGCGACTGGTGCTGGCTTGCACTTCGCCTGGAGGTTCGGGAGGTTCCTCGTACCCCTTGCACGAGCTCGGTCCGCGGGACGACCCGACGTTAGGTGAGCGTATGCTCCCGCTGCTCGACACTCGCTTCACAGCTGAATACCTGGCTGGTCATCCCGCCGATCAGGCCTTGGCCTCGATGTTCGCTGCCCGCCGCGACGCGGCCAAGAACGCAGACATCCGCCGCGGCGAGCGCGAGCAGCTGCTAGCCCGGCGCTGCCACGATGTGATGGACCGCCTCCCGAACATCACCTGCCCGACCCTCGTAGCGGCCGGCCGCTACGACGGCATTGCTCCACCGGCCAACAGCGAAGCGATCGTGAGCCGCGTTTCCGACTCCGAGTTACGCGTCTATGAGGGAGGCCACATCTTCTTCGCCCAGGACAAGCATGCGATGACAGAGGTCCTCGACTTTCTCGATCGGTCCTGATATCAGGGCGCCGACTACTCGTCGAGCCCAGTTCGGAATATGGCAAGCTCGCGCAAGACAAGCCAGGAGCAGGGCCTGATCGAGAGGGGACGACATGACGACCGCGGCTGACTCCAACGACATTTCTTCCCTTCCCCAGGCTGACCAGGACGCCATCGGCACGACCCTGATCTCGCTCATGACTGGCTTCAGGGAGCGTGACGCTGAGAAGCTGGTCGGCATCTACACCTCCGATGCCGATTGGGTGAATGCCTTCGGAACGGTGAAGAAGGGTGGGGACGAGATTGTGGAGTATCTCCGTGGCCTCTTCTCAGACAACAACTTCAATGCCGGAACGCTCAAAGCTCCCCCCGATACCTCGCTCCGAGTGCTCACGCCCGATGTTGTGCTCGTGTCGGCGCATTTGCAGGTCGAGGGGCAGAAGCTGGTGGGAGGTGGAGAGATCGAAGTGCGTGACAACCACTCCCTCCGGGTCCTACAACGCCAGGTGGACGGGTCGTGGCTGATCGTCTCTGAGATGTATAACGACGCCAACCGGGAACAGACCTACGAAGGACGTTCCTAACCGGCAACCTCGACCCAGAGAGTACCGAGCCCAGTTCGCCGAGTGTCGCCGCAAACGAGGGAGGCGGCTACGTCTACACCGAAGGTGGAACGGGTTGGCCGTCCAGGCCCAGCGGCACCCTTCCAGGCCCAGCGGCACCCTTCCAGGCCGGGGCTCGTTCGCCGTCGACAGCATTTCGGGATCGACCGTGGTTGAGGGCGACTACGGCTCCACGGAGAAGCTGGCAAGGCCTACATCTTCAACCCGTGATCCGCTTCTACGCGAAATGCCGGTACTTGACTTAGCCGAGCTCGGCTCTCCTGTCGCCCGGCGGTGTCCCATGCATGGACCGACCCGTCCCGTCGGTCGCTGCCTGATCGCTGGGGTCGGCCGGGCTGGTCTCGAATATCGGCCGGCGCCGCAGTCGCCGTTGGCGGGCTTCCTCGCGCATGAGCGAGCCGGTTTCGGAGACGAGACGAGGCAACTGACGGGGATGGGCGCGCCCCGCCTGGATCAATGTGCGCAAACCCCTGCGGTTGCTGAACACCGTCGATGGCGCCACGTCATGGTTTAGGACCCGCAAGAACTTCTCGGCTCCGCCGGGCTCCTGACTGAGGCCACGGATCATCTCGTTGGCCATCCGAGGGTTCGGCCCGCTGGCGCCTATCTGGTTGGCGAACCAGTACATCTCCCAGGCGTCGTCGTCGCGCCACTTCCACCAGGCGTCGAGGCGATCCGCCAGGTGCCCTCGGCCGAGGCCGGCTTCGATCGACGACGCCAACCGCTCGGCTTGGCGAAGTGCGTCGGACATCCCTTGAGCGGGGGTGAAGTCCTTGAAGTGCCCGGCATCGCCGACCAGCGCCCAGCCCGGCCCGGCCGCTTCCCGGAAGTACCCACGCCAACGGCTCATCACCCGGATGGGACCGACTCGCCTGGCTGAGCCGAGGACTCCCGACAGCTCGTCGATCTGTCGCAGACCCTCAGTGAGGCCGCGGTCTGTGTCGGCCATGTAAGCGGGGAGCATCGACATCGACAGCCCCACTCCGGCCATAAACAGGCCGTCGTCGGTGGGCATGGCGAGAAAGCCGGTGTCGCCGACCTTGCCGAGTCGGGCCCGCGCGTGTGGTTCGGCGACGCCTTCGAAATAGGCCCATGAGGCGAAACGGCCGGGATGGGTCACGTGGTACTCACGTGCGCCGGTGAAGCGGGCGACGGCCGATCTGGGGCCATCCGCTCCGACCACCAGGGCGGCTTTAAGGGAGCCCGCCTCTGTCCGCACACCGCGTACCACCCCGCTGTCGGCGATGAGCCCGACCACCTTGGTTTGGGTGAGTACTTGCGCCCCCGACTCTTCCGCCATTCCGACGAGGAGCGAGTCGAGGGTGACCCGTCGAACGCACAGCCACGGTGCCCCGAAGCCTCCCAGGACCTCCGGTCCGCCCTCGATTCGGATGTCGTCGAACTGGAAGCTTCCGCGCTCGAGGGGCGGAGCCCCGGTGGCCAGCATTTTGTCGAGAACGCCCAGGCGTTCCAGGATCGCCACCCCGGCCGGGTGGAGCATGTGGGTGGACGGGACTTCGCTGGGGAAGCGCGCCCGATCGACCACACAGACTTTCAGGCCGGCCCGGGCCAAGAGAGCGGCCAGCGGCGATCCGGCACACCGAGCCCCCACCACGACCACGTCGAAGTCGCCCTTCATTCAGCTGTACCCCGACGGGTCGCCCGGGAGCGTCGTGGACACAATCGGCGGCTCCGGGAGGTCGAGCCCGGGGTTTCCCGGCCGTCGGGCGCATTCGAACGGTGAGGCTGTAACTCAGTTATGATAGGATTCTAACACCGTTGTAGACCGTCCGCCAGGGTCGGTTTTGGTCCTGCTATAACCCAGTCATGGCGCCATCGCGAACCTCACCCCAAGCAGAGCTGCGGGCCCGGCTGATGGGCGTGGCCACGCGAATGCTCGAGGAGGACGGCCCAGACGCCCTGCAGGCTCGAAAGCTCACGGCCGAGGTCGGAACGTCCACGCAAGCGATCTACACGCTTTTCGGCGGCATGCCCGGTTTGTTGGAAGCGATGGTGGCCGACGGGTTTGTCCGCTGGGGCCGATACGTCGCCGCCACGCCTGAGACCGACGACCCCGTGGCCGATCACTTCGCCAAAGGGTGGGCCTTGTGCGACTGGGCTCTGGCCTTCCCGCATCTCTACCGGCTCATGATGGGCCTCACCGGCGGCGACCTTCGAATGCACCCCGGGCTGGAAATGACCATGGCCGGCACGATGGCGGGCTTCCCGGAAGGCCGAGCTGCCCGCGAGGTCCTGATGCGCTCGGTGGATCGCATCAGGGCGTCCGGTCGGATCCAGCCCGTGGACTCGGTCGTCTTGGCCGGCCAGTTCTTGACCATGACCCACGGTTACGTGTTGCTGGAGGTCGCAGGGGCGTTCGGCCCAGGAGACCTGGGACTTCAGGTGCTGGGATCGCTCGTCATAAACCTCATGGTCGGCCTGGGCGACAGCCGTGACGACGCCGAACGGTCTGTACTGGCCGCCGCGTCCGCCCGAGCCGAGTCACCGCGACCGGTGCCCGGTGGGGGAGTCGACAGCCTTCTGGGACCGGCCTAGTGCGGCTGGCCCACAGCCCCGTCGCCTTTCGGCTACGAAGGAGGTTCGATCACCGACAGGAACTCGTCGGCGATCATCTGGTAGCCAGTCGGGTTGGCGTGAATGTCCGGACCTTGCGGGCTCGGCACGCACATGTAGGTCCACGCACAGATGTCGTACACGTTGTCCGGGACGGTGTTGCCGTCGATCATGTCGTTGTCGGTAGTGGTGAAGTCGGTCGTCTGGAACGGCGTGTCCTGGACGTCGGCGACCTGGGCGTTGTATGTACCGTAGATGCTGTCCAGATCGCTGTTGAAGGTCACGGCCGACGACTCCGACTCCTCAGCCAGGGTCACTCCACTTCCGCCCGCGAGATAGTTGGCCAGAAACGGGTCGTAGTAGTTCATGGCGTAGATCGGCACGCTCGGGGCCACGGCGCGAATGGCCGCCAGGATCTTCGGAAGCTGCTTTTCGACGGTGTGGATGCCGTCGGTGACGCACGTGGTGTTGACCGTGCCGCCCGTGATGCAGTCATCCACGTTGTTGGCGCCGATGTCGATGGTGATCAACGAAGTCTGGGCTGCATGCTTGGTCAGGAAGTCGACGGCCCGGGTGAGCTGCGAAAGGACCCGACCGCTGGCTCGGGGGCCATTGCAGATGCCTCCCTTGATCATGGTGCCCGTCGTTTCGCCTGGGCAGCCCAGCTTCTTGACCAGCAGCGTGGGCTGAGTCGAGAGCAGGGCGCTGTATATATCGTCGACGTACCCCTGGTCGGTCTCCTGATCGACCCCCGCAGGCGTCGGTTGCTCGCCCTGGGCCAGCGAGTCGCCCAGAGCGAGGTAGTACGTGGATCCCGACGGGGCCGAACGCGTCGTGGCTGCACCCGCCGGTGCCGCCATCCACATCGTCAGCGCGGCCGCGACTCCAACGGCTGTCATGGAGCTGCGTGCTTTGTACTTCACCTATCTCCCCCTGTGGTCTAGACCGGGTAGTCGGAGTTCTCCGCCGGAGCGGAGGTCGCCTCGGCCTGGCCGTGTCAGCGGGCCTGTGCACCGAAGGCTTGGGCGTCGGCGCTGTCGCGCTACCAACCCGTNNGAGCTGACGGCCGACTCAGAGAGCCGGGGCGATGGGGATAGCCAGGAAGGCGTTGGCGATGGTCTGGTAGCCCGTCGGGTTGGCATGGATGTTCGGGCCCACCGGCGACGGCGCACACATGTAGGTCAAGGCGCAGATGTTGTACACGTCATCGGGGACCGGATTGCCACCGATCGTGTCGCCATTGGTGAAGGTGTTGTCGTAGGTTCCGAAGGCGTCGGCCACGTCGGCTACCGGGACGTTGTAGTCGCCGTAGATGGTGTCCAAGGTGGTGTTTACCTCCTGGGCGAGGTCCAGGGACAGAGCGGCGAGTTGCTGACCTGACGACCCGTCCAGGTAGGCGGCCAAGAACGGGTCGTAGTAATTCATCCCGTAGATAGGGACGCCCGGGTCAGCAGCCTCCAGTGTGGAGAGGATGACTGGCAGCTGCTTCTTTATCTGGTTGACGCCCTTATTGATGCACGGGAGGTTCACGGCCAGGCCTGACACACAGTTGTCAACGTTGTTGGCGCCGATGTCGATCGTGACGAAGGACGTGTCCGCGCCGTGCAGCCTGAGGAACCGGCTTGCGGCGCGGAGCTGCGACCCGTAGATGGGGCAGATTCCGCCGTCCATGAAGGTCTTGGTGGTCTCGCCCGGGCAACCCAGCTTCTCCACTTGCAGCGACGAATCGTTGGCCAGCTCGGAACTGTAGACGTCGTCGACATATCCCTGGTCGGTGTCGACACCGATCCCGTTGGAGTTGGGCTGATAGCCCTGAGACAAAGAGTCACCCAAGGCCAGGTAGTAGTGCGGCGTCTGGGCGCCTGCCGCGGCCGGCACGGCCGATACGGCGAGGGCCGCGCCGACCATTAGGGCCGTACCGCCCACCAGTCCAATACGAAACTTTTTACGCATCTTCCCCCCTATTTAATGGTTTTCTTCACTTATTCCCCCGGTCGGTTTCGGCCTCTTCAGCAAGAACTGGTGCCGACCATCCTGGCCAACGACTTCGTGTTCGAAGTCGTCGCGGCCCTCCTTCCCGGAGGGCTGACGCCAGGTCCCGGCGACGGTAACACACGTCGCGTCGGATGCCGCGATTCCGGCGGATATGCACAGCGGGGCTTCAGCTTCTCTTCATGTACAGGAGCGAGACTGCCGCCATAGTCCCTGGTCAAAGGTGAGGACGACATGAGCGAAGCCTATTTCCCAGAGCAACCGGAGCCCTCCGGCAAGGCATCCTTGCGAGAGCGCTTGCGGCACGCCCCGCGCGCGGTGGTCATCGCGGGACTGGCCGCCACCCTGGCTGTGGGCGGCGCGGGCGTGGCCTTCGCGGCCGGGTCGGGAACGTCCTCGACCAGCAACCCTTCGGGGAGTTCCGCGTCTCCAACCGTGCCAGGCGGCTCACGTACGCCGAGCGCGCACCGAACCCGGGGCTTCGGCCCGGGTGGCCTGGGTCTGGGTGGTAGAGGTCCTGGCGGTCAGCGTCTGGGCGGGCCGGGTCTGGGCGGTTTGGGGTTCGGTGGGATCGTGCACGGCCAGGTCACCGTCCGATCGGGCACCGGTTACAAGACGGTCGACATCCAAACCGGCAAGGTGAGCAAGGTCGATTCCACCTCGATCACGGTTGCCAGTCCCGATGGCTACAGCCACACTTACGCGGTGGTCAAGACCACCCAAGTGAACTCCCAGAGCGGCGGCATCTCATCGGTATCGACCAACGATCAGGTAATCGTCACGGCCTCTGTCGTCAACGGCACCGATACGGTGACCAGCATCGTCGACATCACGAAGATCCAAGGCAGCAGACGGGCCTTCGGTTTCGGTCCTCCTCCCGCCAACGGGAAGGCCGGTTCCAACGGGAACGCTGGCTCCAACGGATCGACGGGGACCAGCCGCTTCGGTGGGGGTGGCGCCGCCCCCGGGCAGGCTCTTTAGCAGTCACCGATCGGCCGGAGCACCAAGCCGGCGGCGGCCTCAGCGGGTCGTAACGGGTTCGAGGCGCACTGGTAGAGCGGCCAGGCCCCGTAGCGTGATGCCGGGTCTGCGGGGCACGTCGTCGGCCGTGAGCTCGATGGACGCGAAGCGGTCGGAGAGGGCCCTGAAGACGACTTCGCCCTCCATGCGGGCCAGGGCGGCACCGATGCAATGGTGGGCTCCCCACCCGAAGCTGAGCGGCACGTTGTCCTTGCGGCCCAGATCGAGGCGGTCGGGCGCTTCGAACTGCTCGGGATCTCGGTTCGCCGCTCCCTGAAGGACCATGATCATCTGCCCCGGCTCGACCTTGTCGCCGTCGACTTCGGCCGGCTCGAGCGCGGTGCGGGCGTTGACCTGTACCGGGCTGTCGAAGCGGAGGATCTCCTCGACCGCGCTTGGCGTCAGGTCGGGGTCAGCGCGCAACCTCTCGAACTCCTCCGGGTTGCGGAGCAGGGCGAGCAGACCGTTGCCGATGAGGTTGGTCGTGGTCTCAAATCCAGCCGCGAACAGGAGGATCGAAGTCGAGATGATCTCCGCGTCGGTTAGGGCGTCGTCGTGATCCCGGGCTTCGGCCAGGTCGGTCAACAGATCGTCAGCGGGCTGACGGCGCCGCTCGTCCAGCAGGTCGACGAAGTAGGCGCGCATCTCATCTTGGGCGGCCATGGCGGCCACGACTCCGGCGTTGTCCACGAACGGCTCGATACCGGCCGAGCCGGCCCTCACCAAAGGCTGAAACGACGCTCGATCGGCCGCGGGGACCCCGACTAGTTCTCCGATAACCGACACGGGGAGCGGGAAGGCCAGGTCGGCCATGACGTCCACCTCGCCCGTGTCGGCCATGACATCGAGGATCGAGCCGACCGTCGCTTCCACCGACGGGCGCAGCTCTTCCACCCGCTTCGGCGTGAACGCCCGGCTGACCAGCCGGCGTAGCCGGCGAAAACCCTCACCTGGCTGACGTTCGGATGCAACACACTGGGGTCCGAGTCGAGGTCGAGCGTGCCGACATCCGGGGTAACAGGCCTCCAACCGCCTTCCGAGTCTGCTGCTTCGGGCATTCCAGACGACCGGGCCAAACAGATGACCGCTTGATGCTGGACCGGCCCGCCGACGAATACGACCGCCGGATCGGCGGCCAGAGCTTCCCACCGTGGCAGCGGAGCGGCGATGAGGGTCTGGCTGGGCCGGTTGAGGACCAGACCCAGGGCGCCGTCCTCGTTGTAGGCGAGGAGCAGGATGACCGTTCGGTCGAAGTTGGGATCCGGCAACAAAGGACTGGCCACCAGCAATCGCCCCGCCTGCACGAACTGGAACTCGACGAACTCACCCACGACGCAAGCCCACCGGGGCCTCCGTCGGCTCGAGCGCGTCGTCGCGCCTCGAGCGCCGGCTAGGACCGCTTGGAACGGCCGTCTGGTCCAGTTGGCGATGGGGTCCCGTCACGGTGACTAGCTTGCCACCCATGCGCGCTGTCACGGTCGTACCCCTGAAGTCGGGCTCCGTCGATCTGACCGACCTGCCGGAGCCACCCGAATCCGACGGCCCCGTTCTGGTCAAGACCCGAGCCGTCGGAGTGTGCGGGACCGACCTAGAGATCATCGCCGGCGATTACGGCTGGGCCCCTCCGGGCGAGGAGCGCTTGGCGATAGGCCACGAATCGTTGGGCGAGGTGCTCGAGGCCCCCGACGGCAGCGGCTTGGCCGCTGGCGACCTGGTCGTCGCCATCGTGCGCCGCCCGGACTCGGTTCCGTGCCCGAACTGCGCCGTAGGCGAATGGGACATGTGCCGAAACGGCCAGTACACCGAGTGGGGCATCAAGGAACACCACGGCTACGCACGCGAGCGATACCGGATCACGCCGGACTTCGTGGTGAAGGTCGACCCGTCCCTCGGAAACCTGGGCGTTCTCTTGGAGCCGACGACGGTTGTGGCCAAAGCCTGGGACCACATCGAGAGGATCGGGGCTCGGGCCCAGTGGGGTCCGAAGACGGTCCTCATAACCGGAGCGGGTCCGATCGGCTTGCTCGCCGCCCTGCTCGGCGTCCAGCGTGGACTGGATGTGCACGTCTTGGATCAAGTGACCGACGGGCTCAAGCCCGAGCTCGTGGCTGCCCTGGGCGCGACCTACCACCACGGAGCGGTCGCCGATACGGGGGTAGAACCGGACGTGGCCATCGAGTGCACCGGCGTGGCTCAGCTCATATTCGACATGATGGACTCTGCCGGCGCCAACGGGATCGTGTGCCTCACCGGGGTCTCCTCGACGGGTCGGGAGCTGTCGGTAGACGTGGGCATGCTCAACCGCCGGATGGTGCTCGAGAACGACGTCGTATTCGGTTCGGTCAACGCCAATCGCCGGCACTACGAAGCCGGAGCGGCCGCTCTGGCCAAGGCCGACAAGGCCTGGCTGGCCCGACTGATCACCCGAACCGTGCCGCTCGACCAATGGCGGGGCGCGTACGAGCGTCAGCCCACGGACGTAAAGGTGGTCCTGGCGTTCGACCAGGGAGCCGGCAGCTGATCGAGACGGCCGGGCGCCCGTCCAAGGCCGGCTCGCAAGGCGCTCGCAATCTGCCAACTTTCGTCTCTCGGTAGCAATCGGCGATGAAAAGTGGGCTCGTTGCTACCGAGAGCGCGGATTCGCGCCCAGCCCCGCCCACGCCTCGCGCCCGGACCGAACGAGTCCCGCCCCGGCCCCGGCCCGCCCCGGGCGTCAACCGCGGTCTAGGGCGGCCCGCATGACGGCCACGGCATCGCCGACGGCGGCGGGACCGCCGCCGTCGAGGAGGAGGCGCATGAGCATCGAGGCCACGACGACGCCGTCCGCTTCCGCCGCGGCCGCTGCGGCCTGGTCCGGCGTTGAGATCCCGAAGCCCATCACGACCGGCTTGTCCGTCACCGCCTTGAGCCTCTTGGCCAGCACCCGCGCCGACTCAGCGACCGAGGTCCGCTCACCGGTGACCCCCATGAGGTTGACCCCGTAAACGAACCCACGGGACCGTCGGCACAGCTCGGCCAACCGCTCCTCGGGTGTTACCGGGGCCGCGAGCAAGACCGCTTCGACACCCGCCTCGCTCGAAGTCCGCTCCCATTGGTCGGATTCCTCGAGCGGAAGGTCGGGGATGATGGCCCCTCGAACGCCCGCCTCGGCCAGCAGGCTGGAAAAGCGCACGTGGCCGGACCGGAAAACCAGGTTGTAGTAGGTCATGGCGACCAGCGGGACCGGCACGTCGACGCCACGAAGGCGATCCATGATCGACCCTGGGGTGGCGCCGCCTTCGAGGGCCCGCGTCGACGCCTCCTGGATGGTCGGCCCGTCCATGACCGGGTCGGAAAACGGTATGCCGATCTCGACGAGATCGGCTCCTCCGGCGACCATCGCGTGCAGCGCTTCCAACCAGTCCCAGCCCAGCCCCCCCGTCACATAGGTGACGAGGATCTTCCGTCCCGCCGAGCGCACTTCCCGAAGCCGGGCTTCCACCGGCACTCCCCGTTCGGCGTCAGGCGGCACACCCCGTCCGGCATCGGGCGCTCCGCCCCCGACCCCCCGCGCCTGGCTGTCGGTCATCGCAGGATCCTCATCACCTGTTCGGCGTCCTTGTCCCCGCGCCCCGACAGGGTGACGAGCACGGTCGATCCGGCTGGTACTTCTCCGCTTCGGCTGGCGGCCGTCAGCCAGGCCAGGGCGTGGGCCGGCTCCAGGGCGGGGATTATGCCTTCGGTGCGCGACAAGAGCTGCAACGCTTCGAGCACCTCTTCGTCGGTCGCCGTCTCGTAGCGGGCCCGGCCGCTGTCTGACAGGTAGGCGTGTTCGGGTCCGATGCCGGGGTAGTCGAGACCTGCCGATATCGACTTGGCCTCGAGTATCTGACCCCATTCGTCCTGCAGCAGGTACGACTGCATCCCGTGCAGGACGCCCGGGATGCCGCGACCCATGGCCGAACCGCCCGCAGCTTCCACACCGACCAGGAGGGCTCCCGTATCTACGAACCCGGCAAAGGTGCCGGCCGCATTCGACCCTCCGCCCACGCAAGCCAGCACCAGGTCGGGGTCGTCGCCGCCCAGGAGGGCCCGGCACTGCTCCCGAGCTTCGTCCCCGACTATCCGCTGAAACTCGCGAACCATCCACGGGTACGGGTGCGGTCCCATTACCGAACCGAGGCAGTAGTGGGTCGTCTCGACGGTCGCGACCCAGTCGCGCAAGGCTTCGTTGACGGCGTCCTTGAGGGTGCGGCTACCAGAACTGACCGGGCGCACCTCGGCGCCCAGCAGCTGCATCCGGAAAACGTTGAGTTCCTGGCGCTCGATGTCCACCTCGCCCATGTAGACGACGCACTCNNCCGTGCTGGCCCGCGCCCGTCTCGGCCACCATGCGCTTCTTGCCCATCTCGAGGGTGAGCAAGCCCTGACCGATGACGTTGTTGATCTTGTGGGAGCCCGTGTGGGTCAGGTCCTCCCGTTTGAGCAGCACCCTCACCCCCAACTCCGCGGACAATCTCCGGGCTTCGGTGACAGGCGTGGGGCGCCCGGCGTAGTCGCGCAACAGGTCCGCGTAACGTCCGCGGAACTTCGGGTCCGACCAGGCCGTGCGGAACGCCTGCTCGAGCTCGAGGCACGCGGGCACGAGTGACTCAGGCAGATATCGGCCACCGAACTCGCCGAAGCGTCCGCTCGGCCCGGGGTCGCCCATCCGAACCGGCTCGCTCAACCGTCCTCCTGCCAGTCGTACAGCTCTGACCCCGGGCCGTCTCCGCTGTCGGGCTCCTCTGCGGCCGCGGCACGAGCCGCGTGGATGAAGTCCCTCAGCTTGATCGGATCCTTGTGACCCGGTTGGCGCTCCACCCCGGAAACGACGTCCACCCCCCAAGGGTGCGTGCGGGCGATGGCGGCGGCGACGTTGGAGGGGTCGAGCCCTCCGGCGATCATCACCCGGTGGCCGGCGGGAACCTCGGCCGCCAGCGCCCAGTCGAACACTTGGCCCGACCCCGGGTTCGGCGCATCGAGCAGGATCACGTGGGCGCCGTACTCGCCGGCCTGACGCACCCGTGCGTCCCCCGCCGGAAACGCTTGTATGACCAGCGGGAGGCGGGCGGCCAGCCAGGTCGAAACCTCGGCCGGCTCGTGTCCGTGCAGTTGCACTGCCTTCAGACCAGCCATGTGGGCGACGGCGAGTATCCGCTGAGGCGCCGCATCCCTGAACACCCCGACGCTGACTATCTCGGGGGGCAGCCGCTTGACGATGTCGGCCGCGAACTGGGGGGCGACCTGGCGCGGCGAGGGGGCGAACACGAAGCCCACCGCGTCGGCACCGAGCGCCACCGAGAGCAGCGCATCGTCCTCGGACGTGGTCCCGCAGATCTTGACGAACATCGGTGTCAGCCTCGCTGGTCGCGAGATTCACATCGCAGAGCCTGCACGGCCTGCTCGATGTCGGTCGAGGTGACCAGAGCCTCTCCGACGAGGATGGCGTCGAAACCGGCGTCCACCAGCCGGCGCACGTCGTCGGCGCTTCGTATGCCCGACTCGGCCACCCTTACCGCGGTGTCGGGAATGACCTTGGCCACCCTTTCGGCGCGGGCCGGGTCGACTGCAAACGTCACCAGGTCCCGCTGGTTGACGCCGACGAGGGTGGCCCCGGCGACGAGAGCCCTCTCAGCTTCGTCCTCGTCGTGGACCTCCACCAACGCGTCCAATCCGAGGGAGACGGTAAGGCCCGTCAGGTCGACGAGCTCCGATTGTGAAAGGGCGGCCGCTATGAGAAGCACCGCGTCCGCGCCCATGAGCCGGGCGTCGTAGACGTCTTTGGGCCCAACCGTGAAGTCCTTGCGCAACACCGGAAGGGACGTAGCGGCCCTCGCCGCAACCAAATCCTCCGCACATCCGGCGAAGAACTCGGTGTCAGTGAGAACCGACAACGCAGCCGCCCCGCCCCGTTCGTACCCGGCGGCCGTCGCTGACGGGTCCAGGTCGGCCGCAAGCGGACCCTTGGAAGGGCTGGCTCTCTTAATTTCGGCGATGACGGCGACCCCCACGCTGTTGCGAATCGCGGCCGTGAAGCCGCGGGTCGGTGCACATGAATCGGCCTCTCGCGCCAGCGCATCGGTGTCGCGCTCGTCGGCCTCGGTCTGCGCTCGGTGAGCGGAGAGGATCCGATCCAGATACGTAGCCATGAAGGTTCGAGCCTACTCCGGGCCTCTACGGGCAACGCCTGGCATCAACAGCCTCCGAACGGCGTCGTCGTCGTAGGAACAACGCCGGGGAACGACGTCGTGGTGGTCGGGCAGGGCGCCCCGAACAGCGTCGTGGTCGACGTCGTGGGGGGCGGCGGCGACACACACGGCGGGACATCGAGCGGCATGAGCGAGGCGCTGCCGACTATTGCACCCAAGGGATCCGCACCGGCCAGCTGACAGCTCACTTGGAACAACACTTCTCCGTTGACGTCGGTGATCTGCAGGTTGGCCCCCATCACCTGCCAGTTAGCCCCGCTGAGCGCCACCGTGTCCCCGACGTCGGGCTTATATCGCAGCACGCCATCGATCCCAACGATCGGGTCGGTCGCCTGGACGACCAAGTTCGCCAGCTGACCGACCTGAGGAAGCGACGGTGACATGGACGACGCCACGGTCGGCCCGGTGTATGTAGACAACTCCAGCGAGACGGTAAGGCTTTGGGTGGCCCCCAGGAACAGGACTTGCGGAGTCGTGAGGTCCAAGCTCGGCGACTGCCACGCCCGCACCCGGTATCGGCCTCCGAGAATGCCTGCGATGGTCCAGCTCCCATCCGCGGCGGTGGCGGTCCGGGTGGAGGACACGTGATCGCCGACCACGCGGTCGGCCTCTACCGTCGCCCCGGCAACCGGCCCATCGGGGCCGAACACCGTCCCGTTGAGGCTGGCGTTACCGGGACCAATGGCCGGTACCGTCGTGGTGGTCACCCCGGCGACCCCCTGCTGCCTGATCGACGACAGGTTCGTGGGCAGGGTCGCCTCCTGGGCCGAACCTTGCGACAGCGTGGTGGTCGGAGGGGTGGAAAACGAAAGCGTCTGCACACTGGCACACCCGGCGCCGACCAGTAGCAGGGCGGCCATTTCGGCCAGGGCGGCCCGCCGCGCCAGGGCCGCCCGCCGCGCCGCGGTCACCACGACAGCTCCCGGACCTCCACTTCCGGTCCGCCGCGGCCGGCCCGGACTACCGCCGGGGGTTCAACACCTCGGCGCACGTAGCCGAGCCCGACCCAGTCGCCTCCTGCGCCTTGAGCCGCGCTGCTAACGACTCCGACCACCTGCTCCTCGGCTGTTAGCGCCACCAGCTCGGTCCCGACGGTGACCGGGCTAGGCAGGGCCAGGCCTCGGAGGTGACGGGGAACGTGCCCGCCGCGCGAGTCGATCCGGGCCACCAGCTCCTGGCCCGTGTAGCAGCCCTTGGTAAAGCTGACGGTCAGGTCGATGATGCCGGTCTCGGCCGGAATGGTCTTTTCGGTCAGCTCGGCGCCCATCTTGGGTAGACCGGCGACGATGCGTTTGGCCTCGTAGTCGTCGGCTGAGGCAACGGGCCACCCGTCCGGGACCGACGGGTCCGCGCCGAGTCGATCGACGCCCCGAAGCGTCGGAGGCCAGTTCGTGACCACTTCGATGGCGTCGCCGGGCGGCCCGATCTCGGCGCCAGAATCGAAGCGAAGGCCGAGCACTTTCCACGGGACCATCTCGAGCGAGACTTTGGTACGCAGCTTGAAGCGGTTGAGGCGGGCCAGCAGTGCTTCACCCCAACCCGCGTCGGTGTCGAGCACCCATTCGGTTTCCGAGACCCGAACGACGCGCACCAACGCGTCGACTTTCCCCGTCGGGGCGAGGACCCAGGACCAGGCTCCCTCGCCATCGCCCAGGGCCAGCACGTCCTGACTGAGCTGCCCCTGCAGGAAAGTCGCGGCCTCAGGCCCCGTCGCGGCCAGCACGTCACGGTCGAGCCAGGCCGCGTACCGGTCAGGCACCGGCCACCTCCTGGCGACGGGCCCGACTGATCCGACGGGCGCCGGGCACCGCGGCCAGCAGAGCCGCGGCTTTGTTGCGGCACTCGAGGTCCTCGTC
>PMHU01000148.1 GCA_003156795.1 Acidimicrobiaceae bacterium
GGTATTCATGGTCTTCATTAGTCAGTCCCATCCCTGGTGATTTACTGCGCCACCAAGGTCTGGAGCGACGTTTCCGGTAGCGGACCGGGCCGCAACCGCCTCCAAGCGGTCAAAACAGCTATATCTCCGACCATACGCTTGCCGAACGCCCGGTAGCAATGTCGCTGTCCCTGGCCAGCACGCCGGCGTGACGAGCGTGAGGCACGGTCATGACTGGTCGTCCAGGGCCGTCCAGCGGAATCTCGATCTTTGCATTGACGTGACCGCGGCACCCGGATCAGGCGTCGCGGCGGTTCAGGAGCACGACGGAGGCCGCCAAGACGATGGCCGCGAACAGGCACAGGTAGCCGATCCCGGCCCACGGCGATAGCGAGTCCGCGCCGCGGACGACCACGGTCACCTGCTGGCCGGCCTGAGTGGGCCAGAATTTCTCGACATTGTGCTCGATGGAGGCCGGCAGCGCGGCGGCGATTGCGGGCAGGATGAACACCAGGGCGACCAGTACGGCGATAGCGGCCGAGGCATGCCGGAGCAGGGCGCCGAGGCCCAGGCCGAGCAGTCCGATCAGCGCCCCGTACAGCCCGCCGCCGACCAGGGCCCGCAGCACGTCAGGCTGACCGAGGCTGGCGGTGGGCGCATGGCCGGAGATCAAGGCCTGGCCGATGAAGAAGGCGGCGAACGCAATGATCTCGCTGACCGCGAACGTCAGCCCGGCGATCACGAGGGCCTTGGCGGCCAGGAACCTCCCGCGGCGGGGGACGGCGGTCAGACTTGTCCTGATGGCACCCGTCGAGTACTCCGAGGTGATGATCATGATCCCGAGCACGCCGATCGCGAGCTGGGCAAGCTCCCCGCCGGCGCCGCTGATCGACGTGGGATCCCACAGGGCCCGGGTACTCAGGCTCTCCTGGGCGTAGTGGCGGGCAGCGAGCGCGCTGACCAGTGCCCCGAGCCCGATGCCGAGGACGGCGGCGGCGATCAGGGTCCACCGGGTGGAGGGAACCGTGCGTGCTTTGGTCCACTCCGAGTGAAGGGCGTCGGCGAAGCTGGCCGCCCGGTAGCGGGGCCTGGTTACCGTGGGCTCGCTGATTCCGATGGTGGTGGTCATGCCGCCACCCCGCTGGCCCGGTAGTCGACGCTGTCGTGGGTCAGGTCCATGAACGCGTCCTCTAGCGATACTCGTTGGGTGGCCAACTCATGCAGGGTCAGCCCGTGGGCTGAGGCCAGGTCACCGATTCCGCTGCTGTCAATGCCGGTTACCTCAATGCTGTCTTCTATCCCGATTTTCACCTTTGCTCCGGCCGCCTTGAGCCGGGTGCTCAGCTCGTCGAGTTGGGGGGAGCGCACCACAACCCAATGTTGCGAACGCGATTCGATGAATTCGCTCATCCCCTCATCTCGCAACAGCTTCCCTTGGCCGATCACGACCAGATGGTCAGCCGTTACCGCCATCTCGTTCATCAGATGGCTGGACACGAAGACGGTGCGACCCTCACTGGCCAGATGCCGCATCAGCTGTCGGATCCAAACGATGCCTTCGGGGTCCAGGCCATTGAGAGGCTCGTCGAACATCAATACCGGAGGGTCTCCGAGGAGCGCCCCGGCAATCCCAAGCCGCTGGCTCATCCCGAGCGAGAAGCCCCCAACTCGCTTGCTGGCCACACCTTCCATACCCACCAAGCCGAGCACCTCATCGACTCGAGACGCGGCAATGGCGTTGCTCTGAGCGAGGGCCAACAGGTAACGGTAAGCGGTTCGACTCGGGTGCACTGCCTTGGCGTCGATGAGCGCACCCACTTCACGGAGTGGCGCCGGCAGATCGCGATAGAGCCTGCCTCCCACAGTCACCTCGCCGCTGGTCGGTTCGCTCAGCCCAAGTATCAGGCGCATGGTGGTGGTCTTACCCGAACCGTTCGGGCCGATGAAACCGGTCACGATGCCCGGGTTCACATCGAAACTCAAATCGTCGACGGCACGAGTAGAGCCGTATCGCTTGGTGAGGTGGCGAGCCTCTATCTTCTGTCTGCCCGACCCGAGTGTCATATCAACCCTTCGTAAGCGGCGTGGATGTCGGTGTGACACACCCCGCAGGTCTCCACCTTGACGACGACCCCACCCGGACCTGGCTCCGACTTCGGTATGTCATCAATGCTCAACGGCTTGCGAAAATCGTGGACAACTGCGACTTTCATGAGAACTCTCTCTTGTTGCTGATATCTCGGGCGAAGGACCGGCGAAGCCTCAGGTGACTAACACGACCCTTCGGATCAGATGTCGCTCCGTACGCGGTATTGGAGCGCTGTCGACAGTCCCGGCGGAGGTACGGACCCGTGCAGGTGGAGGTGGCGGGGAGTGCCGGAGTGGCGCCGACGGTGACAGGTCGGTCACCGGAACAGGTCGACAGCACTTCTGATTCGTCCAGCCCGTATCGGCATACGCAGACGGGCGAAGCGTTGAGTCGGCGATTCGCCAACCTCCCTGGATCGGTTCGCACATTCATGTGATGCGCTACCAGGGTCTGGAGCAACGCTCCCGGGAAGGTGCCGACGCTAGTGGCAAGGTCCAACACGGTGCGGGTACGCAACCCGTGTCACCCACAATCTACCATGCCCCTGCCGCCATCGGCTTTCGCGTGTCTTCGCCCGCTCGCAACGTCGAGTTGCGCCGAGAGGCCGACAGGTCGGTCGAGGGGTGCCCAGATCGGGCCGTTCCAGGTGAGTGTGCTGACCCACATGCTGACCGACGGTGCTGACCGACGTGCTGACAGACGGTTGTTGGATCGTTCGGGGTCCTATTCGGGTCCTGAGTCAAGTTCGGGTCCCAGGCACAGCGCTCTGACCAGGACTCTTGCTGCGAAATTGGCGTGGGCGCGGAGGGAGTCGAACCCTCATGCCGTGAGGCCGCAGGGTTTAAGCCCGCTGTGTATGCCGTTCCACCACGCGCCCATCTTCGCAGTCTGGCACGCCACCACGGTCGTTCTCTGAGAAGCAGGCCGTCCCGGTGTTGGTTAGCCTTTTGGGGTGTTGGCGGTACTGTGCGCACTGGCAAGTTCGCTCATGTACGCCTTTGCTTCAGTCCTCCAGCAGCGTGGGGCGGCCGCCCAACCGATGGATCAGTCGATGCGCATCGGTTTGCTCACCCGCCTCGTGCGCAATCCCGGCTGGATGCTCGGACTGCTTTGCGACGTGGCCGGCTACGGGTTCCAATTCGTGGCGCTCGGACACGGGCCGATCGCGCTGGTTCAGCCGTTGCTCGTGAGCGGGCTGCTGTTTGCCCTCCCGATCGGAGCGGCTTGGGCCGGCCGGAAGCTGCAGCCTTCCGACTGGGTGGCGTCCGTCGTTGTCTGCGCCGGCCTGGCCGTGTTCCTCTCCGTGGCTCGCCCGTCGTCGGGGCGCAACGACGCCCGCCCGTTCGTTTGGGTGCTGATGCTCGCCAGCACTGCGGCCGCGGCCGTGATCCTCGTGGCTTCGAGCCGCGGCAGGGGAAGCCGGCAGCGGGCTGTTCTGTTGTCCGGCGCGGCCGGCATCGTCTATGGCGCGGCGGCGGCGCTGACCAAGACCAGCTCCCACCTGCTCGACCGGGGGCTGCTGCGAGTCGTCGACCACTGGCAGCCGTACATGCTCCTGGTCGCGGGAATCGCGGGGATGGTAATAGCTCAGAGCGCCTTTCAAGCCGGCTCCCTCGACGTGTCGCTGCCGACGATGTCGGTGATCGATCCCGTCGTCAGCATCGTGATCGGCGCTCTCGCGTTTCGTGAGAGCCTCTCGTCGAGTTCGGCGGCGATCGCGGTCGAAGTCATCGCCCTGGCAGCCATGTCGGTCGGCGTGTTCGTACTGGCTCGGTCCAAGGCGATGAGCACCATCCAGAAGCCGCCTCCCATGTCCAACTGAGTTGGCCAGACCGTGCTGTCCTTCTCTCTCCTGCGGAGATGGCTCGCAGCCGGTCTTGGGCCGCCTTTAGCGCCGGATCTGTCGAACGGTGCCCCATTGCCCTCCACACGGAATACAGTGCGAAGGACCGATGCGAGTGTCAGACGCCGATAGACAGAGGGTGATCGACGAACTACGCCGCCATTGCGGCGCCGGTCGCCTGGACGTGGACGAGTACGCGGCGCGCATCGAACGGGCCTTGGCGGCCACGACGCTGGTCGAGCTCGACGATCTATTGGTCGACCTGCCGATGGTACGGATCGCCGATCCGATCGGCGCCCGGCACCCTTCGGGCTCGAAGTCGTCCCGCGGCCCTTGGCGGGCTTTGGGAACCGGCCGCAGCGGGGAGGCTGACGGCAGCGACGCCTACGAAGGTGGCAGCTACGCGACCAAGGGTCGGGCCCTGTCGAGGCGGATGGCGTCGACCACGGTGGCGCTCCTGACCGTGGTCGTGGTCCTGTCTGTGGTCGTCGCCGCGTTGATGGCGCAGTGGGTGGCCGTCGCCCTGCTTCTGGTCGGATGGCTGATCGGGATGGTGCAGGGTCGCATGGGGACGCCACGCAGGTAGTCGCAGAGGAGGGGCTCGTCCGACTCCAGACCGCAGGCGGCTCACGACTCAGCCGGCGGTGAGGACCACCTTTCCAAACTTGCCGCCGGCGGCAAAATGCTCATACGCGGCCGGCGCGTCCTCGATCGAGAACTTGGCCTCGACTGGGACGGTGAGGCGGCCCGTCTCGAACAGCGGGAGCACGTGGGCTTCCAACAGGCGGGCCGCGGCGGCCTTGCCCTCCAGGGGTCGGGCCCTCAACGTCGACCCGTGAATCCGGGCCCGGCGGGCCATCAGGATCCCGAGGTTGATCTCGCCGACGGCGCCGGCCCCGATCCCGATCACGCTGATGCGGCCTCCGGTCGCGAGAGCGTTGAGGTCAGCACCGAGGTTGGGTGCGCCGACCAGCTCCAGAATGACGTCGAACGGACCCGCCTTCTCCATGGCCTCCGGGTCGATCGCCGTCGCTCCGAGCCCGGCGACCTGATCGCGCCTGTCTGCGGACCTGACGCTGCCGGTCACCAGCGCCCCGGCCGCCACGCCCAGTTGCACCGCCGCTGTCCCCACCCCTCCGGCCGCCCCGCTCACGCACAACCGCTCGCCTGCCCGTAGGCCGGCCTGGGTGAACAGGGCATCGTGGGCGGTGGTGAAGACTTCGGGCAGGCCGCCTGCGGGGGCCCAGCCCAACCCCTCGGGCACGGGCATCGCCTCCCGCTCGTGCACCAACGCCAGCTCGGCCTGCGCCCCCCCGCCCACCACGGCCATCACCCGGTCGCCGGTCGAGAACCGGGTCGCGCCCGGGCCGGTAGAGACCACTTCACCGGCCATCTCCATCCCGGGGATGTCGGGCGGCCAACCCGGCGGGGCCGGGTAGAGGCCCCGGGCTTGCAGCAGGTCGGCTCCGTTGAGCCCCGCGGCGCGGACACGAACCAGGATCTGTCCTACGCCCGGTTCGGGGTCGGGGCGGTCGGTGACGACGACGCCACCGCCGGAAGTCGTGACGGCGCGCACGTCGAGGCCGTCTTAACCGCGGGCCAGTTCGGCCAGGACGGCAAGCGTGCGCTGCCGTTCCTCCCCCGACCCAAAGATCGGGAGGCTCAAGTCGGTGGCGCCCAACTCGGCCAGGTTCCGAAGCTGGCCGGCGACCTGATCCTCGTCACCCACCACGGCCACGTCGGCGGGTCCGGCCGCCCCTTCGATGTCGAGCATGGCCCGGTACGAGGGCAGGTTGTTGTAGAAACCGAAGGACCGGGCCGCTTTCTCCCTGGCGCCGTCAGCGTCTGCAGTCACCGAGACCGGCAGGCCGACCACCACCCGCGGTGTCGGGCGCCCCGCCGCCTCCGCGGCTTTGGTGATCGTGGGCACGATGTGGTCGGCGATCGTCTTCGGACCGACCATCCAAAGCGCGGTGCCGTCGGCCAGTCGGCCGGCCAGTTTGAGCATCTGGGTGCCCAGGGCGGCCACCACCACCGACGGTGGTGTGGACCCGGCCGGCTTCATGGGCGAGAAGGTGCGGGCCGTCAGCTCTTCGCCTTCGAAGGTGACCTGGCCGGTGTGAAGAAGCGGCATGAGGATCTCCAAATACTCCCGCATGTGCCGGACCGGTTTGGAGAAAGACAGGCCGTACGACCCTTCGATCACCACTTGATGCGACAGACCGATGCCGAGGGTCAGGCGCCCACCCGTGGCGGCTTGGACGGTCAGCGCCTGCATGGCCATGACCATGGGATGGCGGGGGTAGGTCGGGACCACCGCGGTGCCGACCTCCAGGCCCGGCACCGCTCGGCCGACCACGGCCAGCGCCGTCAGGGCGTCGACGTCGCTCAGCTGTGGCGTCCAGAAGCTCAGGCCGTGGTCGCGCGCCACCCCCGCCGTTTCGATGAGCTCGTCTATGGCGTTGTCGCCTCTGCCCGAGAGGCCAGCGTGGATCCCGACTCGCATGACGGGATGCTACGCCGCCAGCAGGTTGATATGGGTCTAGCTCTGGACCCTTCCGGCCCCGAGCAGTCCCGACCAGTAGATGGACTGGATTTGAACGTTCTGCCCGGTCTCGGGCGCGTCGATCATGTCTCCGCCGCCGATGTAGAGACCTACGTGATACACGTCGTCTGGTGTCCCGTAGAAGACCAGGTCTCCGGGTAGCAAGTCAGATAGCGGGATCCGCTCCGTCATGTCGTACTGGTCCTGGGCCAGGTGCGGAAAGTAGACGCCTGCGGCTGCCCACGCCATCATCGTCAGCCCGGAGCAATCGAACGAGTCGGGCCCGGCGCCTCCCCACTGATAGGGCTTGCCCAGCTGGGCGTAGGCGTAGTGCACGGCGACGTTCCAACCGGGGGCCGGCGTGTTGTGGGACGGCGGTGTGGTCGGAGTCGTG
>PMHU01000136.1 GCA_003156795.1 Acidimicrobiaceae bacterium
TTGGGCCTCCCTAGCGGACGGCTTTGGTGATCTTCCCGGCACGCAAGCAGGAAGTGCAAACGTGAACCCGCTTGGTGGTGCCTCCGACGACCGCCCGAACCCGCTGGATGTTCGGATTCCACCGGCGCTTGGTCCGGCGGTGAGAGTGGCTGATGCTCATGCCGAACGAGGGGTGCTTGCCGCAAACGTCACAAACCGCAGCCATCGGGTACCACACCTCGTTCTGTAGGGACTCACCGGTCCTGACCGGCGGGTCAGGTTAGCATCCCCGCTATGCAGACGCAGCAGCGCCTGACTGCGCCCGAGCTGGTCGACGTGGTGACCGCCTATCGCGACGCGCTACGTACCCATCAGGTATTTATCAATCGACTCAACGTATACCCGGTGCCCGACGGGGATACCGGTACGAACATGGCCTTGACGCTGGAATCGGTCGTCAAGGAGTTGTCGGGGTGCGAAGCATCCGACATGGCCAGCGTGGCGCAGGCCATCAGCCACGGGTCGCTCATGGGAGCCAGAGGCAACTCGGGCGTGATCCTCTCTCAGATTCTTCGGGGCCTGGCCGACTCGGTCAGAGGCAGCGACGGCATGGACGCCGCAGTGCTCGTCGACGGGCTGGAGCGGGCCGCGGCCGGCGCCTACAAGGCCGTGCAGAACCCGGTCGAGGGAACCATCCTGACCGTCGCGCGCGGCGCGGCCGACGGGGCGGCCGCGCCCGGCGAGGATGTCGGGCTCATCCGGGTTCTCGAAGCGGCCCGCCGCGGCGCCGACGAAGCCTTGGCCCGCACCCCCGATCTGCTCCCCGTGTTGAAGGCGGCCGGGGTGGTCGATTCCGGTGGCACCGGTCTGCTGCTGCTCCTGGACGCATTCCTACACGTGGCCGACGGTCGGCCGCTCCCTGAGGCTCCCGAAGTCGACGGGGGAGGGGTCAGGGTCGACCTGACCGGACACGATCCGGGTGAGGCCGGGGCCGACGGGCTGCGCTACGAAGTGATGTACCTGCTCGAAGCGCCGGACGACCTGATCCCCCCTTTCCGTCAAGTGTGGGCCGGAATCGGCGACTCGATCGTCGTTGTCGGCGGGGACGGCCTTTGGAACTGCCACATCCACACCGACGACATCGGCTCATGCATAGAAGCTGCGCTCGAAGCCGGCCGCCCACGGCAGATCCGGGTCACCGACCTCTTCGAGCAGGTCGAAGAAGAGCGGTGGGTCAGAAACGCGGCTGGGACGGCTGCCGGAGCCGAGCCACCTGAGGAGCCGGCCGTCTGCTCGGTCGTAGCGGTCTGCACCGGGGATGGCATACGACGCATCTTCCGGTCGCTCGGAGTTCATCACGTAGTGAGTGGCGGTCAGTCGATGAACCCCTCGACGGCTGACCTGCTCGCCGCCATCGACGCAACCCCTGGTGAGCAGGTCGTCATCCTTCCAAACAACAAAAACATCGTCCCGGTTGCTGAGCAAGCGGCCCTGCAGGCCAGCAAGCCGGTGAAGGTGATTCCGACGCAAGGCATCCAGGAGGGATTCGCGGCCCTGCTCGAATACGACCCTGAGGGCGACGCGGCGTCAAACGTCGCTCTGATGTCGGAAAGCGCCTCCCGAGTGGTTGCTGGAGAGGTGACAAGAGCGGTACGGGCCAGCGTGTGCGAGGCCGGCCCCATCGCTGAAGGGGACTACCTCGGGCTGTCCCGCAGCGGAATCCAGGTGGTGGCGCCCGACCTGGCACAGGCGGCCACCGCCCTGCTCGACAGGCTCATCGACCGAGATCGCCACGAAATCGTGACGATCATTGCCGGCGAAGGGTCGGCGGTCGCGAGCACCCGCAGGATCACCGAGTGGGTGGCCGAGATCCACCCCGAAGTCGCGGCCGAAGTTCACCAGGGGGGCCAGCCGCTGTACCCGTACCTCTTCAGCATCGAATAGAGCCGCCCCGGACCTGCGTGAATGACGAGGTCAGGGTGCAGTCACCCTGCGAGGCTTCGGCGTCGCAGGAGCCGACCGAGGAGATCCTGGCCTATCTGCCTTGCCACAGACGGTCGTACGCCGCGGGGACCAGCGATTGCGACCATACGCCGATCTGCGGAGGGGGGAGACGAATCGCCTCTTCCACGTGGCACCTAGCGTGGAAAGCCACCTTGGGCAGCCGCTATCTTTGCCTTCCGCCAGATAGGCGCTGTCGAGCTGTACTACCGGCTCGCCGAGCTGAAAGGGATAAGGGGCCATCACAACCTGGCATGGGAGCTCGACGGCGACGGTCGTTACCAGCGTTCGACGGAATGTTTTCATATGCGCTCGGCGGCCGGACTTGGATCTCCTAACCCGATGGCATCATCTGCGCCTGGTGATGCCATTCTGAGCCCCCGATAGCGCGCCTATTCAGGGGGTCGATGTAGAACTGTTTCGGCCCGGCGGACCCGGATCTGCCAGCCGGTCGTAGGCCGCCGTGGCATAAACGAGGTCTGCTACCGTCGTGCAATGAAACGGGCGTCCGCGCTTCTGGCGCGCTTGGGACGGCGAAGAGCCCCCGCGCCGCCCGACCCGCTGACAAAGTTTGTTGAACAAGCGGCCATGCGCCTTCGGCAGGAACTGGCCGGTCCGTTCGAGCCGCCACCGCCATTGGATGGCCAGTTCATCGGCCCTCCGGATTACGTCGGTGTCGCAGCAGAGAAGTCCGGAACGACCTGGTGGTACCGATTGCTTGTCAGCCACCCGGAAATCGTCGGAGTGCCGCGGAAGGAACTGCACTACTTCCAGCACCACTGGGATGCCGACTTCGACGCGCAACTCATCGCGGCCTACCACCGGTACTTTCCCCGGACAGAGGGACAGCTAGCTGGAGAGTGGACCCCCCGCTACGCGGTAGATCCGTGGACCCCGGGCCGACTCGCGGCCTCCGCTCCGAACGCCCGTCTTTTGGTGATGCTGCGGGACCCGGTCGACCGTTTTCGGTCCGGGGCCACCCACGAATTGCACCGCTTCGGAATCGTTCAAACGCGCATGCTTGTGGAGAACTTCGAGCGCGGCCGATATGCCTCGCAAATCAACCGGCTGCTCCAGTACTTTCCTGAAGAGCAGATACTCGTCCTGCAATTCGAGGCGTGCCTGAGGGATCCGGCCGGTGAGTATCGACGCACGTTGCAGTTCCTCGGGGTCGACCCCGGCTATTCCCCGGAGAATATAGGGGACCGCGTTCACGGCGCCAAAGTGCCACACGTCAACGTGCCAGCCGATTTGAGGTTACAGCTCGTGCGCGATTACGAGGACGAGGTGCGCATGCTCGCGGATCGCTGGGAGAACATCGACTTGTCCCTATGGCCACACTTCGAACACCTCAGTCGATCTTGAGGGTTGGCGACGACCGTCCCGAAGTTTTATTCTTTGATAGTTGTTGTTTCTGGTTCCGGTCGCCCAGCTACCGTTGGGTCCTGCCGCGCCTCGTGAAGCGACGGTGAAGTCATATCTGAGTCCCAAACGCCAGACCTCGGGGCTGGTGTACCCTCTTATCCGAAATCGGACGGCGAGAAGAGGCACCGTGGGACGACGTAGCAGCCTGACGAACATGCTCTACGGATGGCTCGTGCGCCGGCCAACTGCTGGCCGCCTTGTGATAGGCGCGTAAACCGTGAGATTTTTTGATCTCAGTCGATTAGAGGGGCCTGGCGCCGACCAGCTGGCTCAGGATTATGCGCTGGCTGAGCCCTTCCCGCACGTGGTTCTCGAGGACTTCGTGCTGGCCCCCGCTGAGAAGGTGGTAGAGGCCTTCCCAGATACGAAGTGGGAGGGCTGGATCGATGTGGGCAGGGGTAAACATCAGCCCGGAAAGTCGTATTGCGACAACATCGAACTGATGCCGCCATTACTCGGCGAGATGATCAATGAGCTCTCCAGACCCACGTTCCTTCAAGCCTTGTCGAACCTGACGGGTATTCCGAACCTTCTCCCCGACCCGTTTCTCGTAGGTGGAGGGCTTCACTACAGCTTGCCTGGCGGAAAGCTGTCACCGCATACAGATTTTCATGTCCATACAGGTCACAAGCTCTTTCGGCGAGCTAACCTCCTCGTATACTTGAACCCGAACTGGAATGAGGGCGACGGTGGTGAAGTCGCCTTGTTCAACCTGGGTGACGATCACCCTGTGATATCAGTTGTCCCGCTTTACGGGAACTGCGTTATTTTCACGACTGATCATCGCTCGGTCCACGGTGTGACACCCATATCCGAGAATGCGCCCGAAGTTCGGCGGTCGATAGCGCTGTATTACTACACGGTCGAAGATGTGGACGTCTTCAGCGGCGACCGCAAAACGTACTGGTATGAGCCCGGGCAAGCGACAAGTCGGACGTTTAGTCATAGGGCGAGGGCTGCGGCGATGAGGGGAGCGCTCGGAACTTCGAAGGCGCTCACGCGGATCGCATACCGGCTCGATCCCGATCACCCGATTCGTCTCCGCTGACCTGACTCCGTTCCCGCGGAGCGCGAGTCGATATCGGCGTCTTTCGGCGACTCGATCGGAGACTGGTTGGTCGGTTCGGCCCGACCCGGCGCCGCTTCGGTGCGGCCCGGCGTCGCAAGTCCATTCGAGGCGGGCTGTGACCTGCACCTTCCCGTCCCTGTCCTCCGGGCCAAATAACTTGGGCTGGTGACGTCGCTTCCCCATCTGGCCGATATCGGTGTGGAGCGGCTGAACGGCGTCGGATCTAAGAACCAAGACGCGCTGGCCAGCATGGGGATCGAGAACGTCCTCGACCTGGTGACCCACTATCCCCGCCGCTACCTGGACCGGACCAGCCAGGCTGCCATCGCGGACCTGGTCGACGGTCAAGAGGCCATGGTATTGGCAACGGTTCGCAAAACAGCGGGTCGTCGCACCCGGCAGGGGCGTTCGCTGGTAGAGATCGACCTGTTCGACGGGTCGAGCTACTTGCGAGCCACGTTTTTCAACCAGCCGTGGCGAGCGAAGCAGCTTCCCGAGGGCACCCAAGCGATCCTGTTCGGAAAGGTCGACCGATTCCGGGGCCGACGGCAGATGACCAATCCCGTGGTCGACCTCGTCGGTGACCGCACCGGCCGGATAATCCCCGTCTACCCGCAGTCCGAGAAAGCCGGGCTGATGACATGGCAGATCGGCGGTTGGGTCGCGGAGTCTCTACGACGGGCGCAACGATTCGATGATCCGCTACCGCAGGAGTGGCGCGACCGTTTGGACCTGGTCGGGCGGGACTGGGCCATGCACCAGATCCACGAACCCGACTCGATCGCGGCGAGCAAGAAAGCCCGCCAGCGCTTGGCCTTCGACGAGCTTCTGCGGCTGCAAGTGATCCTGGTGATGAGAAAGCGGGCGGTAGAACAGGATGCGGTCGGCATCCGCCATCAGGCCGACGGACCGCTGGTGGGCCGATTTCGCGACGGCCTTCCTTTTGCCTTGACTGCGGCGCAAGCGGCCGCGATAGCGGAGATCGCAACCGACATGTCCGGCCCTCATCCGATGCACCGCCTGCTCCAAGGTGACGTGGGTTCCGGAAAGACGGTCGTGGCCGTCGCCGCGTTGCTGACGGCCGTCGAAGGCGGCCATCAGGGCGCTTTGATGGCCCCGACGGAGGTGCTGGCCGAGCAGCACCACGCGGCCGTGAGCTCCCTGCTGAGCGGCCTGACGGTGCCGAGTGAGCAGACCTTGCTATCCGACCGCCCGCTGCGAGTCGCGCTTCTCACCAATCGCACGGGGGCGGCGGAGAGGGCCCGGCTGCAAGCGGCTCTCATCGACGGTACGGTCGACATCCTTATTGGCACGCACGCGCTGTTGACCGAAAAGGTGGCTTTCCGGTCGCTGGGATGCGTGGTAATCGACGAGCAGCACCGCTTCGGGGTCGAGCAGCGGGCCACTCTCCGGGAAAAAGGACCGGGCCTGGTCGTGCCCGACGTCCTCGTGATGACGGCCACGCCGATCCCTCGCACGGCCGCCATGACCGTCTACGGCGACCTCGACACCACCATCCTCGGCGAGATGCCGCCCGGGCGAATTCCCATAACCACCAAGTGGGCCAGAGGACCCCTCGAAGAGGCCTCCGTCTGGGACCGGGTCCGAAGCGAGGTAGAGGCGGGCCGCCAGGCCTACGTGGTGTGCCCGCTGATCGAGGAGTCCGAGCGGGTCCAAGCCCGATCGGCCTCCGAGGAGCGGGACCGCTTGGCCAATGCCGAGTTGTCAGGACTGCGAGTCGGGCTCCTCCACGGTCAGATGCCCGCCAAGGAGAAGGAGGCCGCCATGGACTCCTTCCGGGCCCGGGACACTGACGTTCTGGTCGCCACGACCGTCATCGAAGTGGGCGTGGATGTCCCGAACGCCACCGTGATGGTGGTGGAGGACGCCGACCGCTTTGGCATCGCCCAGCTGCACCAGTTGCGGGGAAGGGTGGGCCGGGGTGAGCACCGGTCGTGGTGCTACCTCCTCGGCGGGGGCGACGGAGATGGCGACACCGATGCCGGTCAACGCCTGGGTGCGCTGGTGCGTTCGACAGACGGGTTCGAGCTGGCTGAGGTCGACCTCGAACTCCGAGGGGAAGGAACCATCCTGGGCACCCGACAGAAGGGGGCCACCGACTTGAAGCTGGCGTCTTTGAGGAGGGACAAGGAGTTGGTGGCCACGGCCCGGGAGGTGGCCTTTGATCTCGTCGACCGCCATCCGGGACTGGTTGGTCTCCCAGACCTGGCCCAGGAGATCCGCTACCTCGTCGATGAGGACGACAGGGACTTCTTGTTCAAGAGCTGAGGGACTTCTTGTTAAAGAGAGCCGACGGATCAGGCATCCGCCTCGTCCGGAAGCACGAGGTCCCAGCGATCCAGGCAGTCTGCGCACCGGTAGGCCATCACGTCCCCCGGTTGGGGCGGATCGTCCTCGGGCCAAGTGGTCAGCAGGTGGGCCTGCCCGCCGCAGTCGATGCAGGTGATCGTGGCCTCGGGGATCATGCAGATACCTTCTCACGCTGTGAGAGTGGTGGCCGGCGTGGCGAAGGGTCGCATTCTTGGCGCCCCGGCCGGGCGGTCGACCCGGCCGACGAGCGATCGGGTGAGGGAGGCCATTTTCTCAATCCTCACGAGCATGCAGGCGGTCGAGGGTGCAGAGGTGCTCGACCTGTTCGCCGGCAGCGGAGCGCTTGGGATAGAAGCGCTATCCAGGGGAGCAGCGTCGGTCGCCTTCGTCGACTCGGACTCCTCGGCCCAAGAGGCGATCAAGGCCAACCTGGCGGTCGTCGGCGACCTGAAGGCCCGGGCGACGGTGGTAAGGGGTGACGCCCTCCGCTATTGCGCCCGCGCTCCCAAATTCGACGTCGTGCTGGCCGACCCGCCCTACGGCTTCGCGTCATGGCCGGCGCTCCTCGACTTGCTCATGTCCCGGACCGAGACCCTCGTCGCCGAGACGGGATCCGAGTGGAACCCTGGTCCTGCGTGGGAGACTGTGGTGGTGAAGAAATACGGCGGTACCGTGGTAACGGTCGCGCGGCCGAATGCTCGTCCGACGGCCGTAGTGCGCCAAGAAGGTGAGATGTGAAGACCGCCTTGTTTCCGGGATCTTTCGATCCTTTTCACAACGGACATTTGGAGATCGTAGAGATCGCGTCGAAAGTCTTCGACCGGGTCGTCGTGGCGCCCATGCGCAATACCCAGAAAGGCGATCCGCTGTTCAACCTGGACGAACGCATGCGGATGATCGCGGACTCGGTGGCCCATCTGCCCAATGTCACGCTGGCGTCATTTTCCAGCTTGGTCGTCGATCTGGCCACCGAGGTCGGTGCCGACGTCCTGATCAAGGGCCTGCGGGTGGCTTCAGATGCCGAAGCCGAGCTTCAGCAAGCCCAGATGAACCGGCGGGTGGCAGGGATCGAGACCGTCTTCATTCCGTCGTCGTCCGAGTTCTCGTTTATTGCCTCCAAGTACGTACGTGACTTCGCCCGCTACGGCGGGGCCGACAGGATCGGGGCGACCGTTCCCGCGCCCGTGCTCGTCAAGCTCAAGGAGAGGTTCACGTGAGCGGAGCGCCGCAATGACCGTCGCCGGTGAGACCCCGTCATCCCCCGAAACCGAGGAGCTCATCCGAAGGGTGACAGAGATCATCGACGGGACCCGGGCTCTTCCCCTGTCGTCGTCAGTGAAGCTGGACAATAAGGAAGAGGTTCTCGAGCTACTCGAGGAGGCCTGCCAACGGTTGCCGGAAGAGACCCGGCAGGCCCGCTGGCTCGTCAAGGAGCGGGACGAGTACCTGGCCAAGATGCAACGAGAGGGCGACGACATCGTGCAGGAGGCCCGCGTTCAAGCCGAGCGCATGGTCCAAAGGACCGAAATCGTCCGGGAAGCCCAACAGACGGCCCGCCGTACGGTGGAGGCGGCACGAGACGAAGCCCGCCGGCTGCGACTGGAGGCCGAGGACTACTGCGATCAAAAGCTGGCCGCCTTCGAGGTCGTCCTCGATCGCACCATCAAGACGGTGTCGGCCGGCCGGGAGAAGCTGTCGGTGACGCCACTTCCGATCTTCGACGGGCCTGACACCGACATAGCCGGAATCGACGCCGATGACTTCGGCGCAGAGGAGGCCTTTTTCGACCAGGATCGATCGTAGGCCACCAAGGTCGGGAGGCAGCAATGACCGCCAACCCCTGGCTGGTTCCGATCACCACGATGCGGAGATCGATCGGAGCCAGAAGGCAGGAGGAACGGGTGGGACCGGTCGGCGAGCTACGCGTTGCTGAGAGCGTCGTTCCGGCCGGCGCCGTCGCCAAAGCCGATGCCATCCTCGACTCGGTCGACGGCGGCATCGAGGTCAGTGCCGTGGTCACGGCCCCCTGGATAGGCGAGTGCCGACGATGCCTCGTTTCGGTGGAGGGGGAGTTGCGTTGTGAAGTGCGCGAGGTCTACCGGCCTCGTCGGACGGAGGAAGGCTTCGACGACGACGACGATACGTACCGACTCCAACCCGACCACCTCGACTTGCAGCCCCTGGTGCGTGACGCCCTGTTGCTCGAATTGCCCATGGCGCCCCTTTGCCAAGAGGACTGTCTGGGTATCTGCACGACCTGTGGCGCCGACCGGAATACGGACGGCTGCGACTGCTCGATTGAAGTGCGAGATCCAGAGCGCGGTGCGTCGGATGTCCTACGTCGACACCCCGGCGATGCGCCCCGCGGCGCCACGACATAAACTGGCTCGGTCGCTGTACGGGGTCTTCCCTGGCACCGGCCGGCATCAAGGCCCCGCCTAAAGCGACATTTCGCCCTTCAGCGCCGCCCCTCGACCGACATCGAGGCCCGCTCCCCGACACAGAAAGCCCGTTTTCATGGCCGTCCCGAAGAAGAAGACATCCAAGGCCAAGAGCCGAAGCCGCCGGGCCAGCGCATGGACCCTCGACGCGCCGGCCCGAAGCCTCTGTCCTCAATGCCACAACGCCAAGTTGCCGCACGTGGTCTGCCCGAATTGTGGATGGTACAAGGGGCGCCGGGCCGTCGACGTTGGCTGAATCCTCGGCGCCTCACCCAAGTCCCCTGCCCGTCGCAGTGGACGCCATGGGGGGTGACCGGGCGCCAGGTGAGATAGTGGCCGGAGCCCTCCGGGCCGCAGAGTCGGGGCTGCCGGTCGTGCTGGTTGGGGATCCCGAACGAATGGGGGATGCGGGTGGGTTGGAGGTCATCCCGGCTTCGGAGACCATCGAAATGCACGAGGATCCGGCCCGGGCCGTGCGCACCAAGAAGGACTCCTCGCTGGTAAGGGCCGCCGAAGCCGTGCGCGACGGCAGGGCGTCGGCGATGGTGAGCGCCGGTAATACCGGGGCCACCATGGCCAGCGCCCTGTTTCGCATAGGCCGGATTCGGGGCGTGGGGCGCCCGGCCATCGCGACGGCGATACCGGTTCCCGGGACCACTCCGACCGTCTTGCTCGACTCCGGCGCCAACGCCGAGTGCAGCGCAGCCTGGCTCCTGCAGTTCGCCCAGATGGGGGCGGCCTTCGCCCGCCAGCGGTTCGGTATTGCGGACCCGAGGGTCGGTCTCCTGTCCATCGGGGAGGAACCTGGCAAGGGAAGCCCGCTGGTCAAGGAGACCTACGCACTGCTCGATGCCGGCAAAGCGGGGCCGAGCGTGAGGTTCATCGGCAACGTCGAAGGCCGAGATGTCATGTCCGACGTGGTGGACGTGGTCGTAACCGATGGTTTTACGGGGAACGTGGTGTTGAAGACCCTCGAAGGTTCCATGAAGTTCGCCTTGAACACCGTTCTGGCCGCCATGTCGTCGAGCGACGAAGCCAAGGCGGCATCCGAAGCGATCCTGCCCGCCTTGCTACCCCTCGTCGATGAACTGGATCCGGACACCTACGGCGGGGCCATGCTGCTGGGGGTCGACGGGGTCTGCATCATCAGCCACGGATCGTCGTCGGCGAGGGCGATCTACAACGCGGTCGGCGTGGCCCACCACGCCGTCACCGAAGGCCTCGTCGAGCAGCTCAGGACGGCGATCTCGACCAACTGAGGCCGTTTGCACGCTTCGCGGTATCAATATCACGGAGAGTGGGCTAAACGGGCCGATCACCCCCTCATTCCGGGCTCGGAACCTGGTCGCGGGCTGGACAGCGATATCATCTGGACCCAGTCAGATGAGGAGATTTGGTGCCCGCTGAGACCCACGTCGAACGCAGCCCCCTGGATCGCCAGGAGGTATTCGAGTTGATCCAGGGGTGTCTGGCCGACATCTTGGAGATCAGCCCGGACACGATCACCGAAGGGGCGTCGTTCGGTGACGATCTCGGCGCCGACTCACTCGCCCTGATCGAATTGGTCGAGGCACTGGAGGAGGAGCTCTCGGAGCGGACCGTCGGGTTTCGCATCGACGACGAGGATCTCGAGGATCTGAAGACCGTTCGTGACGCGGTCGACTACGTGGTGGCCAAGCTCGAGGCGAGCTGAGTCCTGGAGCGACGCCCGGCAGAAGACGACCCGACGCAGCCGAACGGACCGGGAACCGAGAAGTCGTCGACGAGGGACCAGCTCGCCACGCGGCTCGGTTGGGCGGTCAGAGACCAGTCCCTCCTGCTGCAAGCGCTTTGCCACCGTTCCTGGTGCGCCGAGAACCCCGGTACGAGCTCAAATGAACGACTCGAGTTCCTAGGCGATGCCGTCTTGGGACTGGTCGTCACGGACCACCTGTTCCGAACCTACCCGGAGATGCCCGAGGGGGAGCTGGCCAAAGTTCGCGCCTCGGTCGTCAACTCGGCGTCCCTCGCCGAGCTGGCGGCGGAGTTGGACGTGGGTTCCGGACTCATGTTGGGGAAGGGAGAGGATCAGTCGGGGGGCAGGGAGAAGCCGTCGATACTTGCTGACGCGGCTGAGGCCCTGATAGGTGCGGTCTATATCGACCGCGGCTGGTTGGCTGCGAACAAGATGGTGATGGCTCTGCTCGGAGAGCGCATCGAGGTGGCGTCGGCCGGACCGGGAGGCCAGGACTACAAGACCCGACTGCAGGAGCTGTGCGCCCGCCGGTTCGATCAGCTGCCGATCTACTCCTTGAAGGACGAGGGGCCCGACCACGCCAAAGCTTTCGAAGCCGTCGTCCACGTGCACGGACGACCCGAGGGCTTCGGCCGCGGCAGGTCCAAGAAGCAAGCCGAGCAGGCCGCGGCCAAGGAAGCTTGGGAACGGCTGCGAGCCGACCTCGACGAAGTCCCTGGCCCGTCCGCCGGAGTCGGGCCGAGCGCACGAACGGGGGGCTAAGCGTGCCCGAACTTCCCGAGGTCGAGACCATCCGCCGTGACATCGACAAGGAGTTCGTCAACAAGAAGATCAAAAAGGTCGACGTCACCGGGGCCCGCTCGGTGCGGCGGCACCGGACCTCCAAGGACTTCGTGGCCAAGGTGGAAGGTCGCAAGCTCGTCGGTACCCGCCGTCGAGGGAAGTACTTGATACTCAAGCTGGACAACGGCGACGTGCTGGTGGCCCACCTTGGCATGAGCGGCCAGCTCCTCAGGGTCAACCCGAAGGAGCCGATCCACAAGCACACCCACGTCGTCCTGTACTTCGCCGGAGCCCCGCAGCTGAGATTCGTGGATCCCCGTACGTTCGGCGAGTTGTTCGTGACGACACCGGAGCGCCTCGAGCAGGAAGTACCGGAGCTGGCCCACCTGGGGTTCGACCCCCTCGACGACCAGATGGCTTGGACCCGTTTCGCCGAAATGCTCGTATCCCGCCACGCCAAGCTCAAGCCATTGCTGATGGACCAACGCTTCGTGGCAGGGATCGGAAACATGTACGCCGATGAGATCCTGTTTACCGCCGGGCTGCGCCCGGACCGAAGCTCTGACGAGCTCACTCCCCAAGAGATCCGCCGGTTGTTTCGGGCCATGATCGAAACGCTCCAGGAAGCCATCAAGCACCGCGGCTCATCGCTGGCGGACGAGCAATACCGGGATCTGTTCGGGGACATCGGGGAGTTCCAGCACCTCCACAACGTGTACGACCGGGATGGGGCCCCTTGCCCGCGCTGCCGCAGCACCATCACCCGGGCCAAGGCCAACGGGAGGAGCAGCTTTTTCTGCCCCCGCTGCCAGATTTGACCGGGCCAGCACCCGGAAATTCCTCCGATCCACCAATCTGGTTGTCTGAGCGGGCAGCGTTAAAGGGTGCAGACGCGTCCCACTAGATTGGTCCCGCCGTGTTCCTGAAGTCCCTGACCGTCAAGGGTTTCAAGTCGTTCGCCGACACCACGACCCTCGACTTCGAGCCGGGGGTCACCGTGGTCGTCGGGCCCAATGGCAGCGGCAAGTCCAACGTCGTCGACGCCGTCGCGTGGGTGCTGGGCGCGCAAGGGCCCCGCACCGTGCGCTCGACGAAAATGGAAGACGTCATCTTCGCCGGCACTCCTAAGCGCCCGGCCCTGGGCCGAGCCGAGGTGTCGTTGACCATCGACAACAGCGCCGGGCTCCTCCCGATCGAGTTCTCGGAAGTCACGATCACCCGCACCCTGTTCCGGACCGGCGAGTCCGAGTACGCCATCAACCGGGTCCCTTGCCGGCTCATGGACATCCAGGACCTGCTGTCGGACTCTGGGGTCGGACGTCAGCAGCACGTCATCGTCTCCCAAGGGAACCTCGACGCCATCCTCAACGCACGCCCGGAAGAGCGTCGGCTCGTCATCGAAGAAGCGGCTGGCATCTTGAAGTTCAGGAGACGCAAGGAGAAGTCCGAGCGGCGTCTCGAGTCCACCGAAGCCAGCCTGGTGCGCTTGCAGGACCTGCTGCGAGAGGTGCGGCGCCAGCTGCGACCCCTCGAGAAGCAGGCCGAGGCGGCCCGACGGCATGGAGACCTGGTGGACGAGCTGGCTTCGGTTCGCCGGCACCTGTTCGGTCGGGACCTGACAGCCGTCGAGGGGCGCCTGGCGGCCGCGGCTGGGCACCGCCAAGACCTGGCGCACGCCGAGGGAGAGATCCGCAAGGCCCTCGCAGGGCTGGACAGCGAAGTGAAGGTCGCCGAGATCCAGATGGAAGCGAGCTTCTCGAGTGAAGTGGTGGACTTGGCCGAGCTGGTCTCGCGCGCCGAAGGACTACGCGCCCGGGCCGGCGGCCTGGTGGCTTTGATGGGGGAGCGCAAGCGGTCCCTCGAACGATCGCTCACCGCAACCGTCGACCAGGACGTGATAGCCAGCCTCGAGGCGGAAGCGGCCTCTCTGACCGAGGCGCTGGCCGGCACCGAGACCGACGCGGCCGCCCTTCTGCCCGAGGCTGACGCTCTGTCCGAAGCGGAAAGGGCCGTGGCCGCGGAGACGGTCACTCTCGAGTCCGAGTGGGGCTCCGAAGGCCCGGCCGCCGCCAACCCGGCGGCAGAGGCCAGGGGTGAGCTGAGCGCCCTTCGCTCGTCGATCGAGCGGTCAGCCGAGGAGGTCCGAAGGATCGAATCCCGGCTCGGTTCTCTCACCCAGCGGGGCGCCCGAGTGGGCGAAGAGGCGGCGCGGCTGCGGTCCGTGGTGGAGGAGACGGCCGCCTCCTGCCCCGGTCTGGATGCGACCGAACGCGTGGCTCGCGATTCGGAAGCCCAGGCCGACGCGGCCTGGCAACGAGCCGACGATCATCAGCGTCACGCTGAAGCCGAACGACACAAGTGGGTGGCGAGGGAGGAAGCCCTATCTCAAGCCCTCGACCAGGCGCGGGCGCGGGCTGGGGCTGAGCGGCTGGCCGAGGTCGGTGGCGTGGTGGGGACCCTGATGGAGCTGGTCGACGTCGACGAGGGCTACGAGTCGGCGTTTGAAGCCGCCGCGGGCGAAGTTCTCGCCGCGGTAGTCGTCGACGGGTTCGACTCGGCCAGGAAGGGTCTGGCCGAGCTGCAGCGGCAAGAGGCGCCGGGCGCCGTGCTGGCGCTGCCGGACGTGGCCATGGGCTCGGCTGGGCCCTCGCAGGCGCCTCAAGGGGCGCTCTGCTTGCGGGACAAAGTCCGGGCCCGGTTGCCCAACGTCAATGCGTTCTTGGATCAGCTCCTGCGCTCGGCGGTCGTGGTTGGCACCGGATGGCAGGACGCCATCGACATTGCCATCGCAAATCCCCACCTCGTGGTGGTGACCACCTCCGGGGACCGGTGCTCTGCGGGCTTGTGGCGGGTCGGCGCCGGCGGAGCGGGTGCGACCGGTTCCGCCCTCGAGCAGGCGCGGGTCCGGGCTTCAGCGGCGTCCGACGGGGCCGCCCGAGCCGGCGCGGCTTTGGAAGAGGCCCGCCAGGCCGTCGAAGCGGCCCGAGCCGCACGCGTCTCGGCGACTCGGGCGACCGAAGATACCGAGAGGCGCGCCCGGGCCGCGGCCGAGGCCCTCGAACGGGTGCAGGGCGAAGTGGCGGACAACGAAAGCGAGTTGAGCGCGGCCCGGGCCCAGCGCCAGGAGCTGGCCGGCCGACACGGACGAGAAATGGCGCGAATCGAAGAGTTGGAGGCCATGCTTCCGGAGCTGCAGCGCATGGCGGCGGCCGAGGCTGAAAGGGCGACTGCGGAGCGGGCGGCCCGGTCCCGCCTGGCGGCCCGAGTGGCGTCGGTCGCGAGCATGCGCCGCGAGCTCGAAGTGCGAGCGGCGGGGTTGGAGGAGCGACGCACCCTGACCGCCCGGAGACTCCACGACGTCGAGGCGCGCCTCCGTCGCAACGTGACCGAGCGGGCCGAAGCGGGTACCAGGCGCCAGGAAGCCGAGCGGACCGCGATGGTCACAGACCGGCTGTTCGAGTTCGTCCGGACCCGCGAGGCCGTTCTGGACTCCGCCCTGTCACGACTCAGGGAATCACGACGAGCGGAGTCGGACAGGGCGCGTGACTGCACCGACCGCCTGGAGCAGCTGCGCAGACAGCGCAGCGCGGCCGAACGCCAGCTAACCGAGGTTCGCGAGCGGCTCAACCGGGTCGAGCTCGACGACACCGAAGCCCGGCTGCGGCTGGAGGGCCTCACCGAGTCCATCCGGCGGGACCTCGATTGCGAGCCCGACCGGGTACGAGCGGCGCCGTGCCCAGAGCTGCCGCCTGGGACGAGCGCCTCCAGTAGGCGCGCCGAGTTGGAACGCGAGCTCAGGTTGATGGGGCCCATCAACCCGCTCGCCTTGGAGGAGCACACGGCCCTACAGGAACGTCACGAGTTCCTCGACGGCCAGCTAGAGGACGTGCGCAACGCCCGGCGGGAGCTGGCCAAGGTCATCCGGGCGATCGACACCGAGATCGTCGAAGTGTTCGGAGCCGCCTATGCAGACGTGGCCGAGAACTTCGAGAATCTGTTCGCCACCCTGTTCCCCGGCGGAGAGGGCCGACTTCGGCTCACCGACCCCGATCATCTGCTCGAATCGGGAATCGAGGTGGAGGCCCGACCGTCGGGCAAGAACCTGAGGAAGCTGTCGCTGCTCTCTGGAGGCGAGCGCAGTTTGGCTGCCATGGCGTTCCTCTTCGCCGTGTTCCGCGCTCGGCCCTCTCCGTTCTACATGCTCGACGAAGTGGAAGCCGCCCTCGACGACGTCAACTTGCACCGATTCCTGGACCTGGTCAACGAGTTCCGGGACGAGGCTCAGATGCTGATCGTCAGCCATCAGAAGCGGACGATGGAAGCGGCCGACTGCGTGTACGGGGTGACCATGGCTCCCGGTGCGTCGTCGCGGGTGATCAGCGAACGGGTCTCGGCCGCCGCGCTCTGAGGCCCCCCGGTAGGCTCGGCGGGCCATGGTCATCCTGCTAATCGTGCTGATCGCGGT
>PMHU01000096.1 GCA_003156795.1 Acidimicrobiaceae bacterium
CTTTTTCCACCGAAGTACGGTCTTTGAACGATGAAGGCAGAGCTGTTCGAGCGGGTTCGGGAGATCCCGGGTGTTGTCGTTAGCGAAGGGGCGTTCGCGCCGGGCGATGCCGTTTGGGTTGGACGGAGAGAGATCGCTCATGTCGACGCCGACGGAGCGTTGGATGTTCGTTTGACGAAGGCGGTCATTCGCGCTCGTCGCGAGGAGTTTCGCAGCGATCCCCGAATCCGTCTTCGCGCCGGCCCGTCGGACTGGATAGAGGTCAGTGTGGTCAGTCCCGAGGACATCGACTTCGCCGTCGATCTGGTCAAAGAAGCGATCGCGGCCAACGTCTCTACGGCGCAGGCGGGTGCACCCCCAACGGGCACCGAGCTCGAACGGCGGCGGCGCTTTCATTAGTGGTGCCGTCCGGAGGGGCGGTGGTCGGCGAAGGGCTCGGTCGTTGGGGGCGTCCTCTACCTTGAAAGGGTGACCGTCATTGTCGATGCCGCCGGCGTCTCGGTGTCACGTTCCGACCGGGTGTTGTTCGAAGAGCTGTCGGTCACCGTGACGGACCGCGACCGCCTAGGCGTGGTCGGCATCAACGGCAGCGGCAAGTCGACCCTCCTGCGGGTGCTGGCCGGAACGGAGGTCCCCGAAGCCGGCCAAGTCCGCACAGGCCGCGGGGTACGGGTAGGAATCCTGGACCAGGACGCCGCCCTTTCGGGGGGCCGCGTCCGGGACGCGGTCGGCGCGGGCTGGGAACCAGAAGCGATCCTCGACCGGTTGGGCATGGGCCTCCTGCTCGACCGTCCCGTCTCGGACCTCTCAGGCGGTCAGTCGAAGCGGGTCGCGCTCGCCCGGGTCCTGGTCCGCCCCTGCGAGCTGCTGATACTCGACGAACCGACCAACCATCTCGAAACCGAAAGCGTCGAGTGGCTCGAACAGTACCTGCAGCGCTTCCCCGGCACCGTCGTTGCCGTCACGCACGACCGCTACTTCTTGGACAACGCGGCCGAATGGATTCTCGAGCTCGATCGCGGCCGCGGCATTCCCTACGAGGGCAATTANNACCCGAATGATCGAGCTGGACCGCGGCCGTGCCTACGTGCACGAAGGCGGCTACGCCGGGTACCTGGCGGCAGGCGCCGACCGAGCGGAGAAGGCCGGCGAGGCTGAGACCATCCGCCGGAATCTCGCCCGGCGGGAGCTGGCCTGGCTGCGCCGAGGCGCCCCGGCTCGGACCCGCAAGCCCCAAGCCCGCGTCGACGCGGCCCGGCGGGTGCTCGACACCCGGCCTGAGGCCGCGGCTCGGACCGGCCCGCTCGATGTCGGCTATGACACTCCACGTCTCGGCAGCAAGGTGATCGAGGCGTTCGAGGCGTCGTTCGGTTACCCGGCGGCGGCCGAGGAGGTGCTGATCGGCGTGTCGTTGAGGATCGACCCACGGGAGCGGCTCGGCGTCGTCGGCGTCAACGGTTCAGGAAAGTCAACGCTGCTCGAGGGTCTGGCCGGTTTGCGAGCCCCCAGCCGCGGTCGCGTCGAACACGGGCCCACCGCTCGGATCGGATACTACGCCCAACAGGGATCGGAGCTCGACTCCGGGGCACGAGTGCGAGACCTGGTCGCCGGACCCACGAGGACGGTCGGCGATCCCGTCGATGTGAGATTGATGGAGCGTTTCTGGTTTATCGGAGAGCTGCCATGGGCGACGGTGGGCACTCTGTCGGGTGGTGAACGACGGCGCCTGCAACTCCTCTTGGTCCTGGCGGAACGGCCCAACGTGCTGCTGGTAGACGAACCCACAAACGACTTGGACCTAGACACGCTCCGCGCCCTGGAGGACTTCCTCGAAGACTGGCCCGGCGCCCTGATCACAGTCAGCCACGACCGGACCTTCCTCGACCGCGTGACCGAAAAGATCGTGGCCTGCCGTGACCGGCACGTCTCCGAAGTGCCCGGCGGTCTGGCCGCCTGGATAGCCGAGAGCGTGGCCGGGGAGCAGCGCCGTCGACGACAGCCCTCGGGCTCGGCATCCGGCAGTCGGCCCCCGAAACAGATGGCAAGCGGCGAGGAGATCGGAACCCGCCGGCGCTCCGCCACGACGGTCGGCTTCGAGCTGCGTCAGCTCGACAAGGAACTGGCGCGCCTCACCAGGGAGCGGGACCGCGTTGCAGAAGCGTTCGAGATCACCGGAGACCATCGAGATCTAGCCCGTCTGGGAGCGGAGCTTGCCGCGGCCCAGGCTGACCTCGACGGAGCGGAGGAGCGGTGGCTGGCCGTGGCCGAGGAAGCCGAAACCGATCGGTGAGCGCCGGTGGAGGGGCCGCGTCGGTGAGCGCCGGTGAGGGCGCGCCGGTGAGCCCGCGCCAGTGAGGGCGCGGCGCCGGGTGGCGCTACAGCCGTGGGCTACATTCCGCTGCTCATGGAGCCCAACGCGGCGGAACGGTCCCGGTGGAATAACGACGCGTGGACGAAGGCTTGGCCCAAGCGTGAGGTTCTCACCGACAGCGTCACCCCAGTTTTGCTGGAGGCGCTGCAACTGCGCCCGGGCGAGCGGGTGCTCGACGTCGGATGTGGAGGCGGGAAGGCGACGATGGCCGCTTGCCGTCAGGTGCAGCCGGGCGGCAGCGCGGTAGGCGCCGATATATCCAAGGCGCTGCTGTCGTTGGCGACCGAACGCGCCTCGGGGATGAGCGCAGTCGGCTGGCAGCAGACCGACATGCAAACCGACAGCGTGCCCGGCAAACCCTTCGACGTGGTGATGAGCCAGTTCGGAGTCATGTTCTTCGACGAACCGGTGAACGCCTTCGCCAACATCCACAGCCATTTGCATCCGGGTGGGCGGCTGGGCTTCGCCTGCTGGCAGCCGCTCGACCTCAACCCGTGGTTTGTGGGACCGGCTCTGGCTCCGTATGTTGCCGCACCTCCTCCTCCCGCTCCGGGGAAGAGCCCTACTGGCCCCTTCGTGCTCGGCGACTCGGATCGGGTGCGGCAGATCCTCACCGAGGCCGGGTTTGAGTCCATCGACGTCGACCGGCGCTCCCACGACGTTGAGGTTGCCGAGAGCGGGTTAGTCGATGATGGTCAGCTCGTGTTCATGGGAGTAGCGCCTGAAAACATGGCCGACGCCCGCCACGCAGTCGTATCCATGATGGAACGATTTCGGATCGCCGACGACCGCTGCCGGTTCCCGCTCGCATTCCAGATCGTCACGGCCGTACGTCTTGACATCCAGCACCATTAAGACCAATACTTAGGTAAATGCCTAAGTATCAGCCTTCGCTCGACCGGATGTTTCACGCCCTCGCCGATCCCAGCCGGCGGGCCATGGTCGAGCGTCTGGCCCGCGGCCCGGCCTCGGTCAGCGATCTCGCCCGCCCTTTTGACATGGCCCTACCCAGCGTCGTGCAACACCTCGGTGTGCTCGAAGCCGCCAGGATCGTCACGTCCAACAAGGTGGGCCGAGTTCGCACCTACCAGCTGGTCACGGAGGCACTCACGCCAGCGGCTGATTGGATCGGCCGCCAGCGTCTACCCGCCGAAAAGCGGCTCGACCGCCTCGGCACCTACCTCACCAACTCAACCAGCAAGGAGAAAAAGAAATGAGCGACACGATCGAGCGCAGCCAAGCGCACGCCACTTTCGTCATCGAACGTAGTTACCCCGTGCCCCTCGCAGAGGTGTGGCATGCCCTGTCGGACAACGGCGCGAGAGAGCAGTGGTTCGGAGGCGGCCCCGTATTCGAGATACGAGAGCGTTCGCACGACTTTCGTGTCGGCGGTCACGGAGTCGAGGACGGTCAATGGACGGACGGACCCAGATCGCGCTTCGAGTCCACCTACACCGACATCGTCAACCAGCACCGCATCGTCTTTACCTACGACATGTGGATTGATGGCCAGCACATCTCTACGTCTCTCACCACCATCGCCGTCGAAGCCGACGGCGACGCCACCAGGCTCACCTACACCGAGCAGGGCGTCCACTTCGACGGCCTCGACAACTTTGAGCAGCGCGAGCACGGCTCGGGCGAGATACTCGACAACCTCGGCTCGTTTCTCGCCAGGGCGCGCTGACCCCGAGCGGGGGCGGGTTCTCGTGGGAGGACGAAGACCCGTCCACGCCGGTGAGTCATGTCCTCCAGCGGGGGCGGGTTCTCGGGGGACGGAGGCCGGTCCACAACGATAAGTTCTGACCGGGACCGGAGTCTATGTTTCGGATCGAGACGTCCGATCCGCGAGAGGTGGACCGAGAGATGAAGACGACCGTTGTCCGCTATCAAGCCAAGCCGGAGCGGGCCGCCGAAAACCAACAGCTGATCGAGGATGTGTTCGCCGCGCTGGAGGAACGCCAGCCGCACGGATTCAGCTACAAGGTCTTCCGCCTCGAGGACGGCGTGAGCTTCATCCACGTCGTGACCGAACACGACGTCGATGAGCCCGACTCGCTGCAAGGGGTCCAGGCCTTTCAAGCCTTCGTGGCCAACATCGCCCACCGATGCGACGTGGTACCCGTCGCCATGGGAGCGACCGTTGTTGGCGGCTACGGCTGACATGGCCGAACGGTGCGGAACCGTCGCACGCAGCCCGGGAGCTTGACCATGGAGTATCTCGTCACCATGACGACCAACGTTCCTGAAGGCACGTCCGAGGAGGCTGTCGATGACATCCGCACTCGCGAGGCGGCTCGCGCTCGGGAACTCGCGGCGCAGGGAAACCTGCTTCGCCTGTGGCGTCCTCCCGTGCAGCCGGGTGAGTGGCGCACGCTTGGTCTGTTTGCGGCCGAGGACGGCGACCAACTCGAGGCGGTCCTGGCCTCGATGCCGCTTCGCGTGTGGCGGACGGATGAGGTCGTGCCGTTGTCTCCTCACCCCAGTGACCCGGCTCGTTTTCATGAATGAGCGTGGGGCTCAGGGAAGCGGCCGGCCCATGAGCACCGAGTCCCACAGTTCACCGTTTCGGCGTCGGTAGTGCCGGCGCTTCCGGCCCTCCTCTTTGAACCCGGCTCGGCGGTACAGCTCCAGCGCAGCGGTGTTGTGCGGCCAGGCCTCGAGGGCCATCTTGTGGGCGCCGGCCGCAGACGCCCATGTGATGGCGGCGTCGAGCAGCACCGTCCCGAGACCCTGGCCCCGCCACCCGTCGACGACGAGCATTCCGATGTCGGCCACTCCGTAGGGGGCGATGTCCACCGATATCTGACCGACCATCGCCGGGCCACCCGTCGAAGTGGCATCGGCGACCAGCACGGTGGACGACTCCCCCGAAATGACGGCGCCGAAGCGAGCGCGGCGGGCGGCACGATCGAACGGGACCTCGGTGCCGACCCAGCGTCCCTCCGCGGCGACCGCCCACAGCTGCTCGACGAGCTGGTCGAGATCCTCCTAGGTCGCGGGCCGAACGACGGCCCGGGCCGCGACACCATCACCTGAACTCACCACTTGATCTTGCCTCGCTCGGCACCTCGCTCGACACCTGGCGACCACTGAGGCCGCGCCGGCAAGCCAGATGGCCGCGCCCTCGTCCGGATCATGTTTGAGGGCTGGCTTGCTCCAACTTCAGAAGCTCGATGCGGCGGATGCGGGCGTCGAGGTCGGCGAGAAACTCGGAGATCGCGACGCGCTTCGTTTCAACCGTGGTTCGCAGTTCGAGCTGGAGGCTGAGGCACTCGTCGAGGATGGACTGCCGTTCGTCTTCGTCGGTCCTGGCGTCGTGGTAGGCGATCCTCATCTCGGCCAGGCGATCCTCGTTGTGCAGCACCGCCGCGATCTCGTCCAAGTTGAACCCGAGCAGGTTCTGCAGCTCACGGATGCGTTCGACCCGGGAGAGGTTCTCCTCCGAGTACCGACGGAGGCCTCCTGGGGTGCAGGCCGATGGGGTGATCAAGCCGATCTGCTGGTAGTACCGAAGCGCTCGGGGCGACACGCCGGCCCGTTCGGACGCCTCACCGATGCTCAAGAGCTGAGCGGAATCGTCGGGACGTGCGTCGGTGACGGAAGGCGACTTCATGCCCGGGCGGTGGCCCCGGCCACCTCTCCGGCCGCCTCTTCGGAGAACTGCTCGAACTCCGGCTGTTCCGAGTGGACGTAGCGCCGTCCCATCATGGCGGAGGCGACCACGGCGATGGCGGTGGCCGCGGCGGCGAAGTCGAAGGCCAGGTGCAGCCCATCGGCGAAGGGTTGCTGGATCAGCGACGGGAAGAAGGACCGGCCGGTCAGGAAAGCGGCCTGGTGGGCCGGAAGGTGCTGCAGGGCGCCGGTCGGCCCGAGCAGTTGCTGGATGGGGTTGTAGCCGAGGAAGGCGGAGAAGAGGCTGCCGATGGGTGGTTCGTTGGCCACCGTATGGGCCGCGGCCGGATTGATGCCGGCCGCGGTGAGCCCTTTGAACATGTGGGTCGGCAGATGGGCAGCCAGGCCGAGGGTGACGATGGTGAAGAACAGGCCCATCGACAGCACTGTGGCCGAGTTGAAGAACGTGGCGGACATGCCGGCCCCACCACCGCGCTGATCGGGCGGGAGGCTGTTCATGATGGCGGCCTGGTTGGGGGAGAAGAACAGACCCATGCCGACCGCGAACATGAAGATGAGAAGCGCGAACCACACGTAATCGAAGTTCATGGGGAGCAGCTCGAGCAAGAGAAACGACGAACCCGACAGGATCAACCCGGTGCTGGTCAACACCCTCGACCCGTACCGATCGGAGAGGCTGCCCGAGAACGGGCCTAGGAAGAAACCCAACGTCAGCGGGATCATGTAGATGCCGGCCCATAGAGGTGTGCGGCTGAAGCTGTAGCCGTGTTGGGGCAGCCAGATCCCCTGGAGCCAGATGATGAGCATGAACTGCAGCCCGCCGCGGCCCAGCGCGGCCAGCAAGCCGGCGATGTTGCCCATGGTGAAAGCCCGGATCCGGAACAGCTCCATGTGGAACATGGGCGAGGGCACCTTGGTCTCCACCCAGACGAACAAGCCGAGCACTGCGAGGCCCCCGAACACCCCGGTCAGGACCCACGGGTTGGTCCATCCGGTCGGATGACCGCCGTAGGGCAGGAGCGAATAGACGATGCCGGTGAGCACGGCGATGAGGCCGATGGCGAAGGTGGCGTTGCCGATCCAGTCGATCTTGGCTGCCACCCTCACCCCGTTGTCCCGCAAGCGGCGGTAACCCCAAACGGTGCCGAGCAGACCGAAGGGCACCGACACCAGGAACACCAACCGCCATTCGATCGGGGCCAGCACCCCACCGAGGATCAGCCCCATGAACGAGCCGCTCACGGCGCCCACCCCGTTGATACCCATGGCCCGACCCCGCTCGTTCGACGGAAAGGCGTCGGTGAGGATGGCGTTGGAGTTGGCGAAGATGAACGCCCCGCCGACGCCCTGGAACACCCGCATGACGATGATCCACATGACCCCCGCCACGCCGGTCATGAAGCTCAGCGACAACAAGATGGAAAAAAAGGTGAACACCGCGAAGCCGAGGTTGAACATGCGGACTCGCCCGTAGATGTCGCCTACCCGGCCCAGACTCACGACCAGTACCGCCGTCACCAGGATGAAGCCCATGAACACCCATAGGAAATACGAGACGTTGGCGGGCGCCAACGGGTTTAGGCGGATGCCCCGGAACATGTCGGGGAGGGAGATCAGCAGGATCGACTGGTTGATGGTCACCATCACCACGCCCAGGGTGGCCAGACACAGAGCGGTCCACTTGTAGGGCATCGCTCCGCCCGCCCCCGACGCTTCCGCTTCGATCACGCCTTCACCCATCGCCATCCACCGGAAGGTATCAGACCTTGACGTCAGCGAGAGATACGAGGCCGGTTTCTGGCCCTCGGCAACCGCCGGGGTCTGTGGTCAGGCCAAGGCGCAGGTCCACGCCAGGTGGCCCGAAAGGGCCCGGCCTGAACCGCTCGCGGACAGACGGGAGAAGGCCAGGCTCCCGCCACCGTCGGCACGGACGGTCAGGACGGCGGCGCTCGTCGATGACTGGTCCCACGACTCGGAAACGGTGGAGTTGTCGGCGCTGGCCGACACAAGGGGTTGCGGTAGGTCGCCGGTCCGCCCTGGTCGGGGGGCAGGGCGATCTGGAGGTCGAAGGTGGAGCCGTCGGGAAGCTTCGCTTTGAAGTTCCAGGTGGTGCGAATGGCCTGTTTGGCGCAAGTGCCATGAAGCTGGAAGAGGGACGGGGCCTGAGTGGCCGTGATGCCCCGCGCGGGGAGACCCACCAGATCCAGTTGGCCGCTGAGGATCGGGTGGCGGAAGAACGGCAAAACCTTGGCCACGTCACGATGGGCCGAGCCGTTTTCGGCGACGCCCTCGACGACCACAAAAAGGGCCGCCACCACGATTAGGACCAGGACGAGTCGTCGAAACGGGTGAGACCTTCGGCCCCGACCGAACCGGCGAGCGGGCATCGACGGTTGCGAGGTGGCCTCGCGAGCTGCAGTCAGCTCGGCGACGATGGACCGCATGGCCGCGTTGGTTTGTGCGGTCTCTTGGGCGCTGACGTCGTCGATGCGGATCACCCGCCAGCCGCTGCCTGCGCCGATCACGGCCCCGCAGTAGCGGCAGGTGCCGGCGCTGGCGCTCAGGGCGGCGCCGCAGTTCTGGCAATGCTGACCTTCGTCTGTCTTGACCGTGCGCGAGCCGACCGGCCTTTGAAAGCACCAGTTCTGTACTCGATGGTCCGGCTGGTCGCGTCCCCCCGAGACGGCCCGCCAGGTCGAGGTGAAATGAACGGTCGCGGTGTCGCTCGTGGCGTCGGTTTCGATCGAGACCAGCTGGCCGGTCGAAGCGTCCCCGTCGTTGGGGGCCATTGGGGTCGCGTCCCGGCAGGCGGAGTCGATGATCGCCTGTTCGCGGGCGGCCAGGGCGGCGGACAGAACGCTGCGGCACAGGTCCGGTTTGCATTCTGCGTGGGCCCGGCCGACCAGCCAGAACGCCTGTTGTGCTTCGGCTAGGAACGCGTCGAGGTTGAACCCCGGGTCGTGGGCTGTGATGGTCGCCACGGTCTGGCGAACCTTGTCCAGCTCAGGCGCCGGTGTGGGTTGGCCGGCTGCCGGCGACGTCATCCTTGACACGCTCGCCCGATAGCAAGTCCCGGCCACCTCAGTTGTCCGAGGATCCGTGGACGCGTTCGTGGGCGGAGCCGGCTGCCCTTACGGGTGTTCTCAAAGTCGGTCAACGGCGCCATTCTTCATGAGCGTCCTGTGTCAGGCGTACTTTGTTGTCGGTCGCACACCAGGAAAGAGGGAGAATGTTACGACTTGGGGCGGGACTGGCCGCGGGCCTGGCCGCGGCGCTGCTCCTCGCCAGCTGCGGCAGCAGCCCGAGCAGCGGGCCTACCAGCCCGACGTCCAGCAACCGCGCTCCTTCCGCCACGGCCGCTTCAGCACCGAAGCAACAGCCCGCGCCCACCCCGTCGACGAAGACGGCCCCAGGGTCGGCGAACCTTCTCAGACTGATTACCGAACCAGACCAGGGAATCAGCGCCATCTACAGCCTCCTGACCAGCCCTCGACGCACGCTCGACATGACCATGTACGAGTTCGTAGACACCACCGCCGAGAACGTCCTGGCCGCGGACGCAGCACGGGGAGTCACCGTGAGAGTCATGCTCGACCGCAACGAGGAAGGCGCCGCCAACACTCCCGCCTACGACTACCTCGCCAGCCACGGTGTCCACGTCGCCTGGGCACCGGCGTCGTATGAGGCCACCCACGAGAAGTCGGTCGTGATCGACGCCGGCCAGCCGGACGCCGAAGCCCTCATCATGACTCTGAACCTGACGTCGAAGTACTACGCCACCACCAGAGACTTCGCCATCATCGACACCGACCCGGCCGACGTCGCCGCCATCGAAAGCGTGTTCAACTCCGACTACGCCGGCCGCTCGATCGTCGCCCCTCCCGGAGCCGACCTGCTCTGGTCACCGGGGTCGCAGCCGGCCCTGGTCTCCCTCATCGACTCGGCCCGCACCAGTCTGTACGTGGAGAACGAGGAGATGGGCGCTCCCGCGGTCTCCGCCGCCCTCGCTGGAGCGGCCGAGCGGGGGGTCAGCGTCGATGTGACCATGACCGCCGATAGCGAGTGGGACCAGGCGTTCGCGCAGCTGACAGCGGCGGGCGTTCGCGTGCACCTCTACCCCGACACGGATTCAGCGCTGTACATCCACGCCAAGGCGATCATCTCGGATGGCCGCACCGCATTCGTGGGCTCGGAGAATTTCTCTGTCGCCTCCTTGGATTACAACCGGGAACTCGGGATAATCACGACCGACCCGACCGTCGTCTCGGGGATCGCCAGCATCATTACAGCCGACTACGCCAGGGCCGCGTCTGTCAAGAGCTCGTCGCCGGCTGCTGCTACTCCCAGGCCCGCTCCTGCCTCGAGCGGCACCGCGCCGCGCTCGACATCCTGCTATCCCCTGAGCAACGAGGGAACCTGCTACGAGCCGGGCGAGTACTGCCGCGACGACGACCACGGATCCAACGGAGTCGCCGGCGACGGCGATCCCATCACGTGCGAGAGCGCCGATGGGGGTTGGAAGTGGGAGTCTCGTTGACTAGGCCAGCTGTACGAGAGAGAGCTGCGGGATGACGGGCAGTGCCGACAGCGGCCGCTCCCAATGATCAGCGACGGCGTCAGGGGTGGCGCGGTGATCCGAACCGGATGAGGTTGCCATCGGGGTCGGTGTGCGATCCCTCCCGCATCCCCCAGGGCGTCTCTTCCACCGGGCGGGTCAAGCCGCCGACTCCGGGCTGGCTCCAGGCCGCTTGGACGGCGTCGGCGTCGTCTACTTGTAGGTAGGCGGCGGTGCGGTTGCTCTCCGCCTGGTGGTCGGGTCGGACCGCCAGGTGGATCGACACCCCGCCGCGGTTGGCGAAGCCGTAGCCGTCGTCGAAAGAGTTCGTCTTGAACCCGAGGCGTCCGTAGTGGGCCTGGGCCGCCGCCAGGTCTCGCACGGGGAAGATGGGCTCGAACCGGGCTCCACCCCTTCTTTGCGTTCGGCGCTTGCTCGCGCCCCGCACGATCCTCTCGGCCTTGATCTGAGTCAGAGCAGCGAGCGTCTTGCGGAACGCCACAAGTTCCGAGGCGGAAACCGTGGCTGCCAACTCCCCATCGACGGAGTCGACGGCGCGCACCACCGCGTCGATCACCTCCCGCCCCCGCTCGGTCACATCCAGAGCGACCCTTCGACCGTCGTCGGGGTCCTCGCTCCTGACCAGGTAGCCCCGCCGGACCAGGGTCTCGACCAACTGGCTAACCGCCTGCTTGCTGATCCCCAGCTGGGCCGGGAGGCTCGGCCCCCGTTCGCCCGGGCTCCCGTCTGCGGCCAGGGTTCCGAAGAGGACGAACGCCCCGTTGCGTGGTAGGTCCTCGGTCCCGATGGCCTCCAGTTCGGCCCGGATGGCTTGGGCGTATGCGCCCCGGGCCCCCCGCATCAGTGTGGGTATGGGCGTGTCGTCGAATGGCTCCGCGTCGACGTCTGCATTGGCGCGAGGCGGCCCGTTGGTCACGAGTCGACCGTAGAGGCGAATTCCTCAGGTAGTCAATCAGGTTGACCAGCGTCCGACTGGCTGCGGCGGGCNNGGCCGCCGGGCCTCCTCTAGCGGTCACCACTTGGCGGGATAGACGAAATCAGCGGCGGGCCGTCCGATCCACTGCACGATGCGCATGGCCAGGTCCATGCCTGTCGCGAACCGGGCCGTGCGCAGGCCGGTGAGCTGGCTCGGTGTGCATCCGAGTACGTCGGCCAGCTCCCGCCAGGTCAGGCCTTCCTGGACGCGTTTCTCGTCGAGGGAAGCCCACAAGAGCTTTAGGCTCCAGCGCAGCCGCCGGTCGGGACCCGCCTGCGGCAGGGCGAAGCGATGGTCGTCACCGTCGACGACTCCCGTCAGGAAGCTCTCCGGGGTCCGATCCAGCCAGCGCAGAATGAACAGCGCGTGCTGGCAGCTGGTCCGAGGCTTGACCGCCATGTTCCTGAGCGTCGAGGGGCTGATCGGGTGATCGCGACGCTGGTCGTTGAGCTCGGCCGAAAGATGCCACAGCTGATCGGCCACCTGCTTCCAGGACAAGCCCTGCTCGACGCGACGAGCGTCGAGGGCCGAGAACAACGCGGAGCCGTCAAAGCGGCGGATTAGGACACCCCTCACCACGTCATTGTGCCTCCGGGGACCGCAAGCACTCGCGCCAACAGTCGACCCGAGTTGATCCCTGGTATGACAGTGTGTTCCCGTCATGGTGCGGCGAGGAAGGCCGGCTCGGTCGACGTCGAAAGGGCGACGACCACGCCGGATCGCTGTGGCCGCCGTGATCGTCGTCGTTCTCGGGACATTGGCCGGTTGCGGCGTGGCGGTCACTGCGAACCGGACCTCGGGCTCCGTCGCCCCGGCGATATCCGCCGCCAACCAACAGGCCCCGGCTGTCTGCGCCCGGACCGACCCGGGATCGGATTTCTCGATCGCGGTGTTCGCAAAGGGAGCGGCCTCCGGCTTGAAGCTCGCTCACGTCACCCCGAATCCGTGGGCCCGGATGTCTCCCGACACGGTCATCTTCGCCTGCTTCGTCACTAGCACCGGGCACCTGACCCAGGGGGTGTACGTCGACTCGTCCGGCGTCTCGACGCCTGTCCCCGCGGGGACCTACAACGATTGCGTTCCGCCCAACCCGGCCGCCCCAGGCACGGGTCTGGTGACGCCGGCGACACTCTGCTCGGTCCGGCTCGGCGGAAATTCATCACGGTCCATCAATCCGGCCATCGCCGCCGTACTGGGACTCATGATCATCGCGGCCATCTGGTATGTGACCCGACGCCGGAGGAGACAAGCCGCGCTTTAGGACACCGCCGAGCCGGAAATCAACTTCCGCACGAGTTGTAGCCGCGCAACCAGGCGTAGGTCGTGTGAGGCACCTTGACCGGAGCGGGAATCACCGGCACCATCTGCTGAGTCGAGTAGTCGGCTTGCCAAAACCCACAAGGAAGCGGAACCGGCGTCCCGTTGTTCGAGTCCATGAAGCCGACCTGATTTTGGTAGGTGGAGTCGGCGCTCACATACACGTTCAACCAGTCGCCCACACAGCCGGCGTGCACGACAGCCTTGACGGAAGAACCGTTGGACTTCAAGGTCACCGAACAAGGCGGTGGTGTTGCGCCGGCAGGGTCCGCCGAGCTTTGCACGACTCCTGTCCCGACGACTCCCGCGAATAGGAACGGCAGCACGCGAATGATCTTCATCGTTCTCCTTTGGTGCTTGTGAAAGCTCCCAACTTCCGGTGCGGGACGCGATCACAGCGGAAACACACGAGCATCGCCATGCTGGTCTGGCTCGAACGCACGACCCAGCGCTCCTGGGAATATACCCACCCCCCGTCGCCGATCCCAGCGTCCCTGCGAGGTTTTCGTGACCATACGGCACAATCCCGTTCTTCGCGGAAGCCCACGAGCAGAAGTGTCCACCGGTGACCAACTTCGGCTGAACATTGACCCCCGTGCCGGGCGGAAAGAGGGTATGGCAGAATACTTTCGTATGACGTCACTTCTGCCACTGGCCCTGAGGCGGTTCGAAGCGCAGGATGGAGTCATGATTCCGCCGCAGATGCTGATGGACACCGCCGTCGCCCACGCCGAACAGCTCCGCCTGATTGGCATCCCCCGCCCGAACCGGCCGAAGCCGTCTCACCGATCGGTCGCGCAACCNNGCAACCAGCAGAGAGTCACCCCGTCCGCAGGGCGGCAGGGCGAGTCCTGGTCCGACTCGGCATCGGCCTGATGGGACCGGCCCTGAACGGGCCGACTCAGAGGGAGAGCGCGTGCGCCAACTGAACTCGCGCCCGGTCGTGGCGGTGATGATCGGCGAGGGCGTCGCCCTGTTCGAGATGGCCGCAGCGTGGGAGGTCTTCGCGACCGACCGGTCGGCTTTGGGCGTTCCCTGGTACGACGCCTTCTTCTGCGCACCAGATCGCGGACCCATCCGAACGGGCTCCCCCGGTGTCACTGTCTCCGGGGCCCGCCCGCTCTCGGCTCTCAAGCGGGCGTCGACGGTCATCGTCCCGCCCATGATCGAAAAGCATCCCGACACGCTGGAGGCTCTCAGGCAGGCTCACGGACGGGGCGCACGGATCGCCTCGCTGTGCACGGGCGCGTTCGTGCTAGCCGCGGCCGGTCTATTGGACGGACGAACGGCCACGACCCATTGGACTCGAGCCGCCACTCTGGCTGAGCGGTATCCAGCCATCGACGTCGACCCGCGCGTCCTCTATACCGAAAGCGACGGCATCCTGACCTCGGCGGGTAGCGCGGCCTGCCTTGATCTATGTCTGCACATGGTGGCCCAGGACTACGGCGCCGACATCGCCAACCAGGTTGCCCGCGATCTCGTCGTCCCTCCCCACCGGGCGGGCGGTCAGGCCCAGTTCGTCGAGACCCCGATGCTGGTATCCGGAAGCACGGACCTGTTCGCCGACACCCTCGAGTGGGCCATCGCCCACCTGGCCGACCCCATCAGCGTCGACCTGTTGGCCCACCGGGCCGGCATGAGCAGCCGCACCTTCGCCCGCCGCTTTCGCGAGTGCGCAGGAGTCACCCCCCACCAGTGGGTGCTGCGCCAGCGGGTGCAGCTGGCTCAACGCCTGCTGGAAGTCACCGACCTGCCCATCGAGCAGGTGGCCACCGACAGCGGGCTGGGTTCGGCCACCAACCTTCGCATCCAGTTCCGCCAGGTGCTGGGCACCTCCCCCACCTCCTACCGGCGCACGTTCCAAGCCCAGGCCGTCTAGCGGACGCCCGGCGTACTAACGGCGCGGCTTATCTAGCGGGCGGCTATCTGAGATGGTCAGTTCGCCGATTCGATCGGACGGACGGTGTCCACGAAAGATGCCCCGGATCGCGGTCAGTACTTCTCCACGAGGTCCGCACGATTAGTCGGCAACTCATACGGGTCTGGCCAAAAATCAGTTATCCGACCGATCTTGCCCTCGTCGTTGAGTTCGAAAAAACACCGGACGGCACCTGCGTGGTCAACTCGATCTTCTTCCGAGACGACGTGCCACTTCCGATGTTATCGATGTACACGCACGGGGTACGCCTCGTAACCGGCCGCGTCAATGCCCGAGCCGTCATTCCCAACGCTCTCGATCTAATCGTCGCCGGCGCTTTCGACCCCGCCCCAATCACCGACGCCGTCGTGACCTGGAGCGACGCGGCCGACGCCCTCATGGCCGAACCGAACAAGCTCGTCATCCAACGGATCGACGCTCCCGACGGAAGGCAACAGTCCGGAGCGACGCCATAGGCGTCGTGTCTCCTGACGACGTCGGCCGACGGACGACCCGGTGCAGACACCTTCGTGAACCCTGGCCAGAACGAACGTGCGATGGAGCCAGCCCCAGTGCGTCGACGAACCGGCCGGTCCTCCGAGCCATCCACGCAGGCGCAGAGGGGCGGACCTTCAGCCGACCTCTCGAAAGCGTGGGGTCTGCTCATCGCGCTCCCTGAACACAGGACCGCTCGGCGGCCAAGACAAGGCACGGTAGTGAAGGAACTTGCCGTCCCTGTTTGGGCCCATGTGACCCTCCCTCTCTTCCTCATGGCCGCATTGTCCCTGGTGAGAGGTATGCACGTGGTCAAACCCGCTCATTAGCGAAGAGCCAGTTAAGTCAAGCCAGCCTTTTGACTCGAAAGGCTCGCCGCTCAAGGGTCCGCCATCCTCGTCCCGCATCGCCAACGGCCGAGACCAGGAGCCGACCTCCCCGGCCGTAATGAGCGGCGTTGGAGTGGCGTTGGACCAGCGTTGGAGAGTCCCTGAAGCGCCTTCTCCAATGCTGGTCCCGGACGGACACCACCGAGGTGTTCAACGCCAACAAGGAGAAAACCATGCTTCGTGTTACTCACAACAAGAATATTTTCGCAGCAGCGCTCGTGGCTCTGGCTGGGCTCGGCGTGTTCACCGGTTGCTCGGGTGGCTCCGGGCACGCGGCATCGACGTCGACCTCGACATCGGGGAGGGCAGTGGCGTCTTGGGCCACATCGTTGGGGCAGGGCGTCACTGTTGTGCCGCCGCCTGCAACTCAGCCGACCGCAGGGAACAGCACGCCCGCAGAGGCGATCGAAGCGCTCGAAGCCGCAGGCGAGACCGGCAATATGGCGCAGTTGTGCAACGCATTCGAGCCATCCGCCCAGTCCACGTGCAGCGAGGCCCTCGACGGTCTCAAGATAACTGGTCGGACCCGGAACTTGAAGCTCGGTTATACCGCGATTGAGGGCGACCAAGCGCTGGTTGGATTTTCCGGCAAGTACTGCGGTTCACCCTGTGTGACCGTCAGGGAGCCCGCAGCAGTCATCAGTTCCGGCGAGACGTTTGACACTCTCTACAACCAGGCAGTCGCGGCCGAGAATAGCGCTTACAGCCACACCTACCCGCTCTATCCCATGACCCAGCTGAACGGTGTCTGGTACGCCTACGCCCCCGCAACCGAATTCACCAACGTCGGCAACAACGCAGGCTGAATACAGCCACAGCCACCGGCAAAGCACGCACCTGAGCCGGCTGCACGAACCGTGAAGCTCTAGCTGTTGAGCCGGCCGCAAGAGATGAGCACATCCTCAGTAGGCCAACCACCACGTCCACACGGACTCCCTGTAGGAGGCTGTTTTTGGCTGAGGGACAGAGGCATTCCCACTCTAAAAGGAGGCAAACAATGTTCGGTCATGTACAAAGACAAGTCCGAGGTACCGTCAGTCAAGTTCGCACGACCACCAAGGTCGGAGGTGGCGGTGGGGTGGTCGGCCCGAACGGAGGCGTGGTCCATCAGACCAGAAGCAAGGAAATCACCACGTTCTCGATCAATGACGGCGCCGAGGTTGTGGCCGTCGAACTCGTCTGACGACAAGCGTATTTCCGTACCATACCGGTCGCCGATCTGGACGAGGTAGAGGTGACCGGGATCTGGAAGCCTCGTGCCGGTTGCCTGCGGGCTCTCGAAGTCCGCAACCTCAAGACTGGAACCGTGACCAGAGGCCGACGTTGGCTGTCGGTATGACAAATCTGGGAACCTTACGATGGCCTTCGAGACCATCGGACCACTCGACTGATGTCGCGACAAGCTTACGGAGATGACGCCTGTCGCCGCCGCTTTCAACTTTCGGTCATCGCAAGCGGGGCCCTCCGACGACGAGGCAGTCGTAGCCGGTCTGGACGCGTACTGCGCTGATGCTTACCCGCCGCACACATGCCTCATGACCTCCGACGGCTCTGGCGGCGTGCTGTACGCCATTCTGCTGCCGATGCAGTTCGGGGACGGGACACCCCAAATGTGCAACGCCCGCATCGGAAACGATGGGACGGACGCTTACGTCTACCGCTGGAACGGCACCGACATGACCCTGCTGTCGGGGACACCCCGACGCCGCCGACGGTGATCGGTGAGGGCTAGTCAGATCCCGCCCCGAAATCCAGGTGCATGTCGGAGGACGGACTCGCGCCATCTAACCCCACAAGCGCTGGGGCACCGCTGGCGATTTGAAGCGCTCAATTGTTGGCCATTGCCAGGGTCACAGTAACGCCAGCGCCGCTGACGCCGGGAATGTTGGTGTAGGAGCCGACCGCCTCACAACTTCCGGCGCCTACACACGAGACCGAGGACAGACCGCTGGCGGTGGCGCCGGGGGGGTTGGGGGTGACCTTCGTCGCCCAGGAGGTGCCGTTCCACACCTCCCCCAACGTCACCTCCACACCAGAACTGTCGGTGTAGGAACCGACCGCCTCACAACTGCCAGCGCTCACACACGACACTGAGTGAAGGGAGCTGGTTTCGGCACCAGCCGCATTCGGGGTCGTCTGAATGGACCACGAGGTGCCGTTCCACACCTCCCCCA
>PMHU01000162.1 GCA_003156795.1 Acidimicrobiaceae bacterium
GCGGCAAAGCGCACCCGCTGGGCTTGGCCACCGGAGAGCTTGCTGGCCCACCGCCCGGCGAGGTCTGCTGTCCCGGTCTGACGCAGAACATCGTCGACACCAAGCGGGTGTGGGTAGTACGACGCCATCAGCGTGACCAGCTCTCGCACCTTGAGCTGATCGGGTGGCGAGCCGTCCTGGAGGGTGCCGCCAATCCAGCCGGATCGGACCGCTTCGGTCGGTGATGCACCGAAGACCGAGACCGTTCCACTGTCCGGTCGGGCCAGCCCGAAAATCATGTCGATGGTCGTCGTCTTGCCCGCGCCGTTCGGCCCAAGAAGGGCCACCGTCTCGCCCGGCGCCACCCCCAAGTCGATACCGCGGACGGCCTGGACCGAGCCGTAGGACTTGGCCACCTTGGACAGCTCGATCCCCATTCGACCCTGCTCTGGTGCGCTCATGGGACGATCGTGATGCTCGGCGCCCAAATGCCCCAGGCCGTGTTCGATAACGGTTTTGGTCACGACGTTCCAGCTGTGACCGTGCTTGGTTTTGTCAAGGCGCTCCCATAGCCGAGGAGGCGCTGGTCCCGCACAGGGCGACAAAACTGGAAAATGACGTCCTACCGAACCAGGCGTCTCGTTGATCAATCTGCCAAGCCAGCGTCACCGAGGTCCGGAGCAACACTCCCGGAGGCTGCAATGGTCTAAGCAGGATCCAACACGGCTACGGGACTACCCGTCGTGTCACAAGCAAGCGTACACCCTGAAGAAGTCGCACGATGGCCGAGAGCCGACTCTGCGCTCACCGGGTCGGGCAAGGAGGTCTGTCAACGGTGGTAGAGGATTCCTGGCATGACCGAGCCGCCGGGACTGCGATACAACGGAAAATGTCCAAGCTCTCTAGAAACGCCGCGAGGAGTGCCTTCGCCTCGGCGCTGTCGCCTGCGAAGAACACGTCCATGGGCTTGTCTTGAGCAAAAAGGACGTCGTGGAAGATTGAATTGAACGCTTTCACGACGTGTGTGCCCTCGGGGGGCGACGGCGATCTGCCGGGATACCGAGTCGCCCGCGGTAGTCGCGAGTCCGCTGACGTCGGCGTTGAACGGGTTAGTGAAGTCGACGAGGATCTTGCCTGCCAGCGCATCGCCGTAGTTCGCGACCACTTCAACCGCGCCGGTGTACCTGCGTCGCGGCGGCCCCGATCGTGCTGTCGGCGTTGAACACGTCGTCGAGGCGTACCTCATCCCGTGGTTCGCCCCTCGCACGGCGACCGTCGGGGACGTCACGTATCGAACGGCCCATGACTGGGTCATCTACCTCGTGGGGCGTGCCCGCCGCGTCGAACCACGGATCGGGCGGCGAACGCTATCGCCATAGATGCTGAAAGCGATCTCCCGCCACGAAGAGCTCAGCCTGGTCGACGCGGAAGCCCTGTGCGGGGTGAGTTTGGCAACGGCAAGGCGCCGTTGACGGACTGGTCAGCTTCCCGGTGCGCATCGGGAAAGCCCGGGCCTGGTGGATCACATCAGCCGAGCAGGGTCAGGTGGAGGTAACCGGGCGACTGTCGAAGACCGCACCAGGACTGGGCTCACCGTGCCCGCGGTCGACCGGCCGAGAGTTCACTCAACAATCGACTCGTACTTGCTAGCGTCCTCGCTCGATGAAGTGAACCACCTTCCAGGATGCAAGCCCCCGATCTACTCGAACCCGTCGTTGGCAGTGAGTCACCTCATCGACGGGTGGCGCTATACCGTCGACCGTGGGTAGTCCTTCTGGGCGCCTTTGTAATCTACGGTCTGATCGCGCTCGTCGCGTACTGGCCGCTATTTCCGGGTGATTCCAGTCGAATGCCAGGCTGCGCGTGTGGGGACCAGGCTCAGGAGGTCTGGTTCATCAGCTGGATCCCATTCGCGCTTTCGCATGGGCTGAATCCGCTTTTCAGCGGGTGGCTCAACTTCCCGTACGGCGTAAATCTCGCCCAGAACACGAGCATGCCTCTCCTGGGCCTGCTGACCGCGCCCTTGACCACACTCGTCAGTCCGATCGCCAGTTACAACCTCCTCCTGTGGCTGGCATTTCCGGCATCAGGCACCGCCATGTTTGCCGTTGTACGCAAATGGACCGGATCGACCGCGGCAGCGGTCATTGCTGGCCTGCTGTATGGCTTCTCCGCATACACCATCGGGCAAGGTTTCGGCCACGTGATGCTGAGCTTCGTTCCCCTCCCTCCGCTTTACTTCTACCAGCTACACAAGATCGTCGCCGGCCGAGAGGGCAGCCCGAGACGCCAAGGTCTGGTTCTGGGCCTAATCGCCGTCGCGCAGTACTTCATCGCTCAAGAGATCCTCGCCACGCTCATCATCGTGACTGCTCTCGGCCTGATAGTCCTGGCCGGCGCCACCTGTCGCCGGGTCAGCAGGGCTCTTCTGCGCCGCGCCGCGACGGGGCTGATCTACGCCACAGGTGTCGTCGCCGTGTTCGTTGCGTACCCACTGTGGTTTGCAGTCTCCGGCGCGGATCATGCCTCCGGTTCGGTCCGGCCGGTGATCAACGCAACTCACGTCGATTTATTCGGTCCGGTGCTGCCCACGCACGCCCAGAGATTCGCCCCGCACCGCCTGATCGTCGACTATGCCTCCAAGTTCAGCAACGTAGAGGACGGCAGCTATATCGGCGCCCCTCTTCTTCTCCTGGCGATCCTGCTCGCAGTTCGTTACCGCTCGAACCGCTGGATCAGACTTTGCGCGGTGATGGCAGCAGTAGCTTTCCTCCTTTCCCTCGGCCCCCGCCTCTCGGTACTCACGCACAAGACCTCGGTGCCGCTCCCGTTCGCTCTACTCGCTCGCTTCCCGCTCCTCGACAACCTCGTGGCAGATCGTCTCTCGCTATATGAGGTCCTATTCGTCTCGCTCGCGGTCGCGCTCGGGATAGCAGAGCTGATCCGCGACGTTCGATCCCCCTCCCTCAGCCGCCGTGCCCGGCATGCGCCCACTCGCCGGGCCAACCCTTACGTGGTTGCCGCCGTTGCCGCGCTCGGCGTCCTCACCGCGGTAAGCCTCATCCCGCGCTGGCCATACCACACGGTGCCGACGGCCACTCCGTCATTGTTCCGCTCGACCCTCGTCAAACAGATACCACTAGACAGCGCGGTGCTCGCCTACCCGTTCCCCTACGGCGACAACGACCAATCCATGCTGTGGCAGGCCGTCGCCGACATGCGATTCAAACAACCCGGCGGCTTCGCGTATATGCGAGGCAAGAACGGCAAACCCACACTGGCGCCAGCCAACCTCGATCCCACCATCGTGCAGCGCTTCCTCGTAACCGAGGAGACCACCCAGACTGCGGGAACGGCCGAAGTGAGGCCGCCGCCGGTAACCAACGCGCTCGCCGCTGACCTCCGAACGTATCTGGCCAGATACCACATACGCGCCGTGATCGAGGATCCCGGGTTCAAGGGCTCGGCAGACGTATCCCGCTTGTTCAGCGAAGCGCTCGGTCCGCCACAGCTCTCAGGCGGTGTTGAGATTTGGCTCCAAATGCCCGGCCAGGCGAACACCTGACGCGTGCACCGCTCCCAGCAGTCTCGGCTGGGGCGTCGCACCGTGGCTCAAGGCCGATGACCCGCAGGTTCTGCACGGCAGGCTTGTTCATTTGGCCGGACGTTCGTGTTTGCTGACCCCGATGGATACGCCGTTACCAACTTGGTTCTGCTTCGCCGAGGGCTTCGGTGAGGTCCGCCTGGCGCGGGTTGCCGAGTCGGCCATTTACTCGCACTTCGGTGGCTAAGTCTCGCCGCTCAAACGTGAAGGTGACTCGATCGCCCCGGAGGCGCCGGATGACCAAAAGCAAAGCGAGGCCGATGAACTTCGGACGGTACTCCACGGTGTCTCCCGCTCGACGAGCGGCGTAGCCGGTGCGCAACAGGGGGTCGATCTGGCCGAGGACTTGGTCTTGTGCCTCGCGCAAGGGGCGGTCGACGGTGAAGGACAGCTCGATGGATTTCATTCCTACTCTCCGATTCTGAGGTTTGACGGCTTGGGCGGTTCAGACTCGGTTCGTGTCGCGTCGATAGACGAGCACGGCGAGTGGCGTGAGGACGACGGTCCAGGCGGCGATCACGATCCATCCCTCGGCCGGCCAGCCGCCACCACCGACGGCGGCCTTCCCTGCCTGGACGAGCCAGTAGGAGGGGAGTGCCCTCATGATCTGGAAGAGCGGACCCGACGTCGCCAGCTGGAAGGCGTAGACGCCGCCCAGCAGCGAGAAGAGCGTCACGATTCCGCCCATCGCCGCGGCGAACGAGTCGGCGGAGAGCACGTGGCCGAGGACGATGCCGAGCACAGCGAAGGGGACCAGACCCACGAGGAGGAGCCCGAGCACGGTCAGCCACTCGACGGCCGAGAGCCGTACCCCGAACGCAGTCCCAGCCAGGCAGAGCAGCGCGATGGTGAGCAGCGCACGGAGGTAGCCGCAGACCACCTTGGCGCCAAAATAGCTGCGCGTGGTGAGGGGGGTGATCCGCATCTGGCGGGTCCAGCCGCCCGAGCGGTCCGCGGCGATGACCGCGCCGCTGGAGATGACGGAGGACATGGTGCCAAGAGCCGCCATGCCCATCATGAAGTAGAGGGCGAAGGCGACCCCGTCAAAACTATGGTGCCGGTTCGGCCCGGTGATCGTGAGATAGAGCACGACGGGGAAGGCCAACGAGAGGATGAGGAACCTGCGGTTCCGAAAGCTCCGGAGCACCTCGGAGCGGAGGTAGGTGGCTCCCACGGTCAGATCTCCTGTCGTTCGGCGGTGGTGTCGTCGGCGGTGAGGGCGATGAAAGCCTCTTCGATGCCGGCCCCGCGTATCTCGATGTCGTGGACGGCCGGGAACCGGTCGAGCAGGCCCCGGAGGGCCAAGTCCGAGTCGGCGCAATTGAGCGTCACGGTGTCCCCCTGCCGGTCGACGGTGGTCACCCCGGTGAGCACAGCGAGCTGGGCCAGCCCGGCGTCAGGCAGGGTGGCGCGGATGGTCCGGCCGCCAACTTTGGCCTTGATCTCGGTGGTGGAGCCGTCCGCCACGATCCGACCCCGGGCCAAGAGCACGATCCGATCGGCGTAGGCGTCGGCCTCCTCCAGGTAGTGGGTGGCGAAGATCACCGTCTTGCCCCTGGCGGCGATCGCCCGCATCGACTCCCAGAACTCGCGACGGCTCTCGACGTCGAGCGCTGCCGTCGGCTCGTCAAGCAGGAGGAGGTCGGAGTCAGCGACGAGGGCTATGGCGAAACGGACACGCTGGGTCTGGCCCCCGGAAAGCTTGTTGGTCCGCCGATCGGCGAACGCTG
>PMHU01000261.1 GCA_003156795.1 Acidimicrobiaceae bacterium
AACGTCTTGTGCAGGTTGAGATGGGACACGTCTCCGCCGAACTCTCCCGGGGCGACCAGGCCGACCAGGGCGTTCAAGTTGGCCCCATCCACGTACACCTGGCCGCCGTGCTCGTGCACGATCTCACACAGTTCCGTGATTCCCTCTTCGTACACGCCGTGGGTCGATGGATAGGTAACCATGACCGCGGCGAGGTGGTCGCTGTGCTCTTCGCATTTGGTGCGTAAGTCGGCGATGTCGACCGTTCCGTCGTCCAGACCGGCAACCACCGCCACGCGCATTCCGGCCATCACGGCTGAGGCGGCGTTGGTCCCATGGGCGCTGGACGGAATGAGGCACACGTTTCGATGGTCGTCGCCGCGGGAGCGGTGATAAGCGCGGATCGCGAGGAGTCCGGCCAGCTCACCCTGGCTGCCGGCGTTCGGCTGCACCGACACCGCTGCATAACCAGTTAGCTCGGCCAGCCAGGTTTCGAGCTGAGAAATCAGCTCCTCGTAGCCTCGGGTTGTAGCCGCAGGCGCAAATGGGTGAACATTCGCGAAGCCGGGAAAGCTGATGGGCTCCATCTCGGTCGTGGCGTTGAGCTTCATCGTGCACGAGCCGAGGGGGATCATCCCGCGATCGAGGGCGTAGTCCCGGTCCGAAAGTCGCCGCAGATAGCGGAGCATCGCGGTCTCAGAGTGGTGTTGGTGGAAAACCGGATGGGCCAGGAAGTCATCGCCTCGCACCAGCGGGACCGAACACGCCAAGGCCCGCGGGTCGTCATCGGAAGCGAGGTCGACACCGAATGCTTCGACGACGGATGCCACGTGAGACGCGGTAGTCGTCTCGGAGCAGGTCACTCCGACGTGATCGTCATCGACGACGCGAAGGTGTACTCCGGTAGCAGCTGCGGCCGCCACTACCGCCCAGGCCCGGCCCGGGACGCGGGCCGTGACAGTGTCGAAGAAGTCGGCGTGGACTACGTCGATCCCGCCGGCTCGCAGTGAAGCAGCGACACAACGGGCCGCGCCGTGAACTCGACGGGCGATCGATCGCAGCCCTTCGGGGCCATGGTAGACGCCGTACATCGAGGCCACGACCGCCAGCAGCACCTGCGCGGTACAGATGTTGGACGTGGCCTTGTCTCTGCGTATGTGCTGTTCGCGGGTTTGCAGGGCCAGGCGGTAGGCGGGTTGGCCGGCTGCGTCGACCGACACGCTGACGATCCGGCCGGGCAGCGACCGTTCGAGCCCCGAACGGACGGCGATGAATCCGGCGTGCGGTCCGCCGTAGCCGAGCGGAACACCAAACCGTTGCGTGGAGCCCACGACCACATCCGCACCCCACGCTCCGGGGGCGGCCAGGAGGACCAGCGCTAATAGATCGGCCGCGACGGCAACCATGGCGCCTCGGTCGTGAACCTGTTGCACGAGCGGGGCCCAATCTCGGACCACCCCCGACGCTCCCGGATATTGCAGGACCACACCGAAGAAGTCTCCTTCCGGCAGGCCCAGCGAGAAGTCAGCGAGCTCGATGTCGATGCCGACCGCTTCGGCGCGGGTCCGTAGCACGGCGATGGTTTGGGGCAGGACGTCCTCGTCGAGGAGCAGCACCGACGACCCGGACCGACCGGCCCGTTTCATCACCGCCACCGCCTCCGCCACGGCCGTCGACTCATCTAGGAGCGAGGCGTTGGCCATCGGCAACCCGGTCAAGTCGCCGATCATGGTCTGGAAGTTGAGGAGCGCCTCCAGGCGACCCTGGCTGATCTCCGGCTGATACGGGGTGTACGCCGTGTACCAAGCCGGGTCCTCGAGCACGTTGCGACGGATGACCCCCGGAGTGATCGTACCGGCGTAGCCGAGCCCGATCATGGGCTCGCCGGGCTCGTTGCGATCAGCAAGAGCTCGCAGCTCCGCCATCACTTCGAACTCGCTCGCAGGTGGAGGCAGGCTGGACTTGGCTTCGTCGCGGATGCCAGCCGGAATGGCTGCGTCGATCAGCTCGTCCAGACCTCGGTAGCCGACCACTCCGAGCATTTTCGATCGGTCAGCAGCCGTGGTGCCGATGTGGCGATCGACAAACCCGGCTTGCTCGAACAGATCGAACATTGGGAGATCGGATGGCGTCACTACGGGAGGCTCCTTGGTCGTGCTGGCGCGTCGCGCCCGCTTCGGTGGCCTCCCCACTCTGTCTTGGGTACCTGAGAGGTTCGCCGCACAAGGGCGGCTTGCACCGTCGGTGCGGGACCGCGATCAGCCCCGACTCGTCAGAGGTGCCTCGCCGAAGCGGTCGCTGTGGCCTGAGAGATTCTGGGGAGAGTTGCTCCTTCGGCGCCCCGACCACAATCGGCCGGTTCTCTCCCGCTCCGGTTCAAACGGCATATTCAGTTGTCCCGACCAGGCTACTCGGTAGCCCGACCCTTTCGCTCGGCCGCCAAGGGTCCGCGGCGTCCGTCAACTGCCGTCCGATTGTCATGGAGCCGTCATGGATGGCGCCGTACGCTCCTGGGGATGCCGCCCGAATCGACCCCGAATCGATGACTTCAGTGCCCCGGGCACGTCCAAACTGTTGAATGTCCCTCGAACCAAAGGAGCAGCCATGCCCACCCGAAACACTGCCCCCCTCGGATCGCCATGTTGGGCCGACCTGTGGACCTCAGACGTCGAAGGAAGCCGCAAGTTCTACAGCGCCCTCTTCGGCTGGGAGGCCCAAGAGCCCAGCCCGGAATTCGGTGGCTACTCCATGTTCACACGGAACGGGATCCCGACAGCCGGCGCCATGGGACCCACGGACGACACTCCGGCCAACGACACGTGGAAGATCTACCTTGACACCGACGACATCGCCAAGACCCTCGAGGTGGCGGCGGCCGAAGGTAGTCAGGTGATCCAAGCCGACATGGCCGTCGCCGACCTCGGGACCCAGGCCGTGCTCGTCGATCCTACGGGCGCCCACCTCGGCACTTGGGAGCCCGGCACTTTCCCGGGTTTCACTGTCCTAAACGAGCACGGCGCGCCGAGTTGGTTCGAGTTGCAAACCCGCGACCATTCCGCCGCCGTCGCCTTCTACCGGAAGGTGTTCCGGTGGGAAACCAACACGGTCGGCGACAGCGACGAGTTTCGCTACACCACGATGCGCGAACCAGACGGCGATGGCGAGTTGGCGGGGATCATGGACGCCTCAGGGTTCCTGCCGGACGGCGTGCCCTCGCACTGGTCGATCTACTGGGAGGTCGACGACATAGACGCCGCAGTGGCCCAGGTCGAGGCCCTCGGGGGCTCGATCGTGATGGGCGTCGAGCAAACGCCTTATGGCCGACTGGCCTCTGTGGCGGATCCCGCGGGCGCCCAGTTCAAGCTGCGTGCAACGGACAGGTAGTCGGCGGGTGGACCGCGTCAGGGTGCTCCCCCTAGGACGTAGCCTCCGCGCATCACGGGGTCAGATCGGGGGTTCCGGGTGGGAACTCCAACTGCATCGTCGGCGGCGTTTCCTGTCTCTGAATTCCCGCGCCGGCGGACCGGCAAATAAACCTCCGTTCGAGGGGGTCGGCGGACCCATTCGGTTGGTGTGCATACCCGCAAGGCACGGTGTAGAATAAGGATTGACACGGATCGCGTACCCGCACCGTGTTGGACTCTGCCACTGGCGTCGGCACCCTCCCGGGAAGCGTTGCTCCAGACCCTGGTAGCGCATCATGCGAATGCGCTTACCGACCAGGGAGGTCCCCCAATGAAAGTCACGAAGCGTCGCCGATGTGACGCCATTCCTCCGGCCAAGGGAACCTCCGATAAGGCGGGCACGACGTCACCACTGAGCCCGGGCGATTCTGCTGGCTCTGCCCTGCGCCGGACCGGGATTCGCAACGTCTCTTTCGTGGCTGGTCGCCTTGCTCCTCTTCGTTCGGCCGGTGAAGCTCGCCTTGGAACGCGACATGACAGCCGGGAGGCACCGCGCCTACGGGTAATAAGTCAGTGGACGGAACGCCCACAGAAAAGGATGCCGACATGACGGAAGAGGAAACGAACATCACTGAAGAGGAAGCCAACATGACCGATGAGCCGGACCAGGCCAAGTGGAGTGTTGCCGAATGGCACGGCAAAGTGCTCATCGACTGCAACGGCGAGAAGATCGGCAAATTGCAAGACGTCTACGTCGACGTGGAGACCGATATCCCGCAGTTCGCCACCGTCAAGGAAGGACTCTTCTCAGGTCGCCACCTGACGTTCGTGCCTTTGAGCGGGATCCGGATCGGTCCCGACGACCTGAAGGCCACCGTCACCAAGGAGCGCGTTCGGTCTGCGCCCGACATAGAGATGCACGGCGAGGAACTCTCGCAAGCTGACGAGTCGGCCCTGTATCACCACTTCGAGCAGAACTACACGCCACCTGCCAGCGACAGCGGTCGCCGCCTGGCCCGGCGCTGAGCTCCGTCAAGGCTGAGGCGACGCTGATCCCAGTCGAGGAAAGAACCAAACCATGGAGACCCCAAACACCGGCCCGAACCACCGCCTGGACATCAATCGGTCGGCATTCCATGCAGGAATAACACGCTCATGAGCGTCTGGCACAGTACGACCTCGGCGCGGCCGGGGCCATCGAAGGACCCCGTTCCGGTGCCCACGCGGCCTCCGACACCGCGCTGGCTCGGGTGGATGCTGCCGATCGCGATCCTGCTGGTGGCCTTTGCGCTGTTCTATCCCGGCGCCAAGTCGTCCACCCAGAAGTTCAGCTACACCGATTTCGTAAACGAGGTGACGGCCAACAAGGTATCGACCGCCCGGATCAGCTCGACGGGCGCGGTGACCGGCAAGCTGGATAGCGGGGCGAGCTACAGCTCGCGGATACCGATCGCACTCGACGCACCCACCTTGTCGCCCCTGCTGCTCGAGCACAAGGTGCAGGTGACGGGCACCGTCCCGAGCACTACTTCGATACTTAGTGTGCTCGAACTGGTGCTGCCACTCGTCCTGTTCATCGGCGTGTTCGTGTGGATCGGTCGCCGTGCCCGCAAGCAGATGGCTGGGGGCCTGGGCGGGATCATGAGCATGGGTCGCTCGAAGGCCAAGGTCTACGACGAAGAGCGGCCTTCTACCCGCTTCTCCGACATTGCCGGCTACGAGGGCTCGAAGGCTGAGGTCATGGAGGTCGTGGACTTCCTGAAACATCCGCAGCGGTACGCGGCTGCAGGGGCGAAGGGCCCGAAGGGCGTGCTGATGGTTGGCCCGCCAGGGACTGGCAAGACGCTTTTGGCCCGGGCCGTG
>PMHU01000274.1:0-3013 GCA_003156795.1 Acidimicrobiaceae bacterium
CGGGGCGGTCACCATCGCCGTCGGGCCAGACGGCAACGCGTGGGTAATCAACTCAGCCCACGACATCTATACCGACTGACCCGTCCCGTACAGACATCGCGGCCGTGCGAGCGCGAAGCAGCCCTTTCGGATCGGGCTGCTTCGCTCAGACCGCGGCCATGGACAGGTCGCGGTAGAGGCCCCGAACGGCTAGATCGTAGGACGGCGATCGGCCCAAGGAAGGGCGGACTCGAGTTGCGAGGCAGCTTGGAGAAGCTTGGCTTCCTCCCACGGACCTGCGACAAGTTGGACGCCGACAGGAAGACGGGATCCGGTCTGGTGAGTCGGTACGGAGATAGCCGGCTGACCTGTCATGTTGAATGCCGAGGTGAGCACCGCCATCTGGAACACCTGAAGTGCGGGTCCGCCACTTTCTGCCCCGCCGTGAACCGCGGCCAGGATCTCTCCGGCCCGAGGAGGTTTGATGGACATGGTAGGTGTGACTAAGAGGTCGAACTCGGTTCCCCACCGGTTGACAACCTGTCTGGAAAACCGTTGCAAGTCGTGGACTGAGCGTACGTAGGTGAGACTGTCAATCGCCTGGGCTGCTTTTCGGTTGGCCTTGATGTGCGGCTCGACCCGATCCCAGTCGACGTCGTAGTCGGCGAGGCCGGAGTTCACGACGTTCAAGAATGCCGAGAGGAACTCGTCCCCCACCTCGATCTCGACTTCGGAAATCTCGTGCCCCAGCTCCTCGAGCGCGTTGGCCGCCGTCCGGGCTGCCTCCACGCAGACCGGATCGATGCCAAGGCCGAAGGGAGCGGTTGTCACCAGACCGATCCTCAAGCGCCCAGGATCCACACCTACCTCGGACACAAAAGGTCGATCAGGCGTCGGCGCGTTGTACCACTGCAGGCGATCGGGGCGGGTGATCACATCCAGCACCGCAGCCGTGTCAGCCACATCGCGGGTGAGAACGCCTTCCACCGCGCCGCCTTCCCAGGTCTTCACGNNGGCTTCAGGCCCACCAGCCCGCAACACGACGCCGGGATGCGAATCGATCCTCCTCCATCGTTGGCGTGGGCGACGCTAAACATGCCGCTCGCTACCGCTGCGCCGGCCCCTCCGCTGGAGCCGCCGGGAGTGCGGTCCAGATCCCAGGGATTGCGGGTTATCCCGTAACGGTCGTTCTCGCTCGCCGTGATCGGGCCGAACTCGGGAGTGTTCGTCCGGCCGGTGAGCACGAATCCGGCGCGCTCGAAGGCTTCCACGATCAGTTCGCTCTCGTCCGAAGGCTTATCCGGCGCCGCCCAAGACCCGTAGGTCACCGGCCACCCGGCCACCCAGGTCAGGTCTTTGATGGGAATGGGAACGCCAAAGAACGGCGGAAGTTCCGACGGATCACTGTTCGCCACCCGATCCGCCGCCGCTTTCGCGGCTGCCCGAGCCTGGTCGTCATTGCGCCATATGAGCGCGTTGACCCGATCGTTGCAGGCATCGATACGAGCGAGCGACGCATCGAGCACCTCGAGGGGACTGACATCCTTAGCGCGAATGGACGCCGCGATTTCCAGTGCCGTCGAGTAGTTGTCGATCCCGGCCATGCCCGTTCCTCCTAGCCACCCGGATGTATCCCTCCGAGCCTGCCACAACGCCACCCGGTTGTCCCCGCTCTCCTCAGGCGTTCGACCAGGCACCTCTCGGCAAGACACAGGGGCGCGCCCGGTGAGGGCGATCGGCACGGGTGGCTCTGTCCCGGGGGCCGTTTGGGTGGGCAGGGAGCCTAGGTCTCGNNCGAGTACGTACACGCCGGCCACGACCATGGGCGCGGCGATTAGCGCAGAAGACAGGGCGCGGATCCCGGTCGTGCGGGACCCAGCCATACCGGCGACAACATCGAGGGTGTCGCTAAGCAGACCGGCTGCTATCCAACCCCGGAAATCCTTGCCCGACGGCGTGCGCAACGCAGCGGCCGTGCCGACACCGACGGCGAGGTCGCGTATCCCCACCGTGCGCAGAAGTAGCGGCATCGATGTACCCGCAACCGGGGGTTCCCAACGCAGGAACATCTCCGGTGAGGCGCTCAACGCCACGCCAGCACCCAATCTCACGGCCGCGATGGCCGCGGCGACCGCTCTGGTCCGGTATGTCATGCGGCCACAATAAGGCGGCACGGTCCGTCGCTTGGTGCTGGCGTGGCATCCGTGGTGCTCTCTCATTAAAACGGTCGAGCACCGCTTGGTCAGCCTCCTTCTGTTGGCACTTGGCTGAGTGGTCGCTGCCGATACAGGACGAGGTAGGTGGAAGTTGTGGCGCCGATATCTCTTGTTGGCGTTTGGCATCGTGCTGGCCGGGTGCGGGTCCGCCAGCGGCGGACCGAGTCCACCGCGGGCGGCGATAACCGTTAGAGGTGGACCAGCCGGCGGTGAGCCGGGNNTGGAAGACAGTGGTATACGGAGGTCTGCAGGTTTCGGTACCGGCGGATTGGGGCGTGCAGCCGCCGGTGGTGAATGAGGGGTGTGGTTGGCCGTCTGAGCACACGGTCGTGCCGCTGGCATATACCGAGGTCGTGTCTGCTAGCTGCCCGAGCGACAGCGTTACTGAGGCCTAGGCCAGCTCCGTGGTAATCGAGTGCCTCTACGGGCCAGCAAGGGTCGGCCCGCCTAGCCCGACGGCGACCACAGCCGTGCGCGGGACGGTCTTGGAGTGTCACAGCTCGCGGCAGGCGAATACGTCCTCACCCGCGAAGGCGGATTGGCTGAGTCGCAGGTCCAGGTCAATGGTCCCCGGGAACCGCTTGTCGCGAAGGCAATCTTCGACTCGGTCCACCCCTCGAAACGCCGCTGCTAGCGATGTCCGACTCCGATACAGAACGGTAGATCGACAGCGGCTGTCCGGGTTGACTGTGTTAACGCATAAGCACTCTTATGCGATACCTGGTCGGCCTTGTGCGAGGCGCCCATCTACCCTTGTCGCCTGTGGCTGTGACGTGCGTGTGCTGCTCTACATCGGTCGATTGGTGGGTCAGGCTGCG
>PMHU01000274.1:3024-3152 GCA_003156795.1 Acidimicrobiaceae bacterium
GAGCGTGCGGGCTTCGAGGTGTCGGTCCACGATGACATCTACGCCTTCGCTCGCCGAGATCGGGACCTCACGGTCCACCTTGCCCAAGCTGTGGGAGACGAACTCCCGGGTCACGGTGTTCTCTACAT
>PMHU01000206.1 GCA_003156795.1 Acidimicrobiaceae bacterium
CGGATGCCTCTCGGAGAAACCCTCCGCATGGCTCTGCTCGGCGCCCACGAACGGATGTCCGCGCAGCGGGCTCACCAGATCGGACTGGTCTCCGAAGTCGTGGCCCCGGCCGACCTGCTAGCCACTGCCCAACGACTCGCCGCGGCCATCGCATCCCAACCCGCGCTCGCAGTCCAGGCCACGGTGCGCGCCATCTGGTACGCCCAAGATCTCGGGTACCGACAGGCCGTGGACGTGGCCAAAACGCTGGTACAGCTCGGCAGCGATGCCGAAACCCTGCAACAAGGGCAGAGGGTGTTCGCTTCTGGCTCCCGCATCCCTTGGCGTTTGCGGTAGCCCAGGGCGCGAGCGGGGGGAGACTTAGAGCCGCCCCTCGGTCCCGAGCCGCGGGTCCACCCATGAAGGCGGCCGCTTCTCTTTGAAGGAGTTGTATCCCTCGACCGCTTCTGGCGCGTACAAGCTCGCGGTCATCCCGATCCGGTCGTACAGTCCGTAGTACTGGTCGAAGCTCCGCTTGAGGTCGCTGCGAGCGGCGGGCGCGGTGCGACAACAGGCACTCACGGCTTCGGTCGCGACATCCATCAATTCGTCGTGAGCAACGACCCGGCTGACGAGGCCCCAGTCCGCCGCCTCTCGAGCCGAGACCTGACGCCCGGTAAAGAGCATGTCACGGGCGCGGGCGGGACCGATCTGGCGGGAGAGGATGTGGGAGTAGTGGGTATCGGCGATGCCGCGGAACAGCTCGGGGGCTCGGAACGTGGCCCGGTCGCTCACCACGGACACGTCGGAGAGCATGGCGATCATTAGACCGCCCCCTTGGCAGAGGCCGTTGACTGCGCTCACCACCGGCTTGCGTGACTGGCGCAGAGCGTCAAAAGGCGTGTTGTCCATTCCGAGTAGCCCCGGCAGGTCGGCCCACCCGTCCTCGTTGGCTCCGCCCAAGTCTCCGCCAGGAGCGAAGACGTCGCCGGTCCCGGTGAGAATGAGCCCGGCCAGGTCATCGTCGCGGTCGGTGTGATTGACGGCATAGCGGATCCCGAAGTACATCGCGGGGGTGAACGCGTTGCGTTTCAGAGGCCGGTCGATGATGCATCGAGCCAGGGGGCCGTGACGCTCGAAGCGCAGATACGGGGTGCCGAGCCAGTCGCCGTTGGGCGCTTGGCCGAGCCGCGGGTCGGCGGGCATGGCGGGCCGGTCCGTTAAGCGGATCGGGCTATCAGGTTGCGGCGTCGGAACAGGTCCACGACCATCTCCGCCTGCTGGCCCAGCATCTTGGCGTACTCCTTGGCCGCCCGGTCCCCGTCCCCGCGCTTGGCGGCTCGGGCCACGGCAGGAAGGCCGCTCTGCTCGGACGCGATCGCTTCTGGGACCAGTTCGAAGAAAGGCCCGGGCACGAGCGCGGACATGGCCCGCAAGACGACCGGGATACGGGGAGAGTGGGCCCCGGCCACCACGGTGCCGTGGAACGCCAGGGCCACCCTCTGGATCTCGGCGGGCGCGTCGGTCGCCACCACCTGACGGGCCAGCTCTCCCAAGCGGGTGATCATCTCCGGATCTCCGCGCCGCACCGCCCGCCGCGCCGCGAGCCCGTACACCAGGCCGTACAGCTCGTAGTGGTCCCTGATCGTCTCCTCGTCGAAAGCATTGATGAATGCCCCACGGTGCAGCCTCGTCGTCACCCAGCCCTCGCTTTCGAGGGCGACGATCGCCTCCCGGATCGGAATCCGGCTGACACCGAGGGCTTTGGCGACCTGATCCTGAGGCAAGCGCATACCCTGCTGCAGCTCGCCGTCGAAAATGAGACGCCGGATATATCCAGCCGCTTGCTCCCCGCTGGCTTGGCGCACGACCGCATGCTGAGCCCCAGGAAGCGAGAGCGTGGCACCGGCCTTCGGGGAGGCTCCAGCAGCTTTGGGCATCGCCCCGAGCATACTGCTTATAAAATACATTCTTGGTCATCGTGGGCACCGTCGGATGGCTCCACTCAGGGGGTCGGTCCGATCGAGAACGGTCGAGAAAGAGGTAGGCGGGACGTGGACACCGGGGCCCCTTCGGGATTGGGGTTCGTCCTCGTACACGGGGGCGGCATGACTTCGACCATGTGGGATCCGATCCTGCCGCTGTTGTCCCAACCGGCCGTCACCGTCGACCTGCCGGGCCGCCGATACCACCCCGCCGACCTGGCTCGGGTGACCACCTCGGATCAAGCGGCCGCCATCGCGTCGGCTGCCGAGGCCTCCGGCTTTGAGAGGGTCGTGGTCGTCGGCCACTCCTCAGCCGGGTTCTCGATGCCATACCTTCCGGCCCGCCTGCCGTCGCTCACCCACCTGGTGTTCGTCTCCTGCACCGTCGCCGCCAGGGGATGGCGGCCCGTCGACTTCCTGCGCGACGACATCAAGGAGTTGACGATGAACTCGCGTGACGCCCAGCTGGAACGCAGTCGCGGCCGCACGGTCGGAGGTCTCCGAACCGGCGAGCCCGCCATCTCCACGGACCTCGAGGTGGTCGAGAACTCACGCGAAGCCCCACCGTACGAGGCGCCCCTTCCCCTGTTCGAAACCGCCGAATGGCCGGTCCTGCCGGCCGAGATCGGTCGGACGTACGTGATCGGACTCCGCGATCGGGTGATACCGCCCGACCTCGCTCGCTCGATGGCGGCCTATCTGCGCGAAAATGTCCACTACACCTTTGCGGGCTTCAATTTCCCGGCGACGTTTCTCGACCTCATGCTGGAAGTCGGGGTCGAGCGAATCATGTTCTCCGTGGACTATCCATATGGATCGATGGCGGAGGGGCGCTCGTTTCTGGACCAAATTCCCGTCACCGACGCTGACCGGGAGCGCATCGCG
>PMHU01000232.1 GCA_003156795.1 Acidimicrobiaceae bacterium
CGATACGTCGGGGCGAACATCCTCGTCGCCGGACCGCGCTTCGGAACCGGATCGTCACGCGAGCACGCGGTGTGGGCTCTCATGGACTACGGCTTCGCCGCCGTGGTGGCGCCGTCCTTCGGGGACATCTTTCGCAACAATTCATCCAAGCAGGGCCTCGTCATTGTCCAGTTGGCCCAAGAAGACGTCGACGAACTGACGCGACTCGTCAAGGAGGACTCCACGCGCCTGGTCATCGTTGACGTCGACCAGATGCAGGTGGAGGTGCCCCAAGTGGACTGGCACCGTTCCTTCGCGCTCGATCCTATGATCCGCGAACGACTCCTCTATGGCTGGGACGATATCGGCCTCACGATGCGCCGCGAGGCGTCGATCACCTCTTTCGAGGAGCGGTCGACGGCTCCCACGCTGGAGGGCGTCTTTGACGGCGCGGGCCACGTCATCGCCCGCTGAGGATTCGATGTTTCACCGGTGACCTTGGTCACTGGCAATGGGTTCGCACCGGACCCATAATCGACTCATACTGGAGTTGGGTGACGCCCGTCGCCCAAGAAAGGGTGCGATGACCGACGCCGTGAACCGTCTGACCCATCCTGACACCACGAGCGAAGGGTCGCCCTCCATGGCCAAGCCCTACCCCGCCCAGCTCGAATGCGACATCATGACGGTGACCGGCGTGAAATTGCACATGCGTCCGATCCGGCCCGACGACGCACAAAGTCTCGTGAACTTCCACCTTCAGCTCTCGTCGGGTTCGATCTACCGGCGATACTTCGCCGTGCACCCCGAGCTCTCGGCCAAAGAGGTCGAACACCTCACCACGGTCGACTACGTCGACCGATTCGCCTACATCATCGAAGACGGTGAGGAGTTGGTCGCTGTCGGCCGTTACGACCGAATCCCCAAGACCACCGACGCCGAGGTCGCGTTCCTCGTCACCGACCATTACCAACACCACGGCATAGGGATCCTCCTGCTCTGGCACCTCGCGCGCGCGGCGAGACCCAACGGCATCACGCACTTCGTCGCCGAGACCCAAGCGGATAATCGCGGCATGCTCGGGGTGTTTCGAGATTCGGGCTACCCACTCACCACGAGCATCGAAGACGAGATCGTCAGTCTGCGCTTTCCAATACAGTCCACCGAACAGAGTCACGCCCACTTCCTTCGACGCACGACGTTGTTCGAACCCGAAGAACCCGGCGACGAAGGGTCTTCGTAATGCTCATCATCAACGGCAGTACCGACGACGCCGGACACGAGGACCCTGGACATCCCGAGCGGCCCGAACGTCTCGCCGCGGTCCTGGCGGGCGTCGAGGACCTTCACCTCGGCGACGATCTGCTGGCCGTCGCCCCGTACGCCGCCTCGCGGTCCGAGCTCGTTCGTGTTCACGAGAGCACGTACCTCGACCAGTTGGGCGCGTTCTGCTACGAGGGCGGAGGTGACCTCGACGAGGACACCTACGCCACCTACGACTCGTGGTCGCTCGCTCAGTACGCCGCGGGCGCGGGACTAGCGGTCGTTAGGGAAATGCGAATCCGTGGTGACGGTGTCGGATTCGTCGCCGTGCGCCCTCCAGGACACCACGCCCTGCGCGACCGCGCCGACATCCAACCGGGCGAGACCTTGCTCGTGCTCGGGGCGGCCGGTGCGGTCGGTCTGGCCGCGGTCGAGATCGGGCGGATCATGGGGGCTCGGATCATGGCGGCGGCGTCGACGGACGAGAAGCTGGAGCTGTGCCGCCAGCGCGGCGCCGACGAGACCATCAACTACGCCAAGGAAGACCTCAAGGCCCGCGTGCGCGAGCTGACCGACGGGGCCGGCGCCGACGTCGTCTACGACCCGGTGGGCGGCGCCTACTCCGAGCCGGCGTTGCGGGCCACGGCGTGGAACGGCAGATACCTGGTGATCGGCTTCGCGGCCGGGGAGATACCCCGGGTCCCGCTGAACCTACCCCTGCTCCGGGGCTGCAGCATCGTGGGGGTGTTCTGGGGTTCGTTCGTGGCCCATCAGCCCGAGCAGCACCGTCGCAACGTGGCCGAGCTGACGGAGTGGTGGCGTTCTGGCCGGCTGGCACCCCACGTTTTCAGCTCCTACCCGCTGGAGCGCGCCGCAGACGCCTTTCGCGACCTGGCCGAGCGCCGGGTGCTGGGCAAGGTCGTAGTCACGCCGGGATAAGGGCGGCTCGACCGCGGCGCTAGCTGGAGAGGAGATCCCGGAAGGGGATGTCCCTGTCCACTTGCGGCTCTTTGGGTAGGCCGAGGACCCGCTCTCCCAGGATGTTGCGCATCACTTCGTTGGTGCCACCGGCGATGCCGATCCCCGGGGCGGAGAGGACCATCTGGGTGGCGGCGGGAACCTTCTCGTCCGTCTCGGACCAGGCCGTGGCCGACACTCCCGCGACGCGGCAGGCGACTTCGGCGGACCGCTTCGCCAGCAGGGCTCCGATGAGCTTGGCCACCGACCCTTCCGGTCCGGGCACGCGGCCGGCTGCGACCGCGCCCCGGATCCTGAGGCCGACCATGTCGAGCACCCAGTACCGGATCAGCAGGTCGGCCAGGTCCTGCCTGACCAGCGGGTCGCTCGTCAGGCCCCGGCTTCGGGCCGTTTCCAAGTGCATGGCGATCGGCGTGAGGGGAGTCGTCTTCTCGGTGCTCTGGCCGGCGCCGATGGCCACCCGCTCGTTCATCAGGGTCGTCAGCGCCACCCGCCAACCCTCGCCGGGCTCCCCGAGGATGTGATCGGCTCGCAGCCGCACGCCATCGAAGAACACCTCGTTGAAGTTGGCGGCTCCGTTCATCTGCCGGAGCGGACGGATGGTCACGCCCGGTGCGCGCATGTCGACGATAAACATCGACAGGCCCTTGTGCTTGGGCACGTCGGGGTTGGTCCGGGCCAGCACGATGCCGTAGTCGCAGTAGTGGGCGCCCGAGGTCCACACCTTCTGCCCGTTGAGGACCCACTCGTCGCCGTCCCGGACGGCGGTGGATCTCAAGCTGGCGACGTCCGACCCCGCCGCCGGCTCCGAGAACAGCTGGCACCAGACTTCGTCGCCCCGGGCGCCGGGCCTGACATAGCGCTGCTTGAGATCCTCCGAGCCGTGGGCGAGGACGGTCGGAATGCACATTCCGAAGCCGATGGTGTAGATGAAGCTCGGCGTGTGGAAGTCGGTGGCTTCCTCGTTGAAGATGGTCTGATAGCGACCGGCCAGCCCCTGGCCGCCGTACTCCTTGGGCCACGTGAGCCCGGCCAGGCCGGCATCAAACAGGGCGGCCTGGTAGACGTGGGCCCGTTCGAGCAGGCTCTGGTCGGCTGAGCCCATCGCTCCCTCCGACTCTTCGCCGCGCCGGTTGCGACGGGCGTGCTCCTCCAGGAAGGCACGAACCCGGATCCTGAAATCGTCCTCGTCCACGAATCCGTCCTGGCGCGTTGTCACTGCACTCGTCATGAGTCCCCCGTACGGGTCTTGTTTTGCCGACGACGTTAGTGCCCGACGCGGAGCAACTCTGAGTTGACACGGGTGTCACGGCGGGCTGGGTGGCGGGCGCTTGGATGACGGGTGGACCACCCTCGCCGATCGCGGGGGCGGGCCCGGTGGTAGGTAGTAGGGAGCCAACGCCCGCCTCGACGGGTTGGCGCCGCTCCAACCACGACGACCAAGAGAGGTCCGCATGCCCCGACTGCGCCAGGTGCCGCGATCCGAAGCCACGTCCGACGTGGTCATCACGACCTACGACCTGCTGTTCGGAGACCGGGATCCGGTGGCCGAACCGGGAACGGCCACGGGCACCCCGGGCGACTGGTGGACCGTATTCGCCCTGGTGCCGGACGTCCTCAGGCACGCCAGCCAGGGTTTCGTCCTCTACCGCAACATCGCCGTCGACCCTGTCCTTCGCGAGCTGGGCCAGACCCGGGCCGGGTGGATCGGGGGCAGCCAGTTCGTGTTCTCGCAGCACTGCAAGTCCTGCCGGGCGCTCGGCCTACCCGAGGAGAAGATCGCCGCCATCGCCGCCTGGGCCACGTCGGACCTGTTCTCGCCCGTAGAGAGGGCCGTGCTGGCTCTCACCGACGGCCTCGCCGTCGATCGGGGCCGGGTGCACGACGACATTTTCGCCACCCTGAAATCCCATCTATCCGACGAGGAGATCCTGAGCCTGACCTACGTCATCGGCATGTACGTCATGCACGCCAGCATCTCGAACGCTTTGCGGCTCGAGTTCGACAACCAACCGGACCGAATCGTCGAAGTGGATGGCCCGGGCGACGCCTGGTCGGGGCTGTTTACGCCGCCGAGTCGGAGCTGACCCCGCGGCCCACGCCTCGAGCAGCCCATCGATTGACCGCTCGCCACCGTTGAGAGCCACGGGATCACTGCTCGGCGGACGGGAACCGGGGCGGGCGTTTCTCCCGGAGGGCGGCGACCCCTTCGACCACGTCTGGGCCCATGAAACTGAGCATCTCCAGCGCCGCGGACTGTTCGAAGATCGGTCCCGCCTGGCGGACCCAATGGTTGAGCGCCCGCTTGGTCCACCGGATAGCCATCTGCGATCCGTTCGCCAGGCCGCCCGCGATCTCCATGGCCCGGGCGACGACCTCCTCGCGAGGGACGGCCAGGCTGACCAGGCCGATCCTCTCCGCCTCGGCGCCGGTGATCATCTCGCCGGTCAGGAGGTAGTACCGCGACTTGGCCAACCCGGCAAGGAGGGGCCACACCAGCGCGGCGTGATCGCCTGCGGCTACCCCCAGTTTGACGTGACCGTCGCCGAGCCGGGCGTCTTCGGCACATACCGAGATGTCGGCCATGAGAGCCACCACCAGTCCCGCTCCGACGGCGACGCCGTTGATGGCGGACACGATCGGCTTGTCGCAGTTGGCTATGCCGTAGGCCATCTCGGTCATCTCGGTGAGCATGTGGGTGACCCGCTCGTAGCTGCCGGCCATCCGTTCCACCATTTCCAGGTCCCCACCGGCAGAGAACGCCTTGCCGGCGCCGGTGACCACCACGACCCGCGTTTCGAGATCGGCGGTGACGTCCGACCACACCCCGGCCAGCTCGGTGTGCATGGTCTCGTCGGTGGCGTTGTACTTGTCGGGTCGGTTGAGGGTGATCAGCAGAATGCCCGGGTCGCGACGGTCGAAAAGCAGCCGTTCGTAGTTCGAGTAGTCCACAGGCGATCTCCTGGAGCTTGACGGCCCGAGCCGGGCCGGTCCGCGGTCGGGGGCGACTCTAGGCGTCGCGCCTCCTAGGATCGCCGTGGCCGCGGTTGCGGCCGGCGCTCGATAGGGAGGGATCACCATGCCCGAAACCGTTTTGCCAACGGTCGACCCCGAAATCGTCAGCGAGGCCGGTCGTGGGTTCGAGGAAGCGGTCGAGGTCCGCCGCCGCATCCACGCCCGCCCGGAGACGGGACTGGACCTGCCCGACACCCAGGAGCTGATCGTCGCTTCCCTCGAAAACCTGGGCCTGTCGCCAAGCGTCGGAGAGATGTGCAGTTCGGCCGTGGCCGTCATCGAGGGCGATCAGCCCGGACCGACCACCCTTCTGCGCGCCGATATGGATGCGCTCGAAATGCCGGAGGACACCGGCCTCGAGTTCGCTTCCAAGGTCGATGGCAAGATGCACGCGTGCGGCCACGACACCCACGTCGCCATGCTCCTAGGGGCGGCTCGACTGCTCCAAGCCCGCCGCAAGGACTTGACCGGACGGGTCGTGCTCATGTTCCAGCCTGGAGAGGAAGGCCACGACGGGGCCAAGACGATGCTCGACGAAGGACTCCTGACCACCAACGGTCACATCGACCGGGCCTTCGCGATCCACATCTCCTCGGTGATCCCGTCGGGGTGGATCACGTGCCGGGCCGGCACCATGATGGCGTCTGCAGACGAGTTCCGGATCATCATTACCGGCGACGGGGGCCACGCCTCGATGCCACACGACGCGACCGATCCCGTACCGGTCGCGTGCGAGATAGTGACGGCGCTTCAGGCGATGGTCACCCGAACCGTGCCGGCGTTCGACCCGGCGGTGGTGACGGTCACGACCATCACCGCGGGCACCGCTTTCAACGTGATCCCCGAGACCGTGGTCTGCGCCGGGACCATCCGGGCCGTATCCGACCAGTCCCGCAACCTGGTGCTGGACGGTCTGCGCCGGGTCGCCGACCACGTCGCGTCGGCCCACGGCTGCACGGCACAGGTCGAGATGGAACGTTGCAACTACCCCGTTACCGTCAACGATCCAGGCTTCGCCGATCACACCCTCTCGGTGGCCGAGTCCCTCCTCGGCCCGGGCCGGGTCGTGCGCATGCCGACCCCTGTCATGGGGGCAGAAGACTGGTCCTACGTCCTGCAGTCGGTGCCCGGAAGCATGGCCTTCCTCGGCGCCGCTCCTGAGGGGGTGGCCCGCCCGGCGCCCAACCACTCGAATCGCTTCCTCATCGACGAAGCCGCCATGGTCACGGGCATGGCCATGTACACCGCCATGGCGCTGAGCTGAGGGGCGCCTGATTCGCATTTGATGGCGTCAGGCGTAGAAAATAGATGCCGATGAGCGTCACTGAACGCCTGCTGGTAAACGCCGACTCATACGCGGGCGCCTTCGTCGAAGGCGACCCACCCGAGCCCGCTTCCACCCACGTGGCCATCGTCGCCTGCATGGACGCACGCCTCGACCTGTACCGGATCTTCGGGCTGCGAAGGGGCGAGGCCCACGTGATCCGCAACGCGGGCGGCATCATCACCGACGACGCCATCCGTTCCCTGTCAATCTCTCAGCGCAACCTAGGGACCCGCGAAGTCATGCTGGTCCATCACACGGACTGCCGGATGATGACCTTCACCGACGAGGCGTTCGCCGAGCAGGTGGAGAGAGACACGGGAGTACGGCCGCCTTGGGCTGCCGGCACCTTCACCGACCTGGACGAGGACGTTCGCAAGTCGATGACGAGAGTCAGGGAGAGTCCCTTCGTGCTCGCCACCGACGCCGTCCGAGGATTCGTCTACGACGTGCACACGGGCCAGCTCACCGAGGTGCACGCCGACTCCTGACTGCCGTGCAGCCGCGGCGGCCGAAGCCCGTGTTGTTCGGCGGCCGAGTGACCGAGCGGATCAGGTGGACTGCAGGGTGGACCCGAGGCGGGTCATGGTCTCGATGTACTCCTCGACCATCTCGTAGATCACGTCCTTGCTGGGGCGCACCTGATTCATCCTGCTCACGATCTGACCGACGGGCATCCCGGCCAGCTCGCGGTTGCCGGACCGCTGGATGCGGCGCATGGCCTTCGAGTTGAGAATGAACTGCAACGGCATCGGCAGCGTCCCCGGAGACTCGGGCGCGTCCCAAGCTTCGGTCCACGCCGTCCGCAACTGCCGGGCCGGCTTGCCGGTCATGGCCCGCGATCGGACGGTGTCGGACGACCTGGACCGCAGTAGCTTCTCCACCACGATCTCACTCGTGTTGGCTTCGGTGACGGTCAACCAGATCGACCCGGTCCACACGCCCTGAGCCCCTAGAGCCATGGCGGCAGCCATCTGCCGCCCGGTTCCGATCCCGCCGGCCGCCAGCACCGGCACGGGCGCCACCGCGTCGACGACGTCCGGCACGAGGACCATGGAAGCCACGTCGCCGGTGTGGCCACCAGCTTCGTAGCCCGAGGCGACGATGATGTCGACGCCTTGCTGGACGTCACGAACGGCCTGCTCGACCCGGCCGATCAGGGCGGCCACCTTGACCCCTTGGGCGTGGGCCCGATCGATGGCCTCCTTGGGAGGCGGTCCGAGCGCGCTGGCCAGCAGGGTGATCGGGTGGGCCAGGGCCACGTCGATCAGCGGAGTCCCGGTCGCTTCGGTCCAGCCGAGCACCCCGCTCTCGATCGGGTCCGCCCCGCCTGACCCTTCATCTTCGGGAAGCGGGGGCACGCCGTGATCAGAGAGGATCTTGTCGGCGTAGTCCCAATGGGCTTGGTCGATCATGCCGTACAGCTGCTTGCTCAGATCGCGTTCGTCGTGCAGGCCGGCGTCGCGGTCCGCGCTCTTCACCGGCATGACGACGTCCACTCCGTAGGGCTTGCCCCCACAGTGCTCGTCGATCCAAGCGAGCTCGATCTCGAGCTGCTCCGGCGAGAAGGCCAGGGCCCCGAGCACGCCCATGCCGCCGGCGCGGCTGACCGCGGCCGCCACGTCACGACAGTGGGTGAAGGCGAAGATGGGAAACTCGATGCCCAGCATCTCGCAGATCTCGGTGTTCATCGGACCCTCCTATCGGAGCCGGCGCCTGGCGACGCCGGGCCCAAAACTAGAACGCGTTCCAGTGTAGGTTCTGGTCGCCTTCACGGCAAAGCCCCCGGAGAGGGCTCGTATACTCAGAACCTCTTCTAGAACCGCATATCTCTCAAGTGGGGTGCAGCCAAAAATGCCATACAGCGTGATCCTGATTGACGATCCGGCCCCCGGAGTGCGCCGCATCACCCTCAACCGGCCCGAGAAGCGCAACGCCCTTTTCCACACGCTCCGCGGCGAGATCCTGGCATCCCTCCGCGAGGCCGACCAGGACGACTCGGTCCGGGTGAGCATCGTCCGGGGTGCCGGCAAGTGCTTCTCGGCCGGCTACGACCTCGGGGGCGGCAACGAAGGGCTGGAGCTACCGTTCTTCACCGCCGACGGCGACGGCCAGTGGCCCCGCCACGTCACCGAGAGCTGGATGAGCATCTGGGACCTGGCCAAGCCGGTCATCGCGCAGATCCACGGCTACGCCATCGCCGGNNAAGCCATGCTGACCGGCGACTCCATGTCGGGTATAGAGGCGGTTGAGGCGGGATGGGCCAACGCCGCCTACCCGGTAGAAGAACTGGCAGATCGTGTCATCGCGGTGGCTTCCAAGATCGCCAAGATCCCACCCGACGTGGTCCAGATCAACAAGCGCGTGGTGCACCGCCAGATGGAAGTTATGGGCATGCGAACCGGTATCCGAGTCGGGACCGAGCTGTGCGCGCTCGGGGTGCATCAGCAGTCGATGCGCGCCTTCATCGCCGACATGCAAAACGGCCTGACCGACGCCCTGACCAAGCGGGATGCTCCGTTCGGCGACTACCGCACCGCCGAGGTGCAGCCGGCCAGCCCGCCTGCGGGACCCTAGGGGACCCTCAGCGGCACACCCCGCGCTCGCGCAACACCGCGACTTCGTCGGCCCCGATCCCCAGCAGCGAACCCAGCACGGCCTCGGTATCGGCCCCGAGACAAGGAGCCGAAGCCGCGGTCCGCTGGGCCAGGCGCGACATCCGCACCGGGTTGCCGGCGTGTCTTTCTGATCCGACCTCGGCGTGTTCCAGCCTCACGATGAAGCCCCGCTCGAGCAGGTGGGGGTCCGAGAGATGGTCCTGCGGTCCCATCACCGGCATTGCCGACACGCCGTGGTCCTGCAGGATCCCGGCCGCTTCCTCGGCCGGGCGCCCGCAAGTCCACTCCGCCNNCCGGGCGTCTATAGACGCCCGGTTGGCCAGGCGGCCCTCGATGGTCGCCGTGGCCGGCTCGTAGGGCCAGTCCAGCGCCGCGCACATCTTCTGCCAAGAGCCGTCGTCGGCGACGGAGACGGCGAGCCAGCGGTCGTCTCCTGCAGCCGGGTAGACGTCGTGGGGTACCGCGTCGTCGCGGGAGTTCCCCCGTGCGACCGGGTCGACTCCGGACCGGAAGACGTCGAGGTACACCTCGCCGAGGAGGAACGCCGCCACGTCGGTCTGGGCCATGTCCACCAGCTGGCCTTCCCCGGTCGAGCGCCGGTGGTCGAGCGCGGCGAGCACCCCGACGGCCAGCAGCTTGCCGCCCACGTGGTCGGGATGGTTGAGGGATGTGCCGCACGGATACGGGACATCAGGGTGGTTCCACAGGTGATGCAGCCCGACGAAACCGAGATTGAGGGGCCCGTAGGCAGGCATCTCGGCCAGCGGTCCGTCGCGACCGTATCCCTGGGAAGTGACGTACACCACGGAAGGGTTGACCTCTTTTACCTGCTCGTACCCGAGGCCCAACCGCGACAAGACGCCGCCGCGGTAGTTCTCGGCGACCACATCGGCGCTGCGGCACAGACCCAAGGCCAGCCGTCTACCTTCCTCCGTTTCCAGATTCAGGGCGACGCTGCGGCGGCCGCGGCACTCCGCGTTGAAGGCGAACCCGCAGTTGATGCGGCCCATGCCGCTGGCGCGCAGGACGTCCAGGTGCGTTTCGGACTCGATCTTGATGACGTCTGCTCCGAGCTCCGACAAAACGAGACTCAGCTCCGGGACCACGGCCGCCATGCCGAACTCGACGACCCGCAGCCCTTCGAGTAGCAACGATGGCGCAGCCGCGGGCGGCCCGGTGTGGGCGGGAGCGACGCGATCCGGACCCGGGCCGCTGTCGTCACCCGGGGAGGGAGCCGGCCGACGCAAGGAACTGGGGGTGGAGGACAGCCGGAGCGGAGGCGCCACGAACGGCGCCTCGTCCAGGCCGGGATAGCCCGTTTGGATGAAAACCTGGCGAGCTCGAGTCTGCTCGTGAGCCATGAATTCCGAGGGGAGATGGATCATGCCGAGGGTGGCCCCCACCCGGCTCGCCTCTTCGAACAGCTCGGCTCGGGTCCGGTCGACCAGGAGTTCCTGGGCCAGGAGGCGAACCACGTCGCCGTTCATGGCGCGAAAGATCGGGTCCCGCCATTCCGGATCCCCGAGTACGTCGGGGTTTCGGAGGAGGCTGAGAAACCCGCCCCACTGCTTTCCGTTGCCGATCACGACGCGCACCCACCCGTCGGCGGCCGGGAGCACCCAGTACAAGCCGTCGGCGTTGCGAGTGCCCTTCGACGGTAGAAACGGATTGATCTTGAGGTAGTCCTCCAGGACCACCGCCCACGGGACCGTTCCGGCCAGAGCGGCTTCCTGGACACTCACTTCCACCAGCTGTCCCGTTCCTGAACGAGCCCGGTCCATGACCGCCGCGACAGCCCCGATGGCTCCGTACGCGGACGCACAATCGTGGGCCAGGTGCCCCGGCATCCAGCACGGTGGACGGTCGGCGAACCCGCTCGCGTGAAGGGTCCCGGACGCGGCCAGGGCCGGAAGCGGGTCGAGGGACCACCCCGAGCGGGGCCCGGTTAGCCCGAAGTCGGCCAGCGCGACGTGCACCACCCCGGGGTAGCGGCGGGTGATGGCGTCGGGATCGAGACCCCAGGCCCGGCGGTCGCGGGAGTTCAGGTTTTCGATCAACACATCGGCGCCGGCCAAGAAGCTTCCCAGCTGCCCCTGACCCTCGGCCGTGGTGAGATCGATGCGGGCGCCTCGCTTGTTGGCGTTGCGGTAGCGGTATGAGGTTGATGTCAAGGCGGCCAGATCTGCATCCGGCGGCTCGACCTTGACGACGTCGGCACCCAAGTCCGCCAGGATTCGGCCGCACATGGCGCCGCGAATGTCGGTCAGATCCACCACCTGCCAGGCGTCGAGGGGGCCGTTCATGGGGTCGGAGCATAAGCTGGCCGGACCGGATGCGACCCGCCCGCCCTAGCCTCCCGCAGGTGAGCGATGCCGACGACGTGGGGCGAACAGGGCCGCTGGAGGGAGTGAAGGTGGTGGAGATCGCCAGCTTGGCGCCCGGACCTTTCGCCGGGTGCCTTCTGGCCGACATGGGAGCCGACGTGGTCAGGATCGACCGACTCGGAGCCGCGCCGAGATTTACTTCAGACCTGCTGGGCCGGGGCCGGCGCTCGGTAGCCGTCGACCTAAAGCACCCGGACGGGACGGCCGCCGTTATGGGCCTGGTCGATCGGGCCGACCTCCTCATCGAGGGATTCCGTCCGGGCGTCATGGAGCGCCTCGGGCTCGGGCCCGACGAGTGCTTGCTCCGAAACCCGGCTCTCGTCTACGGCCGGATGACCGGATACGGCCAGGACGGGCCTCTGGCCCGGGCCGCCGGACACGACATCAACTACATCGCGCTGAGCGGTGTTCTGGGCATGGTGGGGCGCGCCGACCAGCCTCCGACGCCTCCGCTCAACCTGGTCGGCGATTTCGGCGGCGGCGCCATGTTCCTCGCTTTCGGTTTGGTCTGCGCCCTGTTGGAAGCGCGTCGCAGCGGTCGGGGACAGGTGGTCGACGCGGCCATGGTCGATGGCAGCGCCATGCTCATGCTGCCGTTCTTCGGCAGCCGCGCTGCCGGGCGGGCCGGATGGGAGCGCGGCACCAACCTGCTCGACTCGGGGGCTCCGTTCTACGACGCCTACGAGACGTCCGACGGCAAGTGGGTGTCAGTTGGGGCCATCGAACCGCAGTTCTACGCGGAGCTGGTCGAGACCATGGGACTCGACCCCGAAACCCTCCCGGCGCAGATGGACACCGCGACCTGGCCCGAGTTGAAAGCGCGCTTCGCCGAGGTATTTCGGACCCGCACCCGGGCGGAATGGTGTCAGGCCTTCGAGGGCCGAGATGCCTGCTTCGCCCCCGTTCTGGATCTGGCCGAGGTGGACGGCAATCCTCACAGCGCCGACCGCCACTCGTACGTGGAGGTCGGGGGTGTGGTGCAACCAGCGCCGGCGCCGCGCTTCAGCGTCACGCCCGGCGGCGTGCGCCTACCGCCGCCGGGCCCTGGGGAGCACACCGACGAGGTCCTTTGCGAGTGGGCGGGGCTTACGGTGAGCGACGTGGCCGACCTGCGCCGATCCGGTGCGGTGGGCTGAGCGTGTGCCCTGTCTCGACATGCGGCACGCCTGGTGGTAAAAACAGAACGCGTTTCACCAAGCTGGCTCGGCCGGCTACGGATAGGGAGTACACGCCATGGACCTGAGCGACATAGACCTGCTCGACCTCGACCGCTTCACCGAGGGCATCCCTCACGAGTGGTTTACCTACCTTCGCAACAACGCTCCCGTCCATCATCACTCCGAGCCCGCTGGACCCGGTTTTTGGGTTTTCACCAAGCACGAAGACGTCGTCGCTGTAGGCCGCGACGCGAAGCACTTCTCTTCCGACCAGGCGCGTGGGGGCGTCGTTGGCCTGGAGGAGGTCGCCGTGGACATGAACTGGGAGGGCGGCCAGCTGATGCTGACCACCGACGTCGAGAACTACCCGGGATTCGTCGACGGGATCATGGGCCCCGATCTCATGGAGCGTTTCCGCGACCAGGCCGCCCGATTCGGTGCCACGTTCCTGACGCGCAAGGTCACGCGTGTCGACTTGTCGGCCCGCCCCTTCGGTGTGTGGATCGACGCCGCCCCCGATGCCGCGGCCCACGTGCTGGCCCGCTCGCTGATCGTGGCCACCGGGGCCCGTTCACTCATGCTCGGAGTACCCGGCGAGAGCGGTCTGCTCGGTCACGGGGTGTCGACCTGCGCCACGTGCGACGGATTCNNAGATCATGCAGGACCGCGCCTTCGCCAACGAGAAGATCGCCTTCCGGTGGGACAGCGTTGTCACCGGCATACTCGGCGAGAACAAGGTTTCCGGAATCTCCCTGCGCAACACCGTCTCGGGCCAGGAGGACGAGCTCCCCGTGTCGGGGGTCTTCGTCGCCATCGGCCACGTGCCCAACAGCGCCGTCTTCGCCGGTCAGCTCGACGTGGACGACGCCGGGTACATCCGGGCCACGACCGGATCCCGCACGAACGTCGACGGTGTCTTCGTCTGTGGCGACGTCCAGGACCACGTCTA